>JANMTD010000358.1:0-29018 GCA_031390075.1 Deltaproteobacteria bacterium | reverse complement strand
AGTATGGATCTCAGTTACGGCAGTGAATTCGAGGCCTTCCGAGCCGAAGTAAAGGCCTTTCTCCAGCAGAGCTGGCCGCCGAAGGGCGACGCCGCCAAGGGCTCCCGGGAGGACCAGGTCCGCCGCTTCCGCGAGCTCGCCATCTCCCAGGGCTACCTCGCTCGCTCGATTCCCAAGCGGTACGGCGGGTCCGAGCAGGCGCCCGATCCGCTCCGCGCCCAGGTCATCCAGGAGGAATTTGCCGCCGCCGGAGCCCCGATGGAGGCGCGCGGTATCGGCACGATGATGCTGGTCCCGACGCTGCTCGACCGCGGCGAAGAGTGGCAGAAGGAGAAGTTCGTCCGTGCGACCGTGATGGGCGAGATCGCCTGGTGCCAGGGCTACAGCGAGCCGGGCTCGGGCAGCGACCTCGCGAGCTTGAAGACACGCGGGGAGCTCGTCGGCGACGACTGGGTCATCAACGGCCAGAAGATCTGGACGAGCTCGGCCCATGAGGCGGACTACATGTTCTGTCTCGTGCGGACGGAGCCCGAAGCGAAGAAACACGCGGGCATCTCGTACCTGCTGATCGACATGAAGCAGCCGGGCATCGACGTGCGGCCGCTGCGCGAGATGACGGGCGGGGCGATGTTCAACGAGGTCTTCTTCAACGACGTGAAGACCCCGAAGAACTGGATCGTCGGCAAGCGCGGGGAGGGCTGGCTCGTCTCGCGGACCACCCTCAAGCACGAGCGCAACTCGATCGGGGCGGTCGGTCAGACGCTCGCGCTCCTCGATTCGCTCGTCGCGCTCGCCAAGCGACGCAAGATCGACGGCAAGCCCGCGATCGAAGATCCTGCGATTCGTCGCGGCCTCATCGAGGTCGAGGGCTACATCCGGGCGCACCAGTACTCGGGCTTTCTTCAGATGACGAAGGATCTGAAGGGCGAGAGTGCCGGCGTCATGAGCCTCATGAACAAGATCCATTCGACCCATATCGGACACCGCGTCGCGAAGCTCTCGATGGAGCTCCTCGGCGACGATGGGATCGTGGCCGCGGGCGAACGCAACATGATGGGCGGCGACATCCAGGCGGAGTCGACTTGGACCAATTATTTCATGCAGACGGTGGGCATCGCGATCGCGGGCGGCACGGCCAACGTGCAGCGCAACGTGATCGCCGAGCGCGGTCTCGGGCTGCCCCGCGACGCGGCCGCTGATCGGAGCAAGTAGAGATGGATTTCGATCTTTCCGACGAGCAGCGGATGCTGCAGCAGACGGTGTCCCAGTTTCTCGACAATGAATGTCCGATGGCGAAGCTGCGCCAGCTCTTCGACGACGAGGTCGGGTTCGATGCGGTGCTCTGGAAGGGCCTCGCCGAGCTCGGCGTCGCGGGCATTCATCTACCGGACGAATACGGTGGCAGCGAGCTCGAGATTCTCGATCTGGCGGTCGTCGCCGAGACCCTCGGCGCCCATGCGGCCCCCGTCCCGTTCCTCTCGCATTCGCTCGCGAGCCTCGCGATCTCGCTGGCCGGTTCGGCCGATCAGAAGAAGCGGCTCCTGCCGGCGCTCGCGAGCGGCGAGAAGATCGCCACGATCGCCTTTTCCGAGACCGAAGACGTCTGGTTGCCCGAGCAGTGGAAGCTCGCGGCGGGCGCGACCCTTCGCGGGGTGAAGGAGCGCGTCGAGGCGGCGGAGCAGGCGGATCTCTTCGTGGTCGGGCTCGCCGGTGGGAAGCTCGGCGTCGTCGACCGGAGCGCCAAGGGCATCGAGGTCCAGCGCATCGAATCGGCGGATCGGACGCGGCGCCTCGGCCGGGTTCATTTCGACGACACGCCGGTCGAAATCCTCGCTGCGGCGGGCATCGAAGCGGCGCAGCGGGTGTGCGACGTCGGACTCGTGCTGCTGGCGGCCGACGCCTTCGGCGGCGCGGACAAGCTCGTCTCGACGAGTGTCGCGTACGCGAAGAACCGCGAGCAGTTCGGCGTCATCATCGGCCAGTTCCAGGCGCTGAAGCACCAGCTCGCCGAGATGGCCCTCGAGATCGAACCGGCCCGCGCGCTCTACTGGTACGCGGCCCACGCCCAGGACCACGTGCCCGCCGAGGCGTCACGCATCGCGTCGATCGCGAAGAGCCACATCAGCGAGCGCTTCCAGCAGGTCGCCCGCGACGCGACGGAAGTCCACGGCGGCATCGGCTTCACCTGGGAGGGCGATACCCAGATCTGGTTCAAGCGCGCGATGTTCGACCGGGTCATGCTCGGCACGCCGCGTCTTCACAAGAACCGGGCGGCGAGGCTGGCGGGCTGGTAGGCGGCTCAGTCGCCTTCGATCGCCGCCCCGACGAAGTCGAGCGCCCCTTCCGCGGGCGATGGGATCTCGTACGGGAAGCGGCCGATGGCTGCCGTTGCCTCTTCGGGCGCATAGCGCCGCACCGCCTGAGGCTCCCGGCAGTACACGAACGCCGCCGCGCAGTAGTCGTCCGAGCGCTCGGCGATCGCCCACTCGGCGACGTACGCACCCTGCGAGCGCCGCCAACCCGCGCCCGCGACGGGGTGCCGCGCGTCGATCGCGGCGCGTTTCTCCATCTCGCCGGGCAGTACGAAGACGGCGCCGATCTGCTGGATCGTGACCCGCAGGCTCTCGCGGAAGACGATGGGATCGGCGAGGTGCCAACGGTAGAAGCTCGTCAGGTCGGGCATCCGGTGCTCGGGCTTCGCGGGATCGCGGAGCTCGAAGGGAACGCCCTGATGTGGCGTCTGGTGGGCTCCCATGGCCCAGGCGGTGCCGACGTAATCCTCGAGGCCGGTGCCACAGATCGTCGGATGGGTCGTGTCGCCGTCGAGGTACATCTTGACCTCGCCCTCGCCGTACCAGGCGAAGAGGTCGTCCTGCAGCACGCGGATCCCGACGACGGAGCCGAGGAAGCGGCCCGGACCTCGGAGTCCTTCGAAGATCACGAAGTCGCGCTTCTGCACGGTGGGATTCTCGCGGCGATAGGCGACGTGGAGGTACGAGGGCTCCCGATCGCCGGCGCGGTCGCGGTCGCGGTCGGACGTCAGCGTGTAGTCGATCTGGTAGTAGAGGAGCAGGCGGCCAGCCGACTCGTTCACGAGCTCGAAGCGGAGCCCCTTCTCGAAAGGCATCGGGAAGTAGGCGTTGAAGCCGCGCCCTTCCTGGATCGCCGAGAGGGCGGTCACGAGATGAACCGGCCGGCCGAGCGGCACGCCGAAGAAGTCGACCAGCGGAACGCTGATCGAGGGCTCGGCGAGGCCGTCGTAGAAGACCTCGAGGCGCGCGGCGCGCATGCGCTCGGGGGGTGCCGGCGGAATCGTGATCCAGATGTGGCGAATCGTTCCGGGGCCCTCGAGATCCGCGAGCACGACGCGTTCCCCGGCCTCGATCTCCTTGAAGGGCGATCCCTTTCGCCCCGCGTGGGACGTCCCGCCTGCACCGCGCGCACCGGTCGGATTCTCGAAGCTGACCGAGCGGCTTTCGAGGGAGAGGTCGATGCGGGACGGGTCGGGCCAGTGCATGGGATGCCTCGGCAAGGGGGTTGAGCGGTACCGGGAGCGACGCGCGGGTCTGATCGAAACGGATTCGGCGCTCCGTGTAAAGCGCCTCTCCGAGCTAGAGCCCGAGGCCCAGTTCGAGCTGCGTTCCGCCGGGCCGACGGAAGGCGGCGGTCGAAAGGGGAGGCTGCGGGCCGTCGAGGCCGTGCTTGCGGGCCCAGATCCGGAACACGTCGCCGATCTGGTCGGCGAAATTTCCTTCGCCCTTCATCCGGCTGCCGAATCGCGGGTCGTTCAGGCGGCCGCCGCGCAGGCTCTCGAGGCGGTGGAGGACCTTGTCGCGGCGTAGCGGTTGGTAGGTCTGGAGCCAATCGTCGAAGAGCGTTTTCAGGCCGTGGGGCAGGCGGAGCACGATGTAGCTCGCATGGGTCGCCCCCGCGCTCTTCGCCGCCTCGAGCAGCGATGGGATCTCGTGGTCCGTGAGGCCCGGGATGACGGGACCGAGTAGCGCGCCGGTCGGGATGCCCGCGTGTGCGAGCGCCTCGATCGCCCGCAAGCGCTCGCGAATCGACGACGCCCGCGGCTCGAGGGTGCGCTGGATCTCCGGGTCGAGCGTCGTCAGCGAGAGCGAGACCGAGACCGCCTGGTGTCGTGCGAGCTCCTGGAGGAGATCGATGTCGCGGGTGACGAGGGCATTCTTGGTGATGATCATGATCGGATTGCGGAATTCGGCGAACACCGCGATGCAGCGCCGGGTCAGCCCGAGCTTGCGCTCGATCGGTTGATAGGCGTCGGTCACACCCGAGAGAGCGACCACTTGCGGCACCCAGCGCGGCGCCGAAAGCTCGCGCCGCAGCAACTCCGGGGCGCGCTCCTTGACGAGGATCTTCGTCTCGAAGTCGAGGCCTGCCGAGAAGCCGAGGTATTCGTGGGTCGGCCGTGCATAACAGTACGAACAGCCGTGCTCGCAGCCGCGGTAGGGGTTCAGGCTCGCGTCGAAGGGGATGTCGGGGCTCTCGTTGAAGCTGAGCGCCGTGCGCGAGGGGTCGGGGAGGAGCTCGGTTCGGCGAGCGGGATCCGGCCCCTTGGGATCGGGCTCGATCTGGAAACGTTCGAAACGGCCGGTCGGGTTCGACTGCGCACCGCGGCCTCTTTGTGTGGGGCTGTGCGCGATGCCGGGCGGGGGCGCGGACTGCGCATCGGACATGGAATGCGTCGGGCGCGTCGGCGAGGGGGTATCCACAAAGGCGAAAGTAAGGAGAAAATAGAGCCACGGCAACCGGCGCTCACGCTTTGGCCCGGGCTCTCAGCGGCCCGACGAGCGGCCCAGGTAGGCCTCGAGCTGGCGTCCGAGCAGGGGCTCGTAGCGACGGGCGTGGCCGAGCTCCTCGCGGATCTGGCGCAGGGTACGGGGGCCCGCGGCGAGGGGGTGGGCCGTGAAGAAGGCGCCGATCTCCCGCTCGTGCTCCGGGGCGAGGGAGGCGCTCGTCCCCCCGGCGACCCGCGCCAGCAGGATCGGGGGCCACTCGCGCTCGAGCTTCCGCCAGACCTTCTGGAGGTGTCGCCAGCTGGCCTCCGCCGTCCCGGCCCGAGCGAGCAGGGCGGCGACGAGCGCCGCCCGGTCGACCGCCGGAGCGAGCGAAGGATCGACTGTGGCGGCGAGACTCTTCGCAAGCTCACCCGGGGCGGGAAATTCCGCGAGGGCGAGAAGCCAGCGCCGACGGCTCTGGGGGGTGGCCGCGCTGCGAGCGGCGTGGACGAGTGTTTTGTGGAGCGCGGCGCCGCCCTGGCTCGCGGCGATGCGGACGCTCTCGTCGGCGAGCTCGGGTGCGAGCGGTGCGCCGCCCGCAAGCGCGCGCGCGGTCTGCTGCACGCAGTGCTCGCGGACGCTCCCGGCCCGGCCGATCCGGCCGACGATCGCGAACACGCGCGCGCGCCGTTCACGTCGACTCAGGTCGTCGCGATCGCTCGGCTCGAGCCCCAGCTGATCGATCTGGCCGCCGAAGTAGATCGCGACCCAAGCCCGCAGGCGCGCTTCGACGTCCGGACTCCGGCGTACCGCCACGCGCTGAAGCAGGCGGGTCAGCACCCGCTCGACGGCGGCGAGCACGTCGGGATCGTCGTCGTCGCCGAGGCTTGCGACGAGGTCGAGCAGCTTGCCGAGGGGCTCGCGGCCCGCGCGCGCGAGGGCCCATTGGTTGCCGACGAGGCCGATCCGCTCGAGGGGCGAGAGGTTCACCCGCTCGGCGAGCAGATCTTCCCACTCCGATTCCCCGTGCAGCGTCCGGAAGAAGCCCGCCTCGCCCGCGTTGCCGTAGATCCAGGTGAGGGCGGCCCCCTGGCCCGACGCCGTATCGCGGGCCTTCGCGAAGAGGTGGCGGATGGCGCGTGCGTTGCCGTCGCTTCCCCGCCCGACGCGTCCGACCCAGGGAATCGGCCAGCGCGCGACCGGGATTCGCGAAGGCCCGGGGCCCGCCGCGAACCGCTCCTGGCGAAGTGTGATCGAGTCGCGGCCATCGTCGTTCTGGCGTTCGACCCGGACCAGCGGAAAGCCCGTCTGGAGGGTCCACGGCGCGATGATCTTCTCGACTGGCTGGTCCGATACCTCGGAGAGCGCGGCCCATAGATCGGCCGCCGTCGCATGGCGCTCCCGGTGGCGGCGCAGGTAGAGCTGGATGCCTTCGCGGAAGAGCTCGCTCCCGAGGTAGCGCTCGAGCATGCGCAGCACCGACGCGCCCTTGGTGTACGTGATCGCGTCGAAGTTCTCGTGCGCCTCACGCGCGCTGCGGATCGGCGGCGCGATCGGATGGCTCGTCGCGAGGGCGTCCTGCTCGAGGGCCTCTTCGCGGCGGTGGGCGAACTCGTGCCAGACGCGCCAGTCGGGCTGCCAGCCCTCGAGGATCTCGTAGGCCATCCAGGTCGCGAACGACTCGTTCAGCCAGAGATCGTTCCACCACGCCATCGTGACGAGATTCCCGAACCACATGTGGGAGAGCTCGTGGGCGATCGTCTCGGCCGAGCGGTGGAGCTCGGCGGGGCTCGCCTGGCCGGCATCCAGCAGCAGGACCGAGTCGCGAAAAAAGACCGCCCCCGCATTCTCCATCGCGCCGAATGCGAAATCGGGGAGCGCCAACAGATCGAGCTTTTCGTAGGGGTGTGGCATTTCGAACCAGCGCTCGAGGCGGGCCAGGCTCTCGGCGGCGGCCTCGCGGGCGAAGCTCGCGAGGGCTTGCTGGCCGGGCAGCGTGAAGACGCGGATCGGCGTCGGACCGACGTGAAGCGCCGGCGAGCTCTCGAACGGGCCGACGGCGATGGCGATCAGGTAGGCCGAGAGCGGCGGCGTCGGCGCGAAGTGCACGGTCTTCTTGCCGCGCCCCGCTTCCTCTTCGAACTCGATCGGTGAATTCGAGATCACGGTCTGGTCCGACGGCACCGTCGCGGCGATGCGATAGCGGAGCTTCAGCGCCGGCTCGTCGAAGGCGGGAAAAAATCGCCGCGCATCGGTCGGACAGAGCTGGGTCGCGAGCCAGGGACTCTCGCGGTCGGTCGAGCGATAGAGCCCGCGCAGATCCCGCCTGACCCGTCCGCGGAACGAGAGCTCGAGCCGCACGGCGCCGGCGGCGAGCGGCTTCCCGAAGTCGAGGCGCACCACCTCCCGCTCGGGCTGCAGCTCGATCCGCGCCTTCACGACCTTGCCATTGCAGCGCGCCACCGCGCGCGACACCGCGAGCTCCGCCGCATGGAGCTCGATCGTTCGGGTGGCGCGGTCGAGCTGGACCGCATAACGCACCTCGCCGCGAAAGCCGGGCTTGCGGGGATCGAGCTCGAAGCGCAGCTCGGCCGATTGCGGTCGCAGGTCGGGGGAGAGGCGATTTTTCGAGGGGCTCGGCACGCGCCGTCTCCGTGACCCGGGTTGCGCTCGATCCGCCGAGCCCGTCTCGTCGAGATTCTGCGCGGTGTGGCGCCGGCGTCAACGCCCGCGCCGCGCGACGCCGACGTCCCATACCGCGCGCAGGCAGCCGAGCCCCTCGCGAACCCGGCCTCGCCATCCGGGGGTCGGGCCGGGGGCCGCGAGCCCCCAGGCATCGAGGCCCCGCGCGCGGGCGAGAAAAAGGACGCGGGGGAGGTGGAACGGCTGGGAGACGAGCACGATCCGCTTGCCGCTGTATCGCCGTGTGAGATGGTCGATCGTATCGATCGTGCGGGCGGCGTCGCGATCGCAGAGGATGGATTCGCGCGGGACGCCCGCGGCGACGAGCAGCTCGGCCAACGCTTCGGCTTCGTCGCTGGTGCCGGCTGCGGCAGCGTTCGCGGGCGCCCCCCGACCGCTGCAGAGGATCGGGACGTGGCCCAGCGAGAGATAGGCAGCGGCGGTCGCACGGGCCCGGCCCACCAGGTAACCGCTCAGTCGTCCGCTCCGGGCCCGCGGTGGGCAGCCGAGGGCGACGATCAGATCCGCACGACCGAGCGTCGCCAGGGACTCGATCCGCCGCCCCCGCGCCGCCCGTTCGAGTCCGAGGGAGACGGCGACCCCCGCGGCGACCAGGGCCGCAGCGGCGAGCACCCCGAGCGCGACGGTCCACACGAGCCACGGGGAGATCGAGAAGAGGGCGGTCATCGTCGCGGACTTCCTCGCCGTCGTGAGGCCGGTGCGGTTGTATCGCGCACTTCGCGCCGCGACACCCGTCGTCGCGCGCGGGCCCTGGGAGCGCTCCCCGATCTCGTGTATCCGTTCGCCCACTCGAACACCAGGAGAAGGTCATGGCCAGCATCTTCACGAAGATCATCGCCGGCGAGATGCCGGGGCATTTCGTCTGGAAGGACGAGGTCTGCGTCGCCTTCCTCACGATCGCGCCGCTCAAGCCCGGGCATACGCTCGTCGTCCCGCGCGAGGAGGTCGACGCCTGGACCGACCTCGAGCCGAAGGTCATGCAGCACCTCACCGGCGTCGCACACGCGATCGGCCGCGCCCTCGACCAAATCTACCAGCCCGAGAAGGTCGGTCTCACGATCCTCGGCCTCGAGGTGCGCCACGTGCATCTCCACGTGTCGTGCATCTGGAGCCCGCACGATCTCGATTTCGGGCGCGCCGATTCGAAGGCGAGCCCGCAGACCATCGCAGAAGAGGCCACGAAGGTCAGGGCCGCGCTGCGCGCGCAGGGGCACCGCGAGGTCGTCGACGCCTGAGGGTTTTCTCGGACTGAGGGCCCCGGGTCCGGCCGGCCAGGACTTCGACACGACGCTGGCGCGCTACGCCGGTGCGCGCTTGCTCCACAGCCTCTCGGTCTCGCCGCTCCGTCCGAAACGCTCGAGGCCGCCGGCAGTCGCCGACGACCTCGACGTCCCGAGCGTCGCACCTGATTACGGCAGCTCGCAATCCTCGGGACGGATCGAAGGCGTACAGAAAGCTCCGCCTTCCGTGATCGTCTGGTTGCCACCCGTCTCGGTTGCCAGGACCTCGAACTCATAAATCCGATTCGGCTCGAGGTACTGTTTCGGAACGACGAAGGTCCTCTCGTTCTTCGAGAGGTCTGCGTCGAGCGCGGTCTTCAGTTTTCCCGGCGGCAGCACGGGTACGGTGACGTCGACGACGACCACGTGGTAGCCGACGATCTGAACCGGTCCGAGACTCGGGAGGACGGGGCGAGTCACGCCCTGCCAGCGAATGAGGAGTGGCGCGTCGTGGGGGACCACGGCGCCATCCGTCGGCGCGGTGATCACCGGGCCGGCAGGAATCTTGTGCGTCAGATTCGCCGTTCCCTCGAACTCCACTCCGTCGCTCTCGCCCTCGAACTCGTACGTCCCGGCGGGCCAGGCGGTGAGCATCTCGGACAGCGGGATCGCGTCGTCGGAAGGCTCGCAGCCGAGTCCATTCTCCAGCTCGATGATCGGCGGCTCGACACGCTCCTGGAAGCCTTCGGTCTGGTCGTGGGTGCCTTCCATATTTCTTGCGGTCCCGAAGCTGTAGACGACCCGCTCGTTCGGATCTTCGACCGAGCCCTCCGTAACACCGTCCGTGTCGAAGACGATCTGAATGCCCAAGTCGCAACCCGACGCGTTCGTTTCGAAGTGGATATTCGTCAGCTTGAAGGGCACAGGCGGGGCGGCCATGGCCACCTCCGCGCCGGTCGCTAGGGCACAGCCGGCGGCCAGCATTGCAATGGGCAGCTTGCGTTGATGAATCTTCACGAGGCTTCTCCTTTCGATGGACGCCACGCCAGATTCGGCGCGGGTCCTTTTTCCTGGAGGCATTGCAACGGACGTGCCACGCCGTGAGCTGCGCGGAACGCAAGAAGGCGCGGACGGAGTGCCGAATGCGGCAGAGACCGCGCCGGACTCGGCAGTGTCGGCGCGTCGCCGCGCTCGACTCGCGGGCCCGTAGGGATGCCGCGGCCGACCTGGCAATTCGGCTCTGGGAAGCCGAGCGTCAGGTCGCGATCCGTGTTACGGCCGAGCGCGCGGGCGATGGGCGCCAGCGCGTTACGCGCGCCGCAAGCGCATGGCACGGCCCCGTCCGCTGCGCCTCAGCGCGCCGCCGCAGCGGCCACCAGCAGCGCGATCTCGTCCTCGGGCAACACCTGCGACGATGCGCCGCACCGAGATGAGCTCCGGAAAGGCGCGCACGCGGGCGCGATAGGCGTCGCAGCTGGCGGGGACTTCGGGAATGAGGCGGCGCTTTGTTGTCCGGGGGACTACGCCCCGCGCTGCCTGGCGGCGATTCCGGCCGAGTTGATCGAGCGCGACTCCGGCTGGGGCGATCCGTCCCGGCACACCTGGGCGGGCGAGACGATCCTCGATCTGGGCAGCGGTGGGGGCAAGATCGCCTTCATCGCTTCGCAGGTCGTCGGGCCGCGCGGGCGGGTGATCGGGATCGACCTGAACGACCAGATGCTGGCGCTGGCCCGCGGCGCGGCGCCTCCGATATCGGCTCAGGGACAGGTCGTCGTTGCATTGCAGGAATTCGATCCCATGTCGACCGCGCCGTTCTCCTGGACCGTACCGCCCGTGTTCCCCCCGACGAGATTCTCACGATAAGCGTCCTGCAGGGCCAGGACCATTCCGAAACCGACGTTGTCTTGCGCGTTGTTGCGGGCGACCAGGTTCCCGCCGAATTGAGCCTCGATTCCATTGAGGGTATTGCTGTAGACGGTGTTGCCGACCACGGTGCATGAACCCTCGGCCTCGATCCCATTGATGCCGCTGTTGTACGAGGTATTCCCGGTCACGGTCGAAGCGGACCCGGCGTCGATTCCGGTGGCAGCGTTGAAGGACGCCGAGTTGTTCGAGATCATGGCGCCCGCGTTCGTCTCGATTCCGTCCAGCAGGTTCTGATAGACGCTGTTCTCGACGACCGTCGCTCCGATCCCGGTGAAGATTCCGTCGCCCCCGTTCTGATAGACGGTGTTTCCGCGGATGATGGCATTGTTCCCGGTCGTGATTCCCGTCGCGGCGCACCAGCGAACGCGAACGCCGGTGACCTCGCTCTGTTCTCCGACGCGAATGCCGATCGACCCGACCCCCGTCACGACGCCGTTCTTCACGCTGATGCCGCGAATCGTCGAGATAGATCGATCGATCGCAGACCCGGTCCCGCTCGCCGGCGTACACACGATCGGTCCACCGGAGCACGTGACGGGCCCGGCGATCTCGAACCCATTCAGATCGATCGAGACGGCCGACGTGCTGACCAAGATTCCGTCCGTGTTCTCGTTGGGAAGCACGAGCCGACTCGTCAGGCGATAGCTGCCGGAAGTCGTGATCGTGACGGGGAATCCTGCGGAATCGCCCGAGAAGCAGCCCGTCTGGGTCGCGCAGGTCTGGTTGATCTCGCCGACGCCGTCGACGGCGAGCGCAGGGCTCGCCAGCGCGAGCACCAAGAGCATCCACAGCAGCATTCGCATCACGGTCTCCTTCGATGTTTGGCCGATTTCGCCATCATGGTCGGAGCGCATGCGCTCGTCAAGCCGATTCAGAGGCGGTGCTCCATGGCTCGGAGGCGCCTGGGAAGATCGATCGCCGCGCTCCGGCGAAGCGGCGATCGAGCTTTCGGCGATGGCAAACCTGCGCGGCCCGGTCACCTGCTCCCGCGGGGCGCGGGGTCAGGTTTCGACGTCTGTTGCGCGAACCTCGAGGTCGCGCCGTCTGCCCCAATCGAGTCCCAGGTGACATGACGCTAAGCGGCGGTGAGAAAACGCAGCTTGGTCTTCCTTGCCTTCTCGGCCATTCCTCCCCCGGAGATCGAAGACGTAGCGCGGGTCCTGGCGGGAACAGCGCGACGGATCCAGCGGGGCTCGAAGGGAGCGGCATCGATGACGAAGACGACCCGCTCGCAGGCGATTCGCCAGCGACTCCTCTATGGCCGGCCCGCGAGCTAGATCCCGAAATGGTCCCGGATCAACTTCAGGTTGAGTCGGTCCGAGAGCAGTCGCTTGCCGAGCCCGACGAGTCGCGCCTCGTTACCTACGGCATAGCGGAGCCTCGGGTGCTTCGCGGTCAGGGCGTGGGCGACGGCGTCCGCCACGATGGCCGGCTTCGGCGCTTTCGGCAGCGATTCGCGGATCAACACTTCACAGCGCTGCTGGCGATCGCGATAGGCGGAGGCGGGCGGCGCTTCGCCCCAGTCCATGACGTCGTTGAAGGCGGTGTCGATATCACCGGGCTCGATCAGGCTGACCGAGAGGCCGAAGGGTTGGACCTCGTTCGCGAGCGAGAACGCCAGCGCTTCGATGGCAGCCTTGGTCGCGGAATAATGGGCCTGGAACGGGATCGGTGCGCGGCCCGAGAGCGAGCCCACGAAGAGCAGGCGTCCCGCTCCCTGCACCCGCATGCGCGCGATCACCGGCCTCGCCACGCGCAGGACCCCGAATACGTTGGTCTCGAACTGGGCCCGCGCCCGCTCGAGCGACGTCTCCTCGACCGACCCGTAGATCCCGAAGCCCGCGTTGCAGACGAGGCCGTCGAGGCGCGGGCTGCGCGCGAAGACCTCCGCGAGGCCGCGTTCGACCGAGCCGTCGTCGCAGACATCCATCGCGATCCACTCGATCCCCGAGTCCGGGGAAGGCGGTTTGCGGCTCGTGCCGAAGACGCGCCAGCCGAGCGACGCCATGCGATTCGCCATGGCGGCACCGAGGCCGGAGGAGGCGCCGGTGATGAGCACGCTCGGTCGATCGGCCAATGGGCTGCTCCTCTGCTCGCCGTTCGCGGCCGCGACTAACGCAGGTTCCGGCGCGCGAGCTGCCGGAGGATGATCGGCCAAGCGAAGACGAAGGGGTGGCGGCGCTGGCGCTCGGAGAGCTCGAGCTTGCGGCCGGTGTGACGCTCGAGCTTCCAGAGGACGTAGGGTACCCAATCGCCGAAGGTGTAGGCCGTCTTGAAGAGCCGAACGAGGCCGAGGCTGCGGCCGAGAATCCGCATGCCATGCCAGCGCAGTCGCCCGATCAGGAGCGAGGCGAGATCCATCTGGATCGCGTAGGAACGCGGGTGCTCGACGACGTGCTCGAGGCGCCCGTCGATCGCGAGCCAGCGAACGGCAAGGCTTCCGACCTCGTCGTAGCGCTCGGGATTCGCGAGGTAGTGGCCGCGGATCGTCTCGTCGGCCTCGGGTCTCCGCTCGCTGTCGTAGCTGCGCCGGAAGGCGTCGTGCCAGAAGGCGGCCAGCGAGAAACGGAGCCAGCCCGCTCGCCGCGGGAGGAGGAACAGCAGCCGGAAGACCATCACGAGGATCGAGCAGGCGACGCAGACCGTGAAATAACGCCGGGCCTCGTCGTCGCGGCAGGCGAGCAGCCGCGCGGGCTGGGCAAAGCGGGCGAAGACGTAGGGGTGGAGCGCCCGGAAGGAGGTGCCGCGCTCGAAGGCGCTGCGGGAGAGGACGCCGTATTTGGTGCGGAGCGTGCGGCCTTCGAATTCCCACTCGAGGTAGTAGACGTTCGGTGGAGCGATCCAGTTGAGCAGCGCGTGCAGCTTGCTTCGGTAGGCGCCTGCGTAGTCGTCGACGACGAGCCAGTAGTCGAGCACGCCCTCATCGGTCGACTGGCGTAGGCAGGAGCCGTAGAAGAGGACCCCGAGCACCGACTTTTCACCATGGCGGCGTGCGAGCTCCCTCGCCAATCCGTCCACGCTCGGGCGTACGGCCTGGCCGAGCTCGCGGGCGACGATCGCTTCGAGGCCTTCGAGCTCGCCCGTCACGCTCGGACGAAGTGCACGACCCGCTCGGCCGAGAGCGCGATGCTGCGGTCCGGATCGGGCTGCCAGAGCTCGCCGTCGACGGTGAACCCGCAGCTCATGCGGAGCTCCGCATGGTCGACGTTGCGGCTGGTGTAGCCCGTCTCGGGGTTGACCCAGTCCGAGGGGCGGCCGCGCAGCATGCCGATCGCGGCCCTGCCGAAATTCTCGCAGGGAGCGCCGATGGCGGTGAAGCGGACCCCGCCCGGACCCTTGCCCCAGAACGGGCGCATGCGCGCGAAGAGCCGTGACAGGGTCGAGGCGATCACGAGGTGGTATTCGCCCTGATTCACTTCCTCGCCGTCGAGCAGGATCTGGACCTTGTCCGGGGTCAGGATGCCAGACTGGTCTCCGGTGATCATGCGGCCGATCAGGCCTGCGGTCACCAGCGTGGCGCCGGGGACGCCTTCGACGACGCTGCGCTGACCGTCCTGGTCGAAGAGGCGGTGGTTCAGCTCGATGGCGCGCTTGATGATGCCCGCGCCGAAGAACATCCCGTACTGGACCGCGCGCTCGAAGCCCAGGCCGTAGGCCACGCGCAGGACACGCCGCGGCTCGACCCGCTCCGCGATCTGGCCGGTCCGGGCCGACGCCAGCATCGCGGCCAGGCCGCGCAGGGCGTTGCGGTCGGCGCCGAGGTCCATCGCGCTCATGTTCGTCCGACCCGCGCGCAGCGGCGCCACGAGCGGCACACGGTCGCCGAAGGCGTTGCTCGCCAGGATCTCCGTCAGGACGTACTGGAGCGTTCCGTCGCCGCCGTTCACGACCAGCAGGTCGACTTCCTTGGCGGCCAGCTCAGCCAGCGCCTCGGGCATGACGCCGGCACTCTCCGTCTCGACGTGGAGCACATCCGGATGGCTTCGCAGGAAGCCCAGCATACGACCGACCTGCGCCTGGCTCTTGCCCGCGCGCAGATTGTTGACGACACCGATTCGCAAATGGGTCCCCATACGTGAGGGAAGCGCGGGACTCGACCGGTCCTCTGGCAGGGGGCGAAACCAGATGGTTCCCCCACGCACGGACTTAACGGCGATCGATCGGATTCATGAATGTGATGGATGCCACACCCGTCACACTGCTTTCCGCAGTCTCGTCTTCGGTCTCCCGTTTTGAGTTTGAAACAAGCTCGGCTTCGCCGGAGGGGGGGAGGGACGGGTTTTCCAGCGCGCGGCGGATGCTAACCGCGATCCGAGTGTCCGCCCAGACCTCCTGGGGTTGCGAGGATCTTCGGATGAACCAGCGAAACGGCTGAGGGATCACCTCGAGCGGATCGAAGCGCAACCATTCGCGGCTGAGGCGAATCTCACCCGATTCCTGTTTTCCCACGAGGGTGAACCGGTCCGGAACCGGGTACCCGACACCAGCGACTCCGGAGAGCAGCCCTGGGCCCTCCTTCCAGCGCGCTGGGAAGTTTATTCTCGACTCAGTCTTGCTGATTCCGGGCCGCGCCGCTGGACGTGCCTCTGGACGTAAGAGGAGCTGCCAGGCCCCTGCGAACGCGCCGCCGTCCGTGATCTGGAGCCCATAGAAAATCGTCCCGCCCGCGCGCCCGAAGACGTCCACGCGGCGGTCGAGGAGCTCCGCTTCGTCGTCGGGGGTCCAGGTGTGGATGAGCCAGGTATGGCCCTTCACGGCCAGCGGCGCCGCCATCCAGGGGCCCTTGATGGTGCCCTGGGTCACCGCCCCGGCCGCCAACACCTCGACGAAATAACGGCTCGGCAGCTGGGTCGCCGGGACACGGCCCGAGAGCACCGCCTCGGAGAATTCGAAATCGAGTCGGATTTCGATGTCCTGCTTGGTGATCTTGAGGCCACCCCTGGGCCGGTGCAGGTCGAGGTGGCTCGCACCGATGTCGAAATAGAGGCGGTCGGGGGAGAAGCTCCAGGCGCCCTCACGGCGGCCGTTGACGTAGCGGTAGGGCGGGCGGCCGCGCTCGGCGAGGTGGCCGACGGCGACGGCGCTGTGGTCGCCCGGGCCGGAGTTCGTGATCAGGAAGCGTTGCGTGATGCGGTGGCCGCTGTCGAGCTCGACGAAGAGCGTCCAGTACTCGCTCGCGTAATCCCCGACCTGCATGCGCGCCTTCGGGTCGAGGGCAGGGGTCGGCTTCGTCTTTGCGGCCGGCGCCTTCGGCACCTCGGCCAGCGCGCCGACGGACAGCGTGAGCCCGAGCAGGAGAGCGGCCAGCAGGATCGCGGAGACGGCGCGCGCGGCGCGATGACCTGGACCGGATTTCTCTCTCAACGTCGCGCTCCCTCTTCGATCGTGCTCTCGATCATTCTTTCAATGCGAGGCGATCGAAGCTATCACAGGCCCAGGCGACCTCCCCTGGGTGTGCCGACCCGGCTATCCGGACGCAATCAGAGTCGCGCAGGGGCTCGAGGGTTCCATGCGGGTCGCGGGGAGCGGGGGGATCGAAGGCGTGAGCGAGGTCTTCCGATTCGCCCACCTCTCGGATTGGCATGCCACGACGCTCGAGCACGCGGGTCCAGAGCGATTCCGGGGCAAGCGGCTCTCGGGCTTCGCGTCCTGGGCGCTCAGCCGCCGCCACCACCACAGTCCAGCGATTCTCGAGGCCGCGTTTCGCGACGTGCAGTCGCTGGCCGTCGATCGAATCTTCGTCACCGGAGATCTGACCCACATCTCGCTTCCCAGTGAGTTCGAAGCCGCCCGGGTACAGCTCGAGCGGCTCGGTTCGCCGGACCAGGTCTTCCTGATCCCCGGCAACCACGACTGCTATGTCCCGGTCGAGCCGGCGAGCGGTTGGGACCACTGGGCGCCCTACCTGCGTGGGCAGCTCCCCGGCGAAGTCGATGCGGAGCTCGCAGCCTGGCTCACGGCGCCGACCACGCCTGCGGCGGCGCCGCGCCACGCGGATTATCCGACGCTCCGCCTCGTCGGTCGGGTCGCGGTGATCGGACTCTGCTCCGCGATTCCGACACCGATCTTCCGCGCGGGCGGAGAGCTCGGTGCAACGCAGCGCGAGCGGCTTCGTCATCTGCTCGAGGTGTGCGGGCGCCGCGACCTGTGCCGCGTGATCCTGATCCACCACCCTGTTCATTTCCAGGGCGAGCCCGAACGTCGGGCGCTCTGGGACCGCACGGCGCTGCATCAGATCCTCGCCGAGACCGGCGCCGAGCTCGTGCTCCACGGCCACAAGCACCGCCGCCGCGTGCACTTCCTCGATGGCCCCGACAAGCCCATTCCCGCGATCGGCGTCCCGTCGTCGTCGGAGGTCGGAAGCCGCCCGGATCGCGTCGCGCAGTACCACGTCTACACGGCACGGTCGTCCAAAGACGGCAGGGGATTCGAGCTCTCGGTCGAGGTGCGCGGCTACGATCCGAACACCCGGTCCTTCGCACGGCTCCCGGATCAGCTCTTCTAGCGCGCTCGCGGGCTGATCAACCCGAAGCGCGCTGGCCGGCGTTTCGCCGCTCGGCGAGAATCCGCCGTACGAGCACGAGATCGTCGAGCTTGTCGACGTCGACTGCTGCCTCGGCCTGCTCGAGTGCGATCGCTTCGACCCGGATCCCGAGCACCCGCGAGACCTGAGCGAAGCCCTCCTCGAGCGAGAGTCGCCGCATCACGAATCGGAGCAGGTTTCGGATCCCGAATGCGCGGGCGATCCGCCAGGGCCGCTTGCGAAGCCCCTCGGCCCGTTGCCAGAAGAGCGCGGCTCCGCGCGCGGCGGGACTGCGAAAGAGAAAGAGATTGGCACCGGAGTAGGCCTCGCCCCGGAAGCGGAGATAGGTCCTACGCGTCTCCGGGAAGCGCGCCTGGATCACGCTTCGCGGGACGAGGGCGAGACAGAGGTCGGCCGAGCTCGAAGCACTCACCTCGAAGAAGCGACTCAGCATGGCGTCGTCGAGCAGCGCGTGGTCCGCGGTCGTGACCAGCACGGGGCCGGCGGAGAGATCGAAGTGGTCGAGGCTCACGAGCGCGCTGCGGGAGGGCGAGTCGGTGCTGGGGAGGATTTCGAGGCGGCCTTCGGCGCGCCAGCGGACGAAGTCGGGGAGGGACTCGAGCAGATCCGCGCGGTCGATGCTGACGACGACGCGTTCGATCGAAGGCCAGGCGAGCAGTCGCCGTGTGACCCGGACCAGCATGGGCTCGCCCTCGATGTCGAGCAGCGCGCGGTGCGGTGCACCGTCCCCTTCGGCAAGCGCGTCCGGGCCCGGACGACGCCCCGCCAGCACGATCGCTCGCCGCGGCCCGAGCTCACGCGGCGGCGCCATCAGGCGCTGCCGCGGAAAAAGAATAGATCGATCAGCGGGCAGGGGAGAGGTTGCGAAGAGCCGAGTCGATTGCGCGCACTTCGGCGAGCAGGTGATCCAGATCCTCGAAGCTGATCTGGCTCGGTCCGTCGCAGGGCGCGTTCTCGATGTCCGGATGGGTTTCGATGAAGAGCGCGTCGATGCCCGTCGCGACGGCGGCGCGGGACAGCGGCGCCACGAAGCGGCGATCGCCCCCCGACGAGCCGCCGTTGGCCCCGGGATACTGGACGGCGTGGGTGGCGTCGAAGCAGACCGGCGCGAAGGCCCGCATCTGCACCAGACCCGCCATGTCGGTCACGAGGTTGTTGTATCCGAAACAGGTCCCGCGGTCGGTCACGAGGATGTCCTCGCAGCCGTAGTGTCTGAGCTTGTCGACCGCGTGGCGCATGTCGTGGGGGGCGATGAACTGCCCCTTCTTCAGGTTGACCGCGACACCGCTCGCGGCGCAGGCGGCGATCAGGTCTGTCTGGCGCATCAGGAACGCCGGGACCTGGATGATGTCGACGACCTGGGCGGCGATCTTCGGCTGGCTCGGATCGTGGACGTCGGTCAGGAGCGGGAGGCCCGTCTCGCGCTTCACGGCCGCGAGGGTTCGCAGGCCCTCGTCGATGCCGGGGCCGCGGAAGGAGTCGTGGCGGGAGCGGTTCGCCTTGTCGAAGGAGGCCTTGAAGACGAGCGGAAAGGCGTGCTTCTCGGCGAGCTGCTGGATCGTGCGAGCGACCTCGACGGTGTCCTGCTCGTTCTCGATCACGTTAAGACCGCAGATCAGAAGCAGCGGCGCACCGTCGCCGACCGAAAGATTGCCGATCTTCATTCGCATCCTCTCTCGTATGCACACGCCGGGAGCATCCCGATTGATGCGTCCGGGCCCCCCTGTGCAGCCCCCTCGATGCCGGTCTTCACCGGCTCGCGGCATTGAGTATCCCCGGATCAGCCCGGGAGTCGAGGACTCTGGAGTCACTCGCCCGGTTTCTCGGCGAAACAAGCGCCGTTCTTGTAGCAAAATGAACGCGAAGGGCACTGGACCATTCCGTCCAGGTTCCGGCGGGGTGTTTAGGGACCCACCGCTTCGCAGCTCCGCGCGGCGGTGAGGTAGACTGCGCGCCGACCGCCCCCCACCGGACACAGGCCGCCCGCGTTCGCCCAAGACCGGGCCGCCGCATGACCCACCGCATGACATCGAACAGCCGGATGACCGAGCCCGATTCCGAGTCGACGCCCGCGCGGGCGCTCCGTGAAGCCCTCCGCGAAGAGATGGAGTGCGTCATCCTGCCCTCGACGCCGGGCGCTACGCCCTCCGATCGACCGCCGGTCGAGATCTTCCTCGGGACCGAGCCGGCCCAGTACCGCGCCAATCGCGTATTCGGCTATTCCATTGAAAAAGCTCGGGATCCAGGCCGTGAGGTGCGGATCCACCTGATGTCCGAGCTCGCGGGTTTCGACCGCCGCGGCTGGACGACGGGCTTCACCAACTACCGCTTCGCGATCCCCGCCTTCTGCGGCGGGCGAGGCCGCGCGATCTACAACGACGAGGACGAGATCTACCTGTCCGATCCCGGTCGACTCTTCGATCTCGAGCTCGGGAGCGCGGGCTACCTCGCGATCTCGGATACGGAATCCTCGGTCATGTTGATCGACTGCGAGCGGATGGCCCCCGTCTGGACGCTCGCCGAGGTCCAGCACGGCTGGAAGCGGGCGCTGCTGCGCAAGGCATCCCGGGCGACGGGGCACCGCGGTGAGCTAGAGCCCGGCTGGAACGCCCGCGACGAGGAGTTCGTCCCGGGCCGCAGCCATCTGCTGCACTACACGACCCTCCACACCCAGCCCTGGCGCCCGTTTCCCGAGCGCTTCGTGTACCAGGCGGGCGCCTACACCCAGTTGTGGCACGACCTCGAACGCGAGGCGATCGCCCAGGGCTTCGAGCTCTTCCACCGCGCAGCACCGAGCAAGCGGTTCGCCGAGCTCTGCGGTCGCCTTGAGCGGCTACCGCGCGGCGAGCTGCCGAGTGGGATCGGGCCGTCGGGCGAAATCGCGCGGACCGTCGAACTGCTCGCCCGCCAGGCGAAGGGACGCAGCTGGATCGAGTTGCTGCCCGATCTGCGCGGCGAGGCCGAGATGCGCCCGGGCCGCTTTGGTCTCGACGTCGAGCGGCGGATGGGCCTGCTCGAGTGGCTTGCGGGCGGCGACAGCAGGCCAACGGACTGCGACGGCGTGGTCTGCGCCGATGGACTCGAGGGGCTGCCGGTCTGGGACATTCCCTGGGTGATCGCCTCGCTCTTCGAGCGCTCGCGCGGCTTCGTGTTCGCCGCCGTGCGGTGTCAGGACACGCCTCCCCGCCAGTTCCTCTATCCGCCGGCCGGCACGGTCTTCACGCCGGATTGGTGGCGCTCGCATTTCGAGGCGGCGGCGGTGCGGCATCCGCACGTGCGCTGGGAGTTGCTGACGACCCGCGGCCGTGATTTCGCTCACGACGGACATCATCTCGCCCGCGGTGGTCCCCGCCTCGATGCGACGCCGCCGCGGATCTGGACGCTCACCGACGGCAACGCCGATCACGAGATCGAGGTGAGCGCGCTCGCGAATGCCCTGGGTGGAGCCTGCGCGGCGTTCGGGCCTGGAAGCGCGGAATTCGCGCCCCCCTGGCCCGATCTCCTGATCGTGGCGGGGCGTCGGGTCGGGGACCGGGCGAGGCGACTGCGCGAGGAAGCCCATGGCCGCTGTCTCGTGGTCGCCCTCGGGCACGGCGCAGCGCTGCCCATCGACGCGGTCGATCTCGCTGTGACACCGCGCGGCGACGCGATCTTTCCCCATCCCCGACTCATCGAGATCGATCGACCCCTCGTCGCGCCGCCGCCTCGCGGAAGCCACCGCACCGGCTCGGCGAGCGCGCGCATCGCGGCCGCCCCGGGCCCGCGGATCGTCCTGCGCGTCGATGGACACGGGCGCGAGGGCGGGCGCTCCGCAGGCCCGAGCGTGCAGGAGGTCAGAGACCTCGCCCGACTCGCGAAGGAGAGTGCCTCGAGGCTCGGCGGATCCGTGCTGCTTTCGGCGGCGCACGGCTGCTCGACCGCCGTCGTCGAGGCGTGTCGGCGTGCGCTGGGCGAGGTCGACTTCGCAGAGCATGCGTCGGGTGTGTCCGCGACGGATGCTGCTGCAGGCGAGATGGACTGGACGGCGCTGCTCGCGGTGGGGGATGTGTTCGTCTTCGCTGGCGCGTCCGACACGGCGCTGGCCGAGATCGTCGCGACCGGCCGACCGGTCTTTCTCGCGAGCGCAGCCGATCCGACGAGCCCGGCGGGTCTCGTCGAGCGCGTCCGACGGCGTGTCGCGGAAGCGGTCGTCGCCCGCGCCCGCTCGAAGCCGGCCAACGACCGCGGCACGACGCGGCCCCAGGAGGGGCTCGAGTGGGTCTGCGCGAAGCTCGTCGCCGGGGGCCGGATCCGACCGCGAAACGAGCGAGAAACGCTGCGCGCGAGCCTGCTCGCCGCCGGCCACGTCCGGATCTTGTCGTCCGCGCTGACGAGCGCGGACCTCGTGGGCTTCCCGCCGCCGCCTGCGGACGAGCTCGAGCGCGTTGCCGACCGGGTCCGCGCGCTTCTCGGGACGGCGTCCGCGTCCGGCTAAGCCCTTCCGCGTCCGGCTAGGCGAAGTGCTTCGTGATCCGCCCGACCGCCTCTTCGACCTTCTCGCGGAAGCCGAAGGCGGAGAGCCGGAGGTAGCCCTCGCCACACGAGCCGAAGCCGGAGCCCGGCGTGCCGACGACGTTCGCCTGGGAGAGCAGGGCGTCGAAGAACTGCCACGAATCGAGCCCGCTCGGCGTCTTCATCCAGACGTAGGGGGCGTTGACGCCGCCGAAGGTATCGAAGCCCGCCTTCGAGAGACCCGCGCGGATGATCCCCGCATTGGCCATGTAGTAGTCGATGTTGGCCTGGACCTCCTTGCGGCCGGTCTCGGAGTAGATCGCCTCGGCGGCGCGCTGGACCGGATAGGAGACGCCGTTGAACTTCGTGCTCGTGCGCCGATCCCAGAGGCTCGCGACGGAAACCGATTCGCCGCGGGCGTTGCGGCCCTTCAGCTCGGCCGGGATCACGACGTACGCGCAGCGGATGCCCGTAAAACCCGCCGTCTTCGAATAGCTCCGGAACTCGATCGCGCATTCGCGCGCGCCGGGCACCTCGAAGATCGAGCGCGGCAGGTCCGGGTCCGTGATGAAGCGCTCGTAGGCGGCGTCGAAGAGCAGGATCGCGTCGTTCGCCCGTGCCCATTCGACCCATTTCGCGAGCTCGGCCTTCGAGGCGACGGCACCCGTCGGATTGTTGGGCGAGCAGAGATAGACGAGGTCCGCCGGGCGCGTCGGCAGCGCTGGCAGGAAGCCGGACGCCTTGCTGCAGGGCAGGTACTGGATACCCGAATAACGGCCGTTCGCTCCCGCCGCTCCGGTTCGGCCCGCCATCACGTTGGTGTCGACGTAGACCGGATAGACCGGATCGGGAATCGCGATCGTCGCGTCCTCGGCGAAGATCTCCTGGATGTTTCCCGAATCGCATTTCGAGCCGTCCGACACGAAGATCTCGTTCGGATCGATCGCGACCCCCCGGTCGGCGAAATCGTGCTTCGCGATCGCTTCGCGCAGGAATCCGTAGCCCCGCTCCGGTCCGTAGCCCTTGAATCCGCTCGCCACCGCCATTTCGTCGATGGCGTCGTGCATGGCCTGGCGCACCGACGCCGTCAGCGGCAGGACGACGTCGCCGATTCCCAGGCGGATCACGTCGGCCTTCGGGTTCGCGCTCTGGAAGGCGCTGACGCGGCGGCCGATCTCGGGGAAGAGGTAGCCCGCGGCGAGCTTCTGATAGTGGTCGTTGATGCGTGCCATCGCCGTGCTCCCCTGAATGCCTGTGCGTGCCCCGGGTATGGGGGCACCCATCGCGTGGGTCGGCCTGGATCCGGCCGGGGCGCGAGGCTATCAGGAAGCGCTGGCGGCTTCAATTTTCGAGGATCGATGCCTCGGGCGAAGAGCTCTCGGGGCGGGATGCGGATCCTACGGCGCGGCGAAGCCAGGCGGATTCGAGGAACGCGCGGACCCGAAGGTCGATATCGAACTCGTCCTCGGTCTCCTCGCAGAGCGCGGCGATGAAGCTACCGAGCTCGAGCGTGTCGGCGTGGGCGAGACGGCTCGTCGAAATGCCTTCGGCCTCATATCGCCCCATCGATTCCTGCATCGCCGACCCCCTCTGCTGTTGGCCGGCTGGAAGAGCAGAAACCATGCCAGCGCTCTGCCGCAGTCCGGTGTTCCCCGGGCTGGGCGAAAACGCGAGCGAGATCGGGGAATTTCGAAGCCGCCGAGGATCGTCCGGGGCGAGAGACGGAGTGAAATGAAGCCCGGAGTGTGCGGATCGGGACGCGCCGCGGAGTACGGCGTACCAATCGGAACAGGGCTGCGGATCCGGCTGCTAGATTTCCTCCGAGTCGAAGAGGCGACCAGCCGAATCATCGAAGGAAGGGGGAGTGAGCGATGGCGAATGGGGCGGGGACCGTCGAGAAACCGGTCGACGACGTGAAGAGCCTCACGCTCTACGGCTATCCCGGATGTCCCTACTGCCGGCGAGTGCTCACTGCGATCGCGAAGCTCGAGATCGACGTTCCGCTTCGCAACACGATGACGGACGACGCAAACAACGCGGCGCTCGTCGCGGCGACGGGCCGCGAGACGGTTCCGGTCCTGCGCATCGAGAAGCAGGACGGCTCGGTCCGTTGGCTCCCGGAATCGCTGGATATCGTGCGCTTCCTGAACGAACGATACGGCTGCGAGACCCGCACGGCGTAGCGCGGAGTCGAGGGGCGCTCTTGCCGGGCTGAAGGCTCTCACCAGCCTGAAGGCTCTTCCTGGGCTGAAGGCTCAGTCGGCGAGACTCTGGGCCAGCAGGTTCAGGAACAGGCCGACGTCGGTGACGAGGCCGACCGACTCGATCGAGCCGCGGTCCGCGAGCTTCGTCACGACCGCCGGGCTGATGTCGACGCAGATGAGCCGTACGCCCGCCGGAGTCATGTTGCCCGTGCCGATCGCGTGGAGCATGGACGACAACATCAGGATCATGTCCGCGCCTTCGATGGCCTGGGCGTAGGCCGCCTGGGCCTGCGTGAGGTCCATCAGCGTGTCGGGGAGCGGTCCATCGTCGCGAATCGATCCAGCCAGCACGAAGGGCACTCCAGCGCGAACGCATTCGTAGAAGATCCCGCTGCGGACCAGCCCCGACTCCACCGCCTCGCGGATCCCGCCTGCCGCCCGTACACGATTGATCGCCATCAGGTGATTGCGATGGCCCTCGTGGATGGCTTGCCGCGGGAGAGATCGACGCCGAGGGAGGTACCGAAGAGATCGAGCTCGATGTCGTGGACGGGGAGCGCGTTGCCGGTGAGCAGAGCCTGGACATAGCCCCGCTGGATCAGGCCCGCGAGATGTCGGGCGCCGCCGGTGTGGACCACGACGGGGCCCGCGACGACCACGAGCTTGCCCTGGCGCTCCCGCAGACGGCGCATCTCCCAGGCGATCGCCTTGACCGCCGTCTCGACGCGCCGCTCGCTCGAGACCGCCGCATTCATGAAGGCGAATTCGCCGCTCTCTCGGACCTCGGGCAGGCGGACGCGAACCCCGTCGGTTCCGCAGACGACCCGCTCGCCGAGGCGCAGGTCCCGGAATAACGTGCAGCGCGCCCGCGTCGGATCGCCCGCCTCGACGACGATCACCGCATCCATGCGCTGACGCGCGACCGCGATCCAGACCGATCCCACACGGATTTCCGTCGGGTAGATGGTGGTCGAGTAGAAGCCGTCGGGGGCGACCCCCGCCTGGCTCACCCGCTCCGTACGCACCTCGCGAGCCGATGCCTTGCGGTGGGCGCCGACGGCGAGGAGGGCTTCGAGGACGCCCTCGAGCCGCTCTTCCGAGGGCGCCACGACGCGGAGCTCGGCGCGGGATTCCTGGTCCTTTCGCTCCGCCAGCGCGAGGGCCGTCACGCGAAAGCTGCCGCCCGCATCGGTCACGATGTCGAGGGCGCGCGAGAGGCCCCCCGAGTCCATCAGGTGTCCCTTGAGCTCGACCTGCGCGGTGCGGATCGCTGTGGCAGGCGCCGGCGAGAGGCTTGCGTAGGGCGGCTGGTCGAGGATCAGCGACAAACACTTGACCCCACCGCCCGCCTTCATGAACTCGTCGACGGGCTGCACGCGCGCCTCGAATCCCCAGACGGCGAGCGCGTGGACGAGCCCCGGGCTCGCCGAGTTCATGAACAACTGCTCACCGATCCGAAGTGTGTTGCAGGCGAAGCCCATCGCATCCGCATCCGCGACGGCGAGCCGATTCTCGGGCGCGATCCGGTGCTCGATCGCGCGCTGACTGCGCTCGTCGAAGGCGGCGGGGTAGTAGAGGATGCGGCCGTCGGGGAGCGGTGCGAAGCACGTATCGAGATGGTAGAAGCGAGGATCGACGAGCCGCAGCGACACGACTTCGACACCGAACGTCCGCCCGAGCGCGACGTGGGTCTCGAGCGCCGTTCGCACACCGTACCCGGCCCAGAGCAGGGCCTCGCCCGGCTGGAAGAGCGCGTCCCCTTCGCCCTCGAACGGATCGTCCTCGGGAAGCGGCAATCTGTCGAAACCCGCGTGTCCGAACCAGGCGCCGAAGGGCGCCTCTTCGACGCGGCGCTCGGGCATGCGGAAGCGGGCGGGCACGACGCGGCCGTCGGCCACGAGCCCGGCATTGGCGGTGAAGCACATGTCCGGGCAGCCGGGTGCCGGCTTCAGCTCCTCGAGCGAAGCGCTGCGCGCAAGGCATTCCACCAGTGCGCTCCACTGGTGGCTCGCACGCGCCCGATCGACGCGCCCGATCTGGCCCTCCATCCAGGGATTGATCACGTACTCGACGTCGAAGAAATCAGGCCGGCAGACGAGAATGCGCATGGCACTGACCTCGGACCCTCGATCGTCCGGCCCGCTGGCACGCTTGAGTGGGGAGGCGCAGCGCGGCGCGTGGCCGCGAGAATGACTGCGAGTCGCACAGCCTGAGCCCCGCGCGCGGGCGGATCGGACGGCGACGGAGCGGTCGCCGCTGCGAAAATCGGCGACTATGCTGACCGCGGCCGTGAGACGGGGTCCCGCGAGCCGTCGGGACATCGGGCGAGGGCTGAAGAAGGGGTGAAGAATGGAGATCCGATGCGTCGCCTAGCTCCGCTCTGGATCGTGGCTCTCGTGAGCATGGGGCTCTCGGCGTCGGCCGAGGATTTCGTCCAGGAGACGGGACCCTACCTGCTGCTCGGCTCGGGCTTCGGGATCGTGGGCCAGCAGGAGACCCAGTTCGGCGGGACCGACGCCGACATCGAATACCAGGATGCGGGACTCGCCGATCTGTCGCTGGGCTACCGCGTGATGACCCACCTCCGCGTCGAGGTGAACCTGAACTACCGGCAGCACCACATCGAGAACATCGATGCCGAAGGTCTGGCCGGCTTCGCCCACAAGGGCGACATCAACGCGATCGGGGCGCTCGCCAACGTCCTGGTCGACTATCCGCTCGGCCGCCAGGCCGAACGCGATTCGATTCCATTCGTGATTCCATACGTCGGGGTGGGTGTCGGGGTGCTGTGGACGAAGCCGCGGTTCGAGCTGCGAACGACCCCCGAGCAGAAGGTCCGCGGCGAGAGCCAGGAGTTCGCCTGGAACGTGCTCGCCGGCGTCGATGTCCCGATCACGCGCCGGGTCGGACTGCAGGTCGGCTACCGCTACCTCGAGTCCCTCGACCAGAGCTGGATGCTCCGCATCGGGGCCGACTCGGCGGGGGACGTCGACGCCCCCTACCAGGCCCACGAGGGCCGGGTCGGTATCCGCATCGGGTATTAGGCGAGGATCGCCGTCGACGGCCTGACGGCTGTCAAACCAGACCGAGCTCGCGGTCCTGCTGCTCGGGATCGAGATGCTCGAATTGGATGATCTCGAGGCGCTCGAAGGAGGCCCGCACCCGGGGTGTGATGAGCCCGAGGCGGCGAAGATTCGGCACGATCCGCATGAACAGCATCGAGCGGAAGAGCTGTCCTGTCGGCGACGTCATCACGGCCTGCCGGACGGCCTCGATGTCCCAACCCATGGCACGGGCGATCTCTGCACCGGCCAGGCGATCGCGCATCAGCTCGCAGGCGTAGATGATGAAATCCTCGCGGTCCCGGAGCTCCCCCGCCGAGAGGCCCCGGTAGTGGTCGCGGAGCGCCAGCATCCCGAACGCGACGTGGCGTGACTCGTCCTTCATGACGTAGTGCAGCAGTTGCTTCAGGAGGGGCTCGTTCGCGGCCCTCCAGAGGCTCCCGAAGGCCGCCATGGCGAGGCCCTCGATGATGATCTGCATGCCGAGGAACTTGAAGTCCCAGCGCGAGTCCGTGATCGTCGCGTCGAGGAGCTCCTTCAGCGAGTCGCTGATCGGCCATTCCCATTCGAGCTTCTCGTTCACATAGCGGGAGAAGACCTCGACGTGGCGCGCTTCGTCCATCGTCTGCGAGGCCGCGTAGTATTTTCCGTCGATCCAGGGCACACCGCCCACGAGCTGGGATGCGACGATCAGCGCACCCTGTTCGCCGTGCAGGAACTGCGAGAGCTGATTGGCGATCTGCGCGCGACCCAGGCGCGTGCGCTCGCGCTCGGAGAGCTTCCGGGCGGGCCCGAACTCGGAGAGGGGATCGAACTGGGGCGGCACGATGTCCGCCTCGGGATCGACGGCGAGCGCCCAGTCGAGCTGGGTCGTCGAGTTCCACTGCTCGCGTTTCGCCTTTTCGTAGAGGTCGCGCAGGCCCTCCTTCACGCAGCCGTAGTTCCACACGTAGTTGCTGTCGAAGGAGGTGAGGATCGATTCGATCTCGTGGTCCCGATTCGGGGCGGCATCTTCGTGGCTGGCGGCTGCGGTCGTCATCTCGGCTGCTCCTTCGATCGTCGTTCGGGAGGTGCCTTGAAAATATGACGTCGGATTCAGGTATTGACCACGGCTCGGATCGCGTCCAAGCTGATTCTGACCAGGAGTCTCGCTTGAAGAACAAGAGAAACGTGGGGAAGACCGCGAAGAAGCGGGGAGGAAAGGGGAGAGGCGTGGGTCGCAGCCCGGGTCGGGCTGCGAGCGGTGCGGGCGGCAGCGACCGACCGAGCTCGAAGCGGGCTGGTCGTCCCGGCCCTCGCTCGCCCCTGCGCGCGCCGCAGCAGGCGCGCAGCCGTGCGACGCGGCGGCGTGTCCTCGAGGCGGCGATCGCCTGCTTCGAGCGCAACGGCTTCGAGGAGACGACGACAGCGATGATCGCCGAGCGCGCCGGGGTCGCAGTCGGCTCGGTCTACAACTACTTCGTCGACAAGCGGGCGCTGATCCTCGAGCTGCTCGAGGAGACCGATCGCCAGCTGGCGGACCAGGTCGTCGCCCAGCTCGACCCAGCCAGCTGGCGCGGGCGGACGGATCCCCGCGATCTCACGCGAACCCTGATCGACGGCGTGTTTCGCGCCCAGAGCCTGCGTCCCGGGATCCAGCGCATCCTCTGGGCCCGTTATTTCAAGGACCCGGATTTCGAGGAGCCCTTCGAGGCGATTCGCGACCGGATCCGTCAGGCGATCGTCGCGTTCATCGACGCGGTCGACGAACAGGGGCTCCAGCGACCGGGGCTCGACCGGAAGATGGCGCCCTTCGTGATCCTGAATGCCGTGCAGTGGAATGCGACGCAGGCCTTCTTCCGGGGCGAGGCGCGCTTCGTCGAGCAGGCGGCGCGGGCCACTGCGGAGCTCGTGGCGCGTTACGTGTTTCGCGACGGAGAGCGAGATGGAGGGCGCGAAGCAGGGCGCGTCAGAAGGAGCCGATCACGTTGAAGAAGACGCCGTGGTTGTCGTACGAGAGGTCGGTCAGGTCTTCGGAGAAGTCGGTGAAGTTGTAGCCGACGCCCGCCTTCAGGTTGTCGCCGAAGTAGCGGTAGAGAGTCGTGAGCGCGCCGCCGCGGCGTTCGTCGAGATCGGGCAGCTCGAGC
>JANMTD010000355.1:0-3640 GCA_031390075.1 Deltaproteobacteria bacterium | reverse complement strand
CCTCGAGCTGCCCGCCGCGGCGGCGTGATCCGCCCTCAGCTTCTGCACGGCCGCTGCAGATCTGCTCCACGAGAGCGGACCGTCAATGGCCCGCTGCCGGAGTCCCATGTCCCGTCGCCCGCTCGCCAACCTGGCCGTTCGACGTCTCGCCGTGGCGACGCTCGCGGTGCTGTAACTGCTCGCGCTCGGGCTCGGTCTCCCGGGCTGCGGAAGCGAACCTGCCCGGGACCCGCTGCTGCGCAAGCCCGCGCTCCCGATCGATGCACCGGCGCTCACGCGCTTACTGACCCGGACACGCGGGCTCGTCGGAACCCCGGCCGGAAATATTTCAGCCCAGCTGCTCGAGCGCTGATGCAGCACGAGGAGGACGCGATCTTCGCGGTGCTGGGCGAAGGTGTGCCGCGGGGTCGGGCGCCCGGGATGCCGGCGCTGCGCGGTGTGCCCCGGAGTCTCGCCGCCATGTTCGGGGTCGAGACCGATTGGCCCGAGACCGGCGCGTCGCCCTGGCTCGAGCGCCGCGGCGAGCCCGCGCGCGTCGCCGACGCGCGCTGAACGCGCGGATCATGCAAATCCTCGCGCTATGCTGCGCCGCCTATGCTCGGACGCATCCGCATCGAACGCCACGGCCCGCGCGCCGAAATCATCGTCGACCACCCCGAACGCCGGAACGCCATCACGTCGAGCATGTGGCGGAGCCTGACCGAGGCCGCTCGCGAAGTCGATCGGGACACGAGCGTGCGCGTCGTCGTGCTGCGCGGTGAAGGCGAGCTCGCCTTCGTCTCGGGCGCCGACATCTCGCAGTTCGAGGCGGAGCGCTCGGGCCAGAGCGCCTTCGCCTACAACGCCGAGAACGACGAGGCCTTCGCGGCCCTCGCGGCGATCGGGAAGCCGGTGATCGCGGCGATCCACGGCTTCTGCATCGGCGGAGGCTGCGCGCTGGCGCTGACGGCGGACCTGCGATTCTGCGCCGAGGACGCGGTCTTCGCGATTCCGGCGGCCCGCCTGGGCCTCGGTTATTCGGCGGCGGGCCTCGCGGTGCTCGAGCGGGTCGTCGGACTGCCCCGCGCCAAGGAGATGTTCCTGACGGCCCGGCGCTTCGACGCCGGGGAGGCCGAGCGCATGGGCCTCGTGAACCGGGTCGTGCCCAAGGCCCAGCTCGGGGAATTCGTGCGGGAGCAGGCGTCGCTGATCGCCGAGAACGCGCCGCTGACGTTGCGCGCCGCGAAGGAGGCCTTCCTCGACCGCGGCCGGCCACCGGCTGCCCGCATGCCCGAGCGGGTCGAGGCCGCGATCCGCGATTGCTTCGAGAGCGCCGACTACGCCGAGGGGGTCCGCGCATTCCTCGAGAAGCGCCGCCCCGGCTTCCAGGGCCGTTAGTCGATTGGAGCCGCTCGCCGCGACGGCGGAGCCCTGGGTCGTCCTGGCGCTCGGGGCCGCGCTCTTCCAGACGGCGCGCAATGCCCTCGCGCAATCGCTCTCGAGCCAGATCTCCCCGAGCCTGAACAGCTGGTCGCGCTTCGCCTTCAGCCTGCCGTGGGCATCGCTCGCTTTTCTCGTCGTCGTCGCGGGCCACGGCCTGCCGCGACTCTCGCCCGGGTTCTTCGTCTTGTGTCTGGTGACGGCGGTGGCCCAGCTGCTCGGGAACGTGGCGCTGATCGCCGCCTTTCGCGCCGGGAGCTTTGGCGAGGCCATCGTCTTCCACAAGCTCGAGGTGATCCTGACGGCGGTCGTCGGCGCGCTCCTGCTATCCGAGTGGCCGTCGCCGCAGGGCGCATTCGGCATCGCCGTCTGCGGCGCCGGGGTCGTCGTGATCAACCTCGCCCGCGCACCGGATGCCCGCGGCCTGGCGGGTGCCCTCTCCTTCGGCCGGGCCGGACGCCTCGCCCTCACCTGCGCCGCGCTGCTCGTCGTCGCGAGCTTCGCGTTGAAGCTCGCGAACCAGTCGATCTACGAGGGCAATCCGGGAATCGAAGCCGGCAGCATCGCCGCCCCGGTCCAGACGCTCTTCCACACGACCTGGCTGGAGGTCGTGATCCTCTCCGCCTGGATCGCGTGGCGCGAGCCCGCGTCGTTTCGCGCGGTCGCGCCGAACCTGCCGCGTCTGGCCCTGATCGGCGCGACCGGATTCCTCGCGAGCCTCGGCTGGTTCTGGGCCTACTCGCTGACCCTCGTCGCCTACGTGAAGGCCGTCGGCCAGATCGAAGCGCTGATCGCCGTCGCCCTCGGCATCCGCTTGCTCGGGGAGCGGACGCTCGTCCGCCAGCTGCCGGGCATCGCCCTCATCGTGCTGGGCATCGTGCTCGTGCTGATCGACTGACGAAACGCGCGCCCTGCGCGTCCCCCGCACACGGATTGCCAGGCTCGATTTGCTTTCCGTGTGCAAATGCGATGCGCACCCGCGCGACACGAAATGGTGTCGTCGCACACACTCAAGGGCTTTCTCGGCCGGGCCGATTCGGCACTACTGACGAGGCAATTCGCCGCGTTTTACCGGACCTGCAGCCTCGTGCTGCCGACGCTCGCCGTCTTCGTGCTGGCACTCGGCGCACAAACGCTCGGGCTCGGCGGGAGCCTCGATCGACGCCTCCACGACGGCCTGCTCCGGATCGTGCCGCGCACGTCGCCCGCACCGTCGGCGAGCCTGCCCGATGCGCTCGTCGTGACGATCGATCCGCGCAGCCTGCGCGCCCTCCACGACTGGCCCTGGCCGCGGCGGATGCATGCCTCGGCGATCGAGCGCCTCGACGACGCCGGCGCGCGGGCGATCGCGTTCGACATCGATTTCTCGCTGCCCTCGAATGCCGAGGCCGACAGGCGCTTCGCGGAGGGCATCGCCGCGAGCGGACATGTGGCCCTCGCGACCTTCTCCCAGACCGAGCGTCTGCAGAACGGCATGAGCCTCGAAATCGTGAACCGCCCGATCGAAGCCCTCGCGGCCGGCGCCGCCGAGCGAAGGGCCGAGCTCGTGGACCGCCTGCGCCAGCAGGCCGCCGCCGCGGAGTCCGGCTCGCGTCCCGCCGACGGCTCCCGGGATTCGTTCCCCGCGTCGCCCTCGATCCTCGAAGGGACGGAGCCGCTCGGGGGCGTCCTGAACGAGCCCCTCGATGGCGTCGACCGGTTGCTCGATACGGTCGACACGCAGCTCGACATCCTGGATGCCGACCGCGGGGTCGACGAGCTCCTGAACGCGATCGAGTCCGTCGACGTCGAGGAGATCACGCAGGGCGCCACCTTCCCGAACGGCCTGACGACGCCGCTCCTCAGCGAGCTCGAGGGAATCGACGTGAGCCAGATCATTCAGCTCAGCGACGCCATGGAGGCGATGCAAGAAGCGAGCGCGGGCGCGGGGCAGCCGTGGACGCCGACGGACGTCACGACGTTCATCGAGAACGATCTGATCACCCAGGGATTGGATGTGGAGGACGCGTCGCGCTTGATCCGCCGGCTCTTCGGGCAATAGTCTTCGGCGAGCTTCTATCGCGCCGTCGACGGCCGCGCCGCCACCCGCGAGTACCAGGCCTGCAGCTGCTCGCATTTCGGGTCGAGCGGTTGTCCGACCGACGTCCCGAACTCGAGGAAGGCGAAGAGCAGGATGTCGGCGAGGCTGAAACGCGAGCCGCAGATGAAGTCCTTGCCCGCC
>JANMTD010000330.1:0-20205 GCA_031390075.1 Deltaproteobacteria bacterium | reverse complement strand
CAGGTCGGCGGCATGTACCGCGGTGATCGGGCCCGCAAGGAGACCCTGGTCGAGTTCGGGTTCCGCATGCCCTCCGCGCTCGACAACCGGCCGCTCAAGTTCGAGGAGTTCATCGGGATGGTCAACCAGGCCATCCACGTGTCCGCCACTCCGGCGGACTGGGAGATCGAGCAGGCGCACGGGCACGTCGTCGAGCAGATCGTGCGGCCGACGGGGCTGCTCGACCCGACGGTCGAGGTGCGTCCGGCGTCGACCCAGGTCGACGACGCCCTGGCGGAGCTCCGGAAACGCGCCAAGGAGGGCACGCGCGTGCTCGTCACGGTGCTGACGAAGCGGATGGCCCAGGAGCTGACCGACTACTACGCGGAGCTCGGTGTTCGCATCCGTTATCTCCACAGCGACATCAAGACGATCGAGCGCATGGAGATCATCCGCGAGCTGCGCGAGGGGAAGTTCGACGTGCTCGTCGGGATCAACCTCCTGCGCGAGGGGCTCGACATCCCCGAGGTCGCGCTGGTCGCGATCCTCGACGCGGACAAGGAGGGCTTCCTGCGCTCGGCGCGCTCGCTGATCCAGACGATCGGGCGGGCGGCGCGGAACGTGAAGGGGAGGGTGATCCTGTATGCCGACGTCGAGACGGAATCGATCCGGGTGACGATCGACGAGACGACGCGCCGGCGCGCCCGTCAGGAGGCCTACAATGCCGAGCACGGCATCACGCCGAAGACGATCCAGAAGCGCATCACGAGCCTGCAGTCCTCGATCTGGGAGGCGGATTACGTGACCGTGCCCAAGGCGGGCGAACGCACGGCGCTGGATGTCCCGCGGCATGAGCTGCCGAGACTGATCGAACACCTCCGGAGCGAGATGCGCGAAGCGGCGCGGGCCCTCGAGTTCGAGCGCGCGGCGGAGCTGCGGGATCGCATCAAGGCGCTCGAAGCCGAGCGCATCAAGCTGACCTAAGGTGGGCAAGGCGTGAACGCCGACGAGACCGCCCTGTCGAGCCTGGAAGAGCAGGCCGAGCGGCTGCCGAGCGAGCCCGGGGTCTACCTCTTCAAGAGCGAGCAGGGGGCCGTCCTCTACGTCGGGAAGGCCCAGAATCTCAAGTCCCGCGTGCGGCAGTACGTCGCGGGCGGCGATGGGCGGATCCGGATCCCCGCCCTCGTCAAGCGCGCGGCCTCGGTCGAAGTCGTCGTCACGGGCAACGTTAAGGAAGCGCTGCTGCTCGAGAACGAGCTGATCAAGCAGCACCGCCCGCCCTTCAACGTCCGCCTGCGCGACGACAAGCAGTACCTGGCGCTCCGGATCGACGAGAGCGACGCCTGGCCGCGGGTGACGATGGTGCGCCGCTTCCGCAAGGACGGGGCACAGTATTTCGGGCCGTATACCTCGAGCGTCTCGCTCAAGAGCTCGCTCTCGAAGCTCCAGCGGCTGTTTCCGCTGCGCTCGTGTACGACGGCGTCCTTCAACGACTACGCGCGGCGCGGACGGCCGTGTGTCGAGTACGAGATGAAGCGCTGCCTCGGACCCTGCTGCGGACTGACGACGAAGGAGGCCTACACCGAGCAGGTGCGCGGGACGGTGCTGTTTCTGCGCGGTCGCTCACGCGAGCTGGTCGAGAAGATCGAGCGCGAGATGGAGACGGCGGCCGGCGAGGAGCGCTACGAGGACGCGGCGCGCCTGCGCGATCGGATCACCGCCGTCGAACGGACGATCGAGGGGCAGCAGATCGTCACCGAGGGCGGGGTCGACCGCGACGTCTTTGCGCTGGCGCGGCAGGGGGGCGAGGTCGACGTCCAGGCGCTCCACGTGCGCGAGGGGCGCGTGATCGGGGCGCGCGCCTTCTCGTTCTCGAACGTCCAGCTCGACGACGGCGAGGTCATGAGCTCGTTTCTCGGCCAGTTCTACGGTGCCGGGGCGGGCCACACACCGCCGCGCGAGGTCCTGACCTCGGTCGAGCACGACGACGACGGCGCGCTGGCCCTGCTCTGGCGCGAGCGCTTCGACCAGAACGTCGAGATCCGCTGCCCGCAGCGCGGCGGCGGACGGCGACTGATCGAGATCGCAGAGCGCAACGCGTCGCATTCGCTCGCCTCGCGGCTCGCCGCCCGCGAGAGCATCGATACGGCGATCGACGAGCTCGTCCTGCGCTGCGGCCTCGCGGCGCGCCCGGTTCGCATCGAGTGCTACGACGTCTCGAACCTGCAGGGCACCCTCGCGGTGGGGAGCCGGGTCGTGTTCGAGCACGGCGAGCCTTTGACCCAGGATTATCGGCGCTATCGAATGCGGGAGGCGGCGGCGGGGGACGACTACGCCTGCATGCGCGAAATGCTCGACCGCCGGCTCAAGCGGGTCGCGAGCGAGCCGCTGCCGGATCTCCTGATGGTCGACGGCGGGCGAGGGCAGCTCGGGGTCGTGATGGCGGCCCTCGCAGATGCGGGGCTCGCGGTCGAGACCCTCGGCATCTCGAAGGAGCGCGACGCGCTCTCGCCGTCGGTCCGTGTAAAGCGCGGCGGCGGTCTCAAGGCGGAGCGGATCTTCCGGCCCGGCCGTGCGAATCCGATCCAGCTCGCGCCGAGCAGCCGCGGGATGCTGCTGCTCCAGCGCGTGCGCGACGAGTCCCACCGCTTCGCGATCGAGTACCAGCGCGACCTGCGCTCGCGCCTCAACATGACCTCGATCCTCGAGGAGCTGCCCGGGATCGGGCCCGGCAAGCGGCGGGCACTGCTCAAGACGCTGGGATCCCTGCGCGCGGTGCGGGGGGCGTCCGTCGAGACGTTGCTGGCCGTGCCCGGGATCTCGCCGAAGGACGCGCAGGCGATTCGCGGCTTCTTCGCGGCGCTCACGGACGGGGAGGTCGAGGGCAACGGCCCGCAGGCGGGCGAGCCGGAGCCTGAAGTGGGGAGCGCCTGAGCGCCCGCCGTCATCAAGCGCCCGGCCGCCCGCTCCGATAGGCGGCATGGATCCACTTCCTGCGGACGCCCTCATGCTCGAATCTTCTCTGCATCGCGGGCTCGCCCCGATTCTCGCCGCTCTCGTCGTCTTCGCGATGGCGCCACCGGCGGTGGCCGAGATCTTCCAGTGGAAGGACTCTGCAGGGCGGCTCCATTTCGCGCAGGACCTGAACCAGGTGCCCGATCAGTACAGGGCCCAGGCCGAAGCCGGTGTGCGCAAGGAGGGCTCGGGACCCGAGATCCAGCGCTACCAGGCCGCTCCCGCCGCGCCGGCGCCGGCGACCGCTTCGACGACTGGCACGCCCGGACGCGGAAGGCGAGGGCCCGGCGGCGGCGCGGGCCGCACCTATCGCATCGCCGTCGAACGCGCGGGCAATTCGATGCTCGTCCAGGTCCGCCTCAACGATCAGGTGACGGCGCCCTTCCAGATCGATACCGGGGCGACGGACGTCGTGATTCCGCGCTGGGTCGCGGACAAGCTCGACCTCGATCTCGAGGACAAGCGCACGGGCTTCTACAGCACGGCCAACGGCGTCGTCCAACAGACTCTCGTGACGCTCTCGAGTGTCGATCTCGGCGGGGCACGCGTCGAGAACGTGCCCGCCACCGTGAGCCCGTCGATGTCCCACGGCCTGCTCGGACTCTCCTACTTCAATCATTTCCGGTACGACTTCGACCCGGTCGCCGGCGTCGTGACGTTGACGCCCAATGGCCTCGTCGAGGCCGGCGTCATCAAGTCGGGGCGCACCGAGGCCCAGTGGCGCGGCGAGTTCGCCCAGCTCGCGGGCCGCCGCGAGGCGATCGAGCACGAGCTCGACTCGATCAACCCCAACTGGACGCGGCGGCGCGCCGAGCTCGAGGCCACGATCGAGGAGACCGAGCGCCAGCGCGAGGTACTCGAGTCCGAGGCCGACGACGCCCATGTGCCGATGGCCTGGCGGGACTGAGAGCCTGCAAATTGCCCAGAGTGGGCAATCGACTTCCCCCGCAGCGCCCCCATTGCCCTCAGAGGCCGCTGGCCCCGCTCCGTCCCCGTTCTGTGTGGCACCGAATTTGCTCCTCTCTGGGCAATTGGATTGCGCCGGAGGGGCGCAGCGGCGGGCCGCCCGATGGGCGCCTGCATTCGGGGATGCAGAGGCGATGGATCTTCGTTCGATCTGGCGGCAGTGGTGGAAGCGGGGCGGCCGGCGCGTGTCGGCGGCGGGCGAGCGCAAAAGGCTCGACCCGAGCCAGATCGGGGAATGGGAAACGCGCATCGCGGCCGCCGGTGTCTCGCGGGAATGGGCGGCACGGCTCGCGCCCGGTCTCGCCGCCTGCCAGCAGGAGCTCGGTCGGGGCAGCTCGCCCGCGCTGATTCGCGGGGCGGCCCTCGCCGTGGCACTCCAGCTGGAGTCGCAGGCCCAGGCCGAGCGCAATCTCCGGGACGTGCGCGAGGTCGAGCGACTGTTAGGCGCCTTCTCCGGCGAGCTCGAGAAGCTCGACGAGGTGCTCGAGGTGCTGGCCGCCTACGCCCAGCGCATGCGCCCCCAGGCGCCGACCGGATCCCCGCGCCGCACGATCCACTGAGCGGCCCTCGAGCAGGACCGCGCGGGCGAAGCCACCGGTTCACGGCGCGTGAACCGCACGCCACGAGAAGCCCGCAGTGCGTGCGGATGGCACCTTCGCTCGCACGTCGAAGCGCTCGGCTCGACCCGTCGCCGAAGTCGGTGCGGGGGTCGCTGAGCCCGCCGGCGAGGACGGCGATCTCCGCGTGCGACTGCTCCCGACGAGGCTGACGCTGGTCCTGCTGACGCTCCTGCTCGCCCACGCCGCGGGCATCGCCTGGGCCGATCGGGGCGGCGAGCTGCTGGCCCCGGTCGTGCTCCTCGCGACCGGCGCCGCCGGTCTGGTCGGGTGCGCGCTCGGGGGGCGGGGTGCGCTGGTCGTGCTCGCCGTGCTGTCGGCCTGCCTGGGGCATCAGGCGCTGGCGCGCGAGCTCGGCCGGGCGCGAGCCGACGCGCTGCTCGTCGAAGGACTCGACCCGAAGGCGATTCGGCTCGTCGATGCGCGCGTCGCGGCGCGCCGGGCGACGGGCTTCGGTGAGGAGGTCGAGCTCGTCGCCGTCCGGAGCCGAGCGGGCGACGTGGGTGTGCCGCGGCGCCTCGTGCTCGCGATTCCAGCGGGCGCTTCGAGGGCAGAGCGGCTGCTCTGGCCGGGGGCCGCGGTTCGCATCGGGGTGGCCATTTCAGCGCTGCGTCCGCCGCGCAATCCGGGCTCCCCCGACCGCGAGCACGCGCTGGCCCGCCAGGGGCTCGCGGCGCGGGCGCGTCTCTTGAAGCCCGATTGGGTCGTCGAGCGGATCCCGGTCGGCGATCCGGTCGCAGGGCTCGGGGCGGCGCTCGCGCGGATGCGGCGCGACGTCGTGGAGCGGGTCGGCGAGCGGTTCGCGCAACTCGGCGGGGGCGAAGACGGCACGGGCGAAGCGGCCGGTGCCGGGCTCGTCCGCGCGCTCGCCCTCGGCGATCGCCGAGGGCTTTCGGACGAGACGCGCCGGTCGTTTCGGCAGCTCGGCCTGGCCCATCTGATCTCGGTCTCGGGGCTCCATATCAGCTTCGTCGCCTTGCCCGCCGCCTGGTGGATCCTGCGCGCGCGCACGCTCTGGCGACCGCCAGAGCGACCCGTGCTCGGCTTTGCCGCGCCGGTCATCGCGGGCTGCCTCGCAGCGGGGAGCTATGCCTGGCTGTCCGGCGCCGGTGTGCCCGCGCTGCGGGCCAGCCTGCTCTTCGCGCTCTTCGGGATCAGCCGCGCCCTCGGCATCGCGATCCCCCCGGCCGCCGCGCTCGCCGGGATCGCGCTCGCGCTGCTGCTGGCGAGTCCCGCCCTTCTCTTCGACGCGGGCGCTGTCTTTTCGTTCACGGCCTGCGCCGCCCTCGTCGCCGGTGGCGTCTGGGGTCCAGCGCCGCGCCCTGTCGCGTCCGTCACCAAAATTGAGACCGGAGGCGCCGCGCGCTCGGAATGGCTCGCGTCGTTATGCCGCGTTCTCCAGCGCTCCGGCGAGCCGCTGCGGGCTTCGCTGGCGGTCTCCATCGGCATGCTGCCGCTGGTCGAGCTCTACGGTCTTCCGCGTTCGCTGCCCTCGCCGCTCGTGAATGCGGTGGCGATTCCATGGGCGGGGTTCGTGGTGCTGCCGGGTGCGCTGGCGGCCAGTCTGCTGGCGTGCCTGCTGCCGGATGAAGCTCGGAGCGACGGACTGCTCAGGGCGCTCCTGCTCCCGGCGGCGTGGCTCGAGCGGGCGGCGAGCGCGACGGCGGCGCAGCTCCCGCTGGCCTGGATCGGGGAAGATCTGCCCGGGCGCCTCGCGTGGCCGTGGGCGCTCGCGATCGGGGGACTCGCATTCGTTCGCTTGCGCCGCGGGGATGCACGCACGGCGTCCGCCGCCTGGGTCCTGCTCGCGCTGCTCGGGATCGAGCCGTTGCGCGAGCGGGCCTTCGAGGGTCCGCTGCCGAGGGTCGTCTTCTTCGACGTCGGGCAGGCGGATGCCGCCCTCGTCCAGGCGCGTGACGCCAACTGGCTGATCGATTCGGGCTCGGGTCCCGAGGACGGGTCCGGCGGCACGGCGCTGCTGCGCGCGCTCCGGGCCGAGGGGGTCGACCGGCTCGACGTTCTCGCCATCACCCACGGTGACCTCGACCATCGGGGCGGCGCAGTCAGGATTTTATCGGTGGTAGAGGTCGGCGAGCTCTGGCTGCCCGCGCAAGCGGCACGCGATCCGGCGCTGACCGCGCTCGCGGACGCGGCTCGAGCAGAGGGGGTTCGCGTGCGTTGGCTCGCTGCCGGGGACCGGGCGGGTTCGCCGGATTCGATCGCGGTCGAGGTGCTCTGGCCGCCGGCGCCGGAGCGAGGGGTGGGGGCAGCGGTGGTGGGAGAATGGGTGGGTCGGGCGCGCAATGATGCGTCGCTCGTGTTGCAGATCGCGCTGGGCGGCCGGCGCTTTCTCTTCGCGGCGGACATCGGTGAAAGCGTCGAGGGCCGGCTGCTCAAGGGCGAATGGTCGCTTCGCGCCGAGGTGCTCAAGGTGGCTCATCACGGCAGTCGCCAGAGCTCGAGCGCGCGCTTCCTGGCGGCCGTGTCGCCGCGCATCGCCGTCGTGAGCGCGCCGTGCGGCGCTGGGCGAGGGCTTCCGAGCGCCCCCGCCCTCGAGCGCCTGCGCGACGCGGGGGCAGAGCTCGGCTGGACAGGGCGGGACGGTGCGATCGAGATCTCGAGCGCGAACGCGGGAGTGGGTGTGGAGGAGGAGGAGGGCGCTTCGCCGCTCCGGATGCGGTATTGGGGAGGCCAGCGACGATGCGTACCGGATCTCCGGCGCGCGAACGCGAGCGGGTGGGACGAGCCTTGAGTCGAGACGAGGGCGAGCCGGGGGTCGAGTCGCGGATCGAGCGAGAGGCGCGAATCCTCGCCGCGCGCTGGCCCCGGGCCCTGATCGAACAGGGGGCGGCGGACTCGCTGGCGGCGCGCTGGGTGACGAGTCGATGGGCAGCGCCTGCCGCCGGGCGGCCCGATTTCGCCCACCATCCGCTCACACCCGATCTCGCCACGGCGCTCTTCGAAGCCCGGCGCTCGCGGCGCCTCGTCCGTGGCCTCGAGGCCGCGGAGCATGCCCTCGAGGCCCAGGCCCTCGGCGTCCGAAAGGCGGCGCCCGACGCCGACTCCGCCGTCTCGCCGTCCGCGGGCACGGGGCGAATCTCCCGACTGTTGCTGGCCAGCGCAGATGGAGCAGAGCGTTTCTATCGCAATATCCATGCGTTGATGCGGAATTACGGGGAAATGCTCGAGGTTCTGGTCCTGACCTGCGACGAGCTCGAGCTCGGTGCCGCTGCGTTCGGGAAGGAACAGCGCGCGCGCGCGGTCCTGATCGAGCATAAAGAGGCGGTCGTCCGGATCCTGCTCTGCCTCGAGGACTTCGCTTAGCGGACGGCTCGGGGCTTTGGCCCCCGCTGGATTTCAACTTGAAACGAATTCTTCGAATCAGTCTTCAAGTAACTGGTTTTGAAGAGGATGTTCCACGAGGAACGCCGGCTCTTCACGGCTCGGCTCCGGGTCGTCGAGGAGCCGGCGGACCCGCGCCAGGACGGTGGCGGAGCTGAAGGGCTTTTCGAGCAGGTCGGGCTCGCGACTCGACAGGCCGTGCTGGGTCAGGGTCTCGTCCGTGAAGCCGGACATGTAGAGCACGCGGAGCCCCGGCCGGATTTCACGCGCCTGCCGCGCGATCTCGGGTCCCGCCATGCGCGGCAACACGACGTCGGTCAGCAGCAGATCGATCGGGCCCTCATGGCGGCTGCAGTGGCGCAGGGCGGCGGTCGCGGATTCGGCGGCGAGCACCGTGTAACCCTTTCGGGTGAGCATCCGCTCGACGAGGCGCCGCACCGGCCCCGAATCCTCGACCAGCAGGACGGTCTCGCGCCCGCGACTCGCCGGCGCGGTCTCGGCCGGCGTCGCCTCGAGCACGACCTCGCGCACCGCCGGGAGGTAGATCGTGAAGCTCGAGCCCTCGCCGAGCCGACTCTCCACGTCGATCTGGCCGCGGCTCTAGCTGATGATCCCGTAGGCCGAGGCCAGCCCGAGTCCGGTGCCGCCGGAGGCCTCCTTGGTCGTGAAGAAGGGCTCGAAGATCTGGGTGCGGGTGTCGTCGTCCATGCCCGTCCCCGAATCCGACACACGCAGGGCCACATAGCGGCCGGGGGCCAGCATCCCCGATTCGACCCGCACCGGGACGCTGCATTCGAAATTGGCCGTCTCGAGCTCGATCCGCCCGCCACGGAGCATCGCATCCCGCGCGTTCACGACGAGGTTCACGATCACCTGCTCGATCTGCCCCGGGTCTGCCACGATCGACTCGAGCTCCCCGTGCAGCTGGGTCACGAGCTCGACGTCCTCGCCGATCAGGCGCCGGAGCATGCGGTCGATGTCGGCGACCACGGCGTTCAGATCGACGCGCTCGGGCTGGAGGACCTGGCGCCGGCTGAACGCGAGTAGCTGTCGCGTAAGCCCGCCGGCGCGCTCGGCGGCCCGCAGGATCTCCTCGATGTCCCGCCGCGAGCCGTGCTCGCCGTCGAGCTCCTGGAGCACGAGATCGCTGTAGCCGATGATGGCGGTCAACAGGTTGTTGAAATCGTGGGCGATGCCGCCGGCCAGGCGTCCGACCGACTCCATCTTGCGGGCCTGCACGAGGCGCGACTCGGACAGGCGCAGGGCCTCCTCCGTCCGCCGCCGCGCGCTGATGTCGTGCAGGTTCACGGCGAGGTACGACCGGAGCGGCCGCGCGGGCTGCCCGGAGCCCCGCCATGCGCCGGGCGACAGCGTCGAGTCGATGGGGCTCGCGTCGGCGGGCTCGCTGAAGAGGAAGACCGTCGCCTCGGTGACGATCGGGGGAGCGCCCGGGCCGGCTTCGAGTGCGAGCTCACCGCACCAGGGGAAGCCCGGTGTGAGCCGCGGCAGGACCTCGCTGCGGAGCCTCGCTGCATCCGCCGCCGCGAGGAGCTCGAGCAGCGTGCGGCCGCACAGGGTCTCGTCGGACTCCGAGCGGAGCTCGTGGGTCGCCGTCTCGTTGGCGAACAGCACGGTCGTGTCGAGCTCACAGACGAAGACCAGATCGGCGCTCTGTTGGATCACGTGGTAGAGCAGGTCGCGCCCCACCGTCGTCGAGGCTCGTCCGGCGGCTGAGCTGCCGGCGGGGGACGGTCTTTCGAGTGCGGATGCGGTTCGCGGGGCAGCGGGTCCCTCGAGCGCTCGCGCGAGCGGGCGGGCTGCGAGCGCGAGCAGGTCGCGAACCCGATCGGGATCCTGGAGCGTTCGCCGCGCATAGCCCGCGACGAATCCGATGATGCGGCCGTCCTCGGCGACGAGCGGCTCGCCCGCGAAGGATTCGAAGGCGTGGCCGACTCGATCGGGGACGGCGGGCAGGAGTCGGGCCACCCCGGTCGGATGGATGCAGGCCTCGCCGCGCGCCACCGTCGCCTCGGGCAGCCCGGCGAGGCGGAGCGGTCCGGGCGCGAGGAATTCGCCGTCCTGCCACACCACGAGGGCCTCGCAGCCGTCGTCCGAGCCGTGCGCGACGCGCGCGAGCGTCATGCGGTCGAGCTCGAGCGCCATCGCGAGCGCCGCGACGAGGGTCGGGAGACCCTCGCGATCGTCCGCGTCGACGCCCGCGACGAGCTGGGCGAGGGCGAGCTCGAGCTGCTTGCGCTGGCTGATGTCCTTGCCCTGGATCGCAAACAGACGCTCGCCGTCCTCGGATGCGAAGCCGCTCCAGCCGAGCGAGATCCAGACCCGCGCGCCGCGCTCGTCGACGAGCGAGACGTCGACGCTGCTGACGTTCGCTCCCCCCTCCCGCGTCGACTCGTACCAGGCCGTCGCGAGCGCTCCGCGCTGCGAACGGTGGATCGCGGCGATGAGCTCTTCGATGTGGCTCACACCGGGGAAAGCTTCCTTGAAGGCGCGGCTCGAGCTCACGAGGGCGCCGTCGGCGTTGGCGATCGCCGTCGGACTGGGCCCGGACTCGAAGATCGCCCGGAAGCGGGCACTGCGGAGCTTGTCGAGGGTCGCTTCGGCGGCGGTCTGGGTGATCTCGCGACACACCGCGGCGACGGCGGTTTCGCCGCTGGCCCGCTTGAACCGGCGCAGCGTCGACTCGAAGGCGATGCGGACGCCGTCCTCGCGCGGCACCTGGTAGCGGAGCGAGATCTCGCTCCCCGTCTCGACCACCTTTCGAAACTGGGCGAGCGTGGCCTCGCGGTCTTCGGGGGCCAGCACCTCGAGGAAGCTGCAGCCGATCAGCGACTCGACCGTGCGCGGGAACAGGCGCTCGACCGCCCGGTTGACGTAGGCGATGCGTCCATCGGCCTCGAGCTCGGCCACGATGTCCGTGACCTGGTCGAGAAGCTCGGACTCGACGCTCGTGCGCCCGCGCCTAGCGGTCGTCATCCAGCGATTCCACGCGCTCCATCCCTTGGATCATGGCTCGACTGTAACCGGGTGATCCCGAAACACCACGCGAGGATCTGAAATTTCAAGGATCCAGCGCACCGCGCAGGACCGCTGATCAGGGTGGCTGAACGCCCCCAGCGCTGCAATCACACGAAGCCGTGCGCTCAGTAGAGTCCGAGCATCCGCCCGGCCATCGCCAACACGGAGACGACCAGCACAGGCTTGATCAACCGCTCCCCACCGCGCGCCGCCGCGCGCGCACCGAGCTCGCCCCCGAGCGCAAAGCCGCTCGCCATCGCAAGCGCGAAGGGCCAGTCGATCTGGCCGTGGACGATGAAGACCGGGAGGGCCACCAGGGTCAGTGCCCCGACGAGGATCACCTTGACCGCGTTGGCGCGGACGAGGTCGAGGCCGCTGCGCGCGAGGGCGGCGATCACGAAGATGCCGACTCCGGCCTGGATCGAGCCGCCGTAGAAGCCGATCGCGAAGAAGATCGCCGTGTTCATGAGCCGTGAGCGCGCCGGCGCCGGCGCGTCGGATGCGTCAGATGCCTCATGTGCGTCGGCGCGCTTCGCCCGCTGGCCGCGCAGGATCGGCACGAGCAGCGCGATCATCGCGACGCCGAAGACCCGCTCGTAGAGCTCCGCCGACATCCGCGACGCCACCGTCGCCCCGAGGATCGACCCGACGACCGCCGGCAGCACGATCGGCAGCGCCTCGGCCAGCGCATCGAAGCCCTCGCGCCGGAAGCTCCGCGTCGCAAAATAGTTCTGCAGCAGCACGCCGACGCGATTGGTGCCGTTGGCCACCGTCGCCGGCAGCCCGAAGTAGATGAGCGTCGGGACCGTCAGCAGCGTCCCGCCGCCGGCCAGCGTGTTGACCACGCCGGCCACGAGGCCCGCCGCAGCGAGGGCGAGCCATGTCAGCCAATCGTCCATCGGGATCCAGTCGTGGGGCGGCTCGCGGGAGGGCGCCCAAGCATGCAAACTCCGCCGGCCGACCGCCAGCGCGAGAGCTGCGCGGCGGGGCAGGGAGTGACCACGGCGTGAGGCGGGTCGAAGCGTACGGGAGTTGGCCTTCAGCGATCGATTCGGGCGCCCTCGTCGCCGGCGCCCGCGTGATCAGCGCGCCGCGCATCGTGGGCGATCAGCTCTACTGGCTCGAGCGGCGTCCGTCCGAGGCCGGCCGCCAGGTCGTGATGCGCGGCGGTCTGGCTCGGCTGGCGCGGCTCGCGGGACACGCGGGGCTCGCCGCAGGCTACGGCCTCGACGATCTCGCGGAGGCCAGTCCGCCGGGCGTCAACGTGCGCACCCGCGTCCACGAATACGGCGGCGGCGAGTACACCGTCTGGCGCGATCGCCTCTTCTACGTCGACGACGGCGACCGCCGGATCCACGGCGGCCGGATCGGCGGCCCCACGCGCCCGCTGACCCCGGCGGGTTCCTGTTATGCGGACCCCGTCGTCTCCCCCGACGGCCGCTGGCTCGTCGCCGTCGAGGAGCGCCCACGCCCGGAGAGCGAGTGCGAGAACCGCTTGATCGCCCTCGAGCTCGCCGTCGCGGAGACGGGCGCTGATGGCCTGGCGGCCAGCGAGCCGCGAGTCGTGGCGGCGGGGCACGATTTCTATGCCTCACCGGTCTTCGATCCGCAGACGAGCCGACTCGTCTTTCTCGCCTGGGATCATCCGCAGATGCCGTGGCACGCGACCGGGCTCGAACAGCTCGCCTGGGGTCGTCAGGGACCGAATGGCGTGGTGCACCGGATCGCGGGAGGAGCGCGCGAGTCGCTCTTTCAGCCGGGCTTCGCGGCGGACGGGTCGCTCTACGTCGTCAGCGATCGCTCGGGCTTCTGGAATCTCGCGCGGGTCGACGCCTCGGGAACGACGCCGGTCCACAAGCTCGCGGGGGAGCTCGGGCGACCGCAATGGGTCTTCGGGCTCTCGACCTGGGCCTTTCTCGGGACGACCCACGCGCTCGCCAGCGTGACGCGCGCGGGCCGCGACGCGCTCTGCGAGATCGCGCTCGAGACGGGCGTTTGCCGGGAGCTGTCGAGTGATTTTACGACCGTGGGCGGCGTCGTCAGCGGCTCGGGCTTCGCGGCCTGTGTCGCGGGATCGCCGCGACGGGGGCTCGCGCTGTACGCCTGGGCGCTGGCGGGCGGCGTGCCGCACTGTGTGCGCGACGCTGGAATTCCGGAGCGCATCGAGGCCTCGCCGAGCGTCGCCGAGGCGATCGAGCTCGCGCTGCCCGACGGGCGCTCGACCCACGCCTTCGTCTATGCCCCGAGCTCCGAGTTCTGCGAGGGGCCGCCGGGCGAGCGCCCGCCGCTGCTCGTGAAGAGCCACGGCGGTCCGACCTCGGCGACCTCTTCGGCCTTCGATCCCCGCATCCAGTTCTGGACGAGCCGAGGCTTCGCCGTCGCCGACGTGAACTACGCGGGCTCGTCGGGCTACGGGCGGGCCTATCGCGATTCGCTCGAGCGGGCCTGGGGAGTGCTCGACGTGGCGGATTGCGTGGCGGTCGCCGGGGCGCTCGCGGCGGAGGGGCGCGTCGATCCCGCGCGCCTCGCCATCACCGGCGGCAGCGCCGGGGGCTTCACGACGCTGTCTGCGCTCACCTTCCACGACGTCTTCCACGCCGGCGCCAGTCACTACGGGATCGGCGATCTCGAGGCCCTCGTGCGCGATACCCACAAGTTCGAGTCGCATTACACGGACTGGCTCGTCGGGGAGTGGCCCCGGGAGCGGTCGCGTTATGTCGAGCGCTCCCCGATCCATCACGCGGATCGGCTCACCTGCCCCGTGATCTTCTTCCAGGGCCTCGAGGACCGCGTCGTCCCGCCCAACCAGGCGCAGGCGATGGTGGAGGCCCTCGCGAGCCGCGGCATCGCCCACGCCTACGTCCCCTTCGCCGGCGAGGGTCACGGCTTCCGGCGCGCCGAGAACATCCGGACGGCACTCGACGGCGAGCTGTATTTCTACTCGCGGATCTTCGGCTTCGAGGCCCTGCGCCCCGCGGCGGTCTGGCTCGTGACGCTGATGCTCTGCCTGCTCGCCTGCGTACCGCCGCGCGGCGGCTGGGACAGCGAGGCGCTGTTCCAGGAGTCACCCGAGCTCCGCTCGCTTCCGGATCAGCGCCTGGGCGACATGGTTCCGTTTCCGGCCCTCGCCGTCGGCGAGAGCGGCGAGGACAGCGCAAGCATCGAGCTGGTCGCTTGTCGCTTTGCGGCGGGGACGGCGCTGCGCGTCTGGGCGGAGGGACCGGGCTGGTCCGACGGCGTCGGGGATCGCGCGCTGGCCGCGCTGCAAGCGCCGCTCGCGAGCCTCGATCTCACGCTCGCGCGAACGGCCGCGGCGCCCGCTGAAATCGAGATCCACAGCCATGAGGGGCTCGCAGCGGAGTCGCCTGAAGGACTCGGGGACACGCTCGTCGAGTGCGACGTCGCGCGCGGCGCGGGGACGGGCGGAGAAGTCGGACCACGCGGGCGCGTGTCGAGGGCCGAGATCCGCATGCGCCGCAGCGGCCTCGATGCGGCGGGTCGGCCCAGGCGGGCGAGCGACGAGGCGTGGATCGGGGCCCTGCTCCACGAGCTGGGCCACGCCCTCGGCTTCTCCGGCCACGTGGCGACGGGGCCCTCGTTCCTCGTGCGCGATCAGAGCCTGCTGCGCGAGCTCGGTCGGGCGGCGCTGCGCGGCGAGACGCTCGCGGATCCGACGCTGACGGCGCTCTATCGCCTCCGCCCGGGCCAGCCGCTTGGGCGCCGCGCGCTCCAGGCGGCGAGTGCGAGCTGGGTCGAAGCGATTCTCGCCCTCGATCGGCGCTACGAGACCGCGGGCAATCGGCGCGTCGCGCTCGTCGCCTCGACCGGCGACCGCGAGGCCCGGCTCTCGTTCCGCTATGCCGACGGCGCTCGCCTCGGCCTGCGTTTTCCGGGCTGGGCGGAGGGGCTGCGGCGGGGTGGCCCGCTCGTGGCCTGGCCGGATCGCGCGACGTTCGAGGCGATCCGTGATCTCAGCCCGTGATGGAGGCTTCGAGGCTGCGGGCGCGGGCGATCAACGCCGACGCCGTCTCGGTCTCGCCGAGGGCGCGCAGCACCATGCCGAAGCGGAACATCGTGATGGCGTCGTCGGGCGTCTGCTGATGGGCGCGTTCGAGGTGCGCGCGCGCACGCACAGTGTCTGAGGCGGGCTGCTTGTAGAGCGCCCAGCCGAGGGCCGATTGATAGGCGGGCTCGTCGGGCCAGAGGTCGACGGCGGGCTGCAGGTACTCGAGGGCCCCCTGGAAATTGCCCATCTTGATCAGGATCTCGCCCTTGCGGTACGAGGTTTCCGCCTGGGCCAGGCGTGCGGTATCGATCTCGGGCTCGCCGGAGACGCCTCGGTCGTAGGCTGCTTTCTTGTCCGGATCCGTGAGGGCCTCGAAGGCCTCGGAGACCCGGCCGAAGACCCGCGCGGCCTTCGCCTCGAGGCCGGCCAGACCTTTGCGCGCGAGGGAGTCCGGGTGGTAGCGCTTGGCCGCCTTGAAATAGGCCTTCTTGATCGCGGCGGTATTCGCGCTCGCGTCGAGTCCGAGCACGGCGTAGTGATCGAGCTTGCCGAGCTTCGCGGCGAGGGTCTCGATGTCGGCGCGCAGCGCCGCGGTCTCGGGGTCGAGGGCGGCTGCGGGCCCGTCGCCGGCGTCGATCGGTCCCGCACTCGTCGGGCCGGCGGCTCGCGGATCGACGGAGACCTCGACTTCGAACTCGACCTCCAACCCGACGTGGCCGGCGGACCCGACGGCTTTCGCTCCCTGCGCGTCGCCGAGGCGCAGGATTCCCGCGTGCCAGAGGGTCCAGAGGGTCGACGCGGCGAGGGTGTCCCCGGCCGCTTCGCCGAGGATCCGGCCGAGGGGGCGACTGCCGTCGAGGCGCTCGATGACCCTCGCCGCCATCGGCCCGGCCTCGCCGAGCTTCAGCGCGACGCGGCGCAAACGCGGCGCGATGTCGGCATAGCTCTCGGCGATCCCGAGCACGGCGGTGAACAGGCGCTCGCTTCCCCAGCGCCGCGGCAGCTGGGTCTGGATCAGGCTCAGGATGTCGTGGGGCTTCGCGTTGGCCGGGGGTGATGCTGCGGCGGCGAGCCACTGATAGGCGCCGGTCTGCCATTCGAAGGTCTCCGCGAGCTGTTGGCGGGCTTCGCTACGGATCGCCTGGTAGAGGGCGGCCGAATCGACGAGCTTGAGCGCGAGGGTCGCGGAGGCCTGGCTGCACTCGCGTTCGCTGGCGAACTGCTCGATCTTCCTGCGCGCGGCCAGCTGGATCTGACCCGTGCTCTCGAGGGACCGCGCGAAGCGATCCGCCTCGCCCTTCGTCTCGACGGCGACCGGCGATCCTTCGACGATCTGGATCCAGCACTCGCTCTTGCCCCGGGCGACACGCAGGCGGCCCGAACGGCGCGCGCCCCAGGCCTCGGCGAGAAGCTGCGCGACCCCGACCTTGCCGGGCAGAGTGTCGAGCAGACCCTCGTCGGGGGTGGCGCGCGGCTTCGCGTGCGACATCAGATCGGGTGGCGCTGCGCGTCGGCGATCTGGAAGGCGGTGGCGATCGCTTCCGACAGGTCCTTGCGCAGGATCAGGTGGGACGACTCGAGGCTCGAGATCGCCGCCTCGGAGCTCGCGCAGACACCGGTGAGCAGGCTCTGGGCGTTCCAGGACTCGATCGTCTCGAGCACCTGCTCGAGGGCCGCCGCGCCGAATCCCTCGTCGAGGGGGAGCTCGCGCAGATTGACGACCACGCAGCGGATCTCGCCGATGCCGGGATCGCGGCCGAGCATGTCGACGGTGCCGAGCGCCTCTTCCAGGGTCGTGAACGGCAGCACCATCACCGGCCCCCAGATATGGACGACGGGCTGGGTGCGGTCGAACTGGCCATCGCCGCCGATCGCCGTCCCCGTCGCCGGGCGCTCGCGCCGCTCGATCGGCGGCCGCAGGGCCAGCTTGCGGAACGCTTCGAAGGGGGTCTGCGAGAGGAGCCAATCGAGCTCCGGATCGGTGGCCGAGCCCCAGCTTCCGGTCTCGTGCACTTCGAAGCGACAGCCAGTGGCACCGGCCGCGGCGCATTCGATCTCGCGCGCGACGAGGGACCGGTCGAGGGTGCCCGAGAGCCAGCCCGTCGTATAGCCCGCGCTGAGCGCGCAGCTCGGCACACTCGCGGCCTCGAGGCGGGAGATGCGCGCGGAGGCCTCGTGGCGCTCGGGCCAGCTGCCGGCGAGGTCGAAGGCGCCTCCGGTCCGGACGTGGACCCCCGCACCCCAGTTCATCACGAGCGCCGTCGTGTCGGCCGCGAATCGGGCGGCCTCGCTCTCGTTCGCTCCCGTGCCCTCGGAATGACGGCGGCAGGCGCGCGCCGCGTCGCGGAGGCCGTGGAGCATGCCGATCTGGAAGAGTGCGAGACCGGCCTGGCGCGGACCGAGCTCGTCTTCGAGCTCGACGAGCAGCGACGCGAGGAAGCGGCCGTCCACGAAGAGCTTCGGGTCGTTCATCAAGACGGTGTCGGGCCCGAATCCGAGCGACGTCAGCATCGCGAGCGGATCGCTCGAGGGGGTCTCGGTGGGGGGTTTCTGCGGAGTGCTCACGTCCTGGGGCCCTGGTCCTCAACCTTCGATGAATGCGTAGATGTCGAACTTCTGGCCCTTCGAGATGAAGGACTCACCCTCGTGTTCGAGCAGAGTCAGGAAGGCATCGACGACGACGGGATCGAACTGGGTCCCGGAGAACTTGTGGAGCTCGGCCGTCACGGCCTCGAGCGGGAGGGCCTTGCGGTAGGGGCGGTCCGAGGTCATCGCCTCGACCGTGTCGGCCACGACGATCACGCGCGAGGGCAGCGGGATCTGGTCGCCAGCCAGGCGATCCGGGTAGCCGCGGCTGCAGCCGTCGAACCATTCATGGTGGTGGCGGACGCAGGGGACGACGCTGCGCAGGAACTCGACGGGCTCGAGGATCTTCGCGCCGATCTCCGGGTGGCGCATGATCTCGGCGTACTCGGCCTCCGTCAGGCGATCGGGCTTCGTGATGATGGCGTCGGGGACACCGATCTTGCCGACGTCGTGGAGCAGGCCCGCGAAATAGATCCGATCGATCATGTCCTTGCGCAGCGACATCTGGCGCGCGATCCGCGAGGAGTAGACGGCGACGCGCTCGGAATGGCCGCGCGTATAGGCGTCCTTCGCGTCGATCGCCTCGGCCAGGGCGCGGATGGTCTGGATGTAGGCGGTGCGCAGCTCCTGGTTCTTGCCGTCGAGCTGCTTCGTGCGGTCGCGGACCTTCTCCTCCAGGTTCCGGTTCATGTCCTGGAGCTTGAAGTTCTGCTCGCGGGTCACCTGGTTCAGCCGCTTGATCTCGGCTTTGAGATCAAAGTGGTCAAATGCTTGGCGCAGCGTCGCCTTCAGCTCGTCGTCGTTCCAGGGCTTCGTGATCAGGCGGTAGATCTCGCCCTTGTTGATCGCTTCGACGGCGATCGTCATGTCGGTGTAGCCGGTCAACATCATGCGGACGATGTCGCCGTGGCGATCGCGCACGGCGGACAGGAAGTCGACGCCGTTCATCTGGGGCATGCGCTGGTCGGAGACGACGACCTGCGGCTCGTAGCGGTCGACCAGCTCGAAGGCGTCGGCCGGTGTCGATGCGGTCAAGACCTGGATCGGCTCGTGGCGGAGCAACCGCTGGAGCGCTTTCAGGATGTTCACTTCGTCGTCGACGAATAGGACGGTGTGATCCTGCACCGTGACTCCCTTCGGACGCGCTTGAACGCGCTCTTCGCTCGCGGGGGCTGTGTCCCACGCGTCGGCCGGCTCGCTTCGCACACGATCCGCTCGTGGCCGTTTCTATCGGTCAGTGATGTGCCTCGCGTGAGAAAAGCATGCGCGAGGCAAGCCCCATTCCGCCCCGTTTCCAAGCCCTGGCGATCGTTACAGCAGACCAGCGGCATATGCCCCGCACGCCGCGAGCATCGAGGGCGCCGCCGCCGCGCAACGCGCAATTCCCACGCATCGAGCGGCTGTCCCCCGGACAACCCGGGCGGGCCATTGGCCGGCCATTGGCACGGCCTCCGCTTCACCTGCCCGCACCTGGTCAGAGGTAGTTGCCGCCGTCCATGTGGATGCGCGTGTGCGCCTGGCGGAAGCGGCTGACCTCGCGCGAGAAGTCCTCGCTCGACACGGCCTCGGGTCGATCGCCGCCCGCCTCGAGCCGGGCCTTGTGCCGCAGCACGCCGTGGAACATCCGCACCCAGTCGCCGATCGACGGCTCACCGCTGCTGCCGACGATGGCGGCCCAGCTGATCTTCTCGAAGAGCGGCCGACCGGCGCGGGCCTCGGCCTGGGCCGCGTGGATCTCGAGCGCCGCGATCACGTCCTCGGGAAAGATCGGATTGACCTCGACCACGCGCTCGAAGCGGCCCGGCGCGATGAAGGCATGGGGCAGGGTGTCGGGGAAGCTCGTGGCGCCGACCACCAGGGCGCGGGGGACGGCGAGGGTCCGATCGATCAGCTCGAACAGGAAATCCAGGATCGGGCCGGTGGGGAGCTGGCCCTGGTGGGCGGAGAGATCGTGAGCCTCGGCGTATTGCAGCTCGTCGAAGAAGACGGTGACGGGCGGCATCTCTTCGAGGGCCGCGGACCAGCCCTGGATCAGCTCGCCGATCTTGCTGACGCCGTGGATCACGTCGAGCACGATGCGCGGGACGTCGACGCGCACGAAGGCGGTCTCCGTGCGCGCGGCGAGGGCCTCGGCCAGCATCGCCTTGCCGCTCCCGCGGCGGCCGATCATCAGCATCGCGCTCGGCGGAAACGTCCCCCAGCGGCCGTAGATCTCGGGGCTCGTCTGGGCGTAGGCGTAGGTCAGGATCTCGTCCTTCGCGGCGGCGAGGCCGCCGATCTCGTCGAAATCGAGCTCGGGGGCGGGGATGATCGCGGCACCCCGGGCCAGGGGGCTCACGCTGCGCTGGAAGCTCGACCAGATGTTGAGGGCGCGCTCGGAGCGGATGCTTCGGTCTGACATCCGGGCAGTCTAGTGTCCCGCCCCTGAAGTTCGCCTGCGTTCGATCGCAAGCGACAGCAGGCTCCGCGAGATCGCGGAGGGTGGCGACCCGGACGACCTCTGCCATACTGCCGCGCCAGCGTGTCCCCATCGTCTAGCGGTTAGGACGTCGGCCTTTCAAGCCGATAACACGGGTTCGATCCCCGTTGGGGACACCACTATTGATCGCGCCGTCTTTTGACGGTGCTGATTCCTGGTCAGTCCTGCGGTCCAGGGAC
>JANMTD010000313.1:0-2149 GCA_031390075.1 Deltaproteobacteria bacterium | reverse complement strand
CCTCGAGGACCTACCGGGAGGATCTGCGCGCCGAAGCGTCTTGAACCTCTTGCTCCTGCGGCGAGGTCGAGGGCTACAGTCCGCCCCGTTCGGAAGGATTCGAACTCGGAGATCCAATGGAACAACGCGGGCCCTTCTCGGTCGAGCAGATCGACCGCCACCTTCGGGAGACCGTGATCCCCCTTCGATTGGGCTGCGTGGATCCCGATGGGTCCCCGCTCGTCCTCTCGCTCTGGTACCTGTGGCGAGACGATTCGATCTGGTGCGCCACGTCCCCCGGCGCGCGGGTCGTTGCGCTGCTGCGGGACGAGCCGCGATGCGGCTTCGAGGTCGCCCGCGACGAACCGCCCTACCGCGGCGTGCGGGGCCAGGGCCGCGCGGAGCTCGTGCCGGAGATGGGCGGCTCGATCCTCGAGGCCCTCGTGGACCGCTACGTCGGCACGCGGGAGTCGGGCTTCGCCCGCTGGCTGCTGTCGCGTCGCAATGACGAGATGGCGATCCGTATCGTCCCGACGAAGCTCTCGAGCTGGGACTTCGCCAGGCGGATGTCTTGATCCTGCTGACCGGTGCGACGGGCTATGTCGGCGGGCGCCTGCTCCACCGGCTCGAAGCCGAAGGACGACCTATCCGCTGCCTCGTGCGACGGCCCGATGAGTTCCGGGGTCGCGCGGCGCCGACGACCGAAGTGGTGGGCGGGGACGTGGCCGACCCGGCCGCCCTCGAGCCCGCCCTCTCCGGCGTCTCGGCCGCCTACTATCTCGTCCACTCGATGGGGGCGCGGGCCGATTTCGAAGAGCGCGATCGGCTGGCGGCCCAGGCGTTCGCGCGCGCCGCCGCGGCCGCCGGCGTGAAGCGCATCGTCTACCTCGGTGGCCTCGGAGACTCCGAGACCGACCTCTCTGCCCACCTGCGAAGCCGCCACGAGGTCGGCCGACTCCTCGCCGCGTCGGGCGTGCCGACGATCGAGCTGCGCGCCTCGATCGTGATCGGATCGGGCAGCCTCTCCTTCGAGCTGATCCGATCCCTCGTCGAGCGCCTTCCGGCCATGGTGACCCCGCGCTGGGTCGACGTGCTCGCCCAGCCGATCGGAATCGAAGACGTCCTCGCCTATCTCGTCGCGGCGCTCGACATCCCGCTCGCCGAGCACCGTGTCTACGAGATCGGCGGCCCCGACCGCGTCTCGTACGGGGAGCTGATGCGGGAGTACGCGCGGCTGCGCGGACTCCGCCGCTTCATGTTGACGGTCCCCGTGCTGACGCCGCGCCTATCGAGCCTCTGGCTTCGCCTCGTGACGCCGATCTACGCCGAAATCGGACGCAAGCTGATCGATAGCATCCGCCATCCGACCCTGGTCCACGACGACTCGGCCCTGCGCGATTTTCCGATCCGCCCACTCGGCGTCCGCGAATGCATCGCGCGGGCCCTCTCCAACGAGGACCGGGACCTCGCCGAGACCCGCTGGTCGGACGCCCTTTCGGCAGCGACCCCGACGACCCGGTGGGGTGGACGCCGCTTCGGCAATCGGCTCGTCGACTCGCGCAGCGTCTTCGTCGCCGTGTCGACCGACGATGCCTTCGAGCCCATCCGGCGAATCGGAGGCGACGCGGGCTGGTACGCCGCGGATCTCCTGTGGCGATTGCGGGGGCTGCTCGATCAGCTCCTCGGCGGCGTCGGGCTGCGCCGCGGACGGCGGGATCCGGCGGAGCTGCGCGTCGGTGACGCGCTCGACTTCTGGCGCGTCGAGGTCATCGAGCCCGGTCATCGCCTACGCCTCGTCGCCGAGATGAAGCTCCCGGGCCGTGCGTGGCTCGAGTTCGAGGTCGAGCCCGAGAATGGGGGGGCACGCATCCGGCAGACGGCGGAATTCGATCCGGTGGGGCTCCCCGGACTCGCCTACTGGTATGGGATCTACCCGCTTCATCAGCTCGTCTTCCGCGGCATGCTGCGCGGAGTCGCGCGAGCCGCCGAGCAACGAGCCGGTCGACGGTCGTGATCTACTCGTCGTCCGCGTCCTCGTGAAACAACACGAAGAAGGACGTGACCGAAGTGACCAGAGTCGTCGCCACCTGACCACGTGAGGCCATGCCGCGCCCCCGACGAGACCGTTCCAGACCTGCAGGATCACCGTCACGAGGGACAGGAGACGGAG
>JANMTD010000312.1:0-2208 GCA_031390075.1 Deltaproteobacteria bacterium | reverse complement strand
GCTCGAGGACGAATGGCAGAACCCGTACGATGCCTTCAGGCGACTTCGCCGCATCGGACGGCGCGACGCGCTGGCTTTTCGGCTGGCGGGCGAATGGGTCAATCGGCCGCGCTATCCGACCTGCCCGCGCCGCTGGCCTATCTGATCGATACGCCGACGATCGCGATCACGATCGTGTTGGCGCCGATCCGCGCGCTGATCTCCCCGTTTACGGGCTTCCCCGATTTCCAACGCGCGACGGCCCTCGCCGGGTACCGCTATCTGCTCCGATATCCAGAGGGGGCGCATCAGCGCGAGCTGGTCGAGTGGCTCTACGACTACGAGCGGGGCGAGGATCGCTACGGACGCGCGCTGCGCCTGCCCGACCTGATGCCGGAGTTTCCCGCAAAGAAGCGCCGGGAGCTCGTCGAGAAGGCCGCAGGCGAGCAGGTCGAGCAGCTCGAACGACTCGACCGCCGCGATCAACGCGCGTCGGTTCTCCGCGGCATCGCGACCGAGTTCCCGGACTCCGAGGGCGGGCGCGATGCGGGCAAGCTGGCGCGTGAAGAATTCGAGCAGGCGAGCCCGCAACACATCCGCATCACCCGCGGATTCCTGCTCGAGAACCCGACGGTCGCCGGCGACACGGGCCTGGGCCTGAATCCGCAGCTCCTGAACGACGACGTCTCCGACGGCGAGCTCCACGAAGACGGCGTCGTCCTGCGCGGCGGACGGGTGCTCGAGATCCTGCTGACCGCGGAAGGTCGCGACGAGGACACGCCCCCCGAGTCCCGGCTCCGCCGAATCTCGAAGCAGCGCCTCATCCGCCTCACCGCCGCCCTCGACGAAGCCGTTCAAAGCAACAGCCTGATCGACGAGGGCGCGCGCTTCGCCGCCGACGCGAACCGCGAGGCCTACCTCGAGCAGGCGCGCCTCGGCCTCACCGAGGAGGCCGATCTGCGACCGACCGCCGAGTCGAGCTTTGTCTACCAGAGTGTGCGGGAGCGCTACGGGGCGGTGCGCGGGCGCGACTCGATCCTGCCCTTCGACTTGGTCTTCCGTGGGAGTCTCGGGGACTTCAGCCTCGGGGCGTTCCCGCGCTGGCGGGCGCCGAAGGAGACGCCGGATGCATTCCTGTACCGCTAGGTGCTTGGACGGGGGAGGGGGATCACTCGGTGCCGATCCTTCGATCGATTTTCGGGGCGAGCGAATCGCTTCCCCAGCGCATTGCCTGGGCCGATCTCCTGAAACGCGTCTTCGAGGTCGATGCGTTTCGCTGCCCCACCAGTGGCGCGCGAATGAGACTGCTTGCCGCCATCGCGGAACCGAGCATGGCGCGCCGGATTCTCGAGTGTCTGTCGCTCCCACCCCGCGCTCCGCCGCTGCCACCCGCGAGAGAGATCGGACCGGAGCCCGTGATAAGCCGCTGCGCGTTCGAGCCGACTCTGGCGCAAGCCTACGAGGATCCGGGTTTTGAATTCGATCAGTCGCCGGCCGAAGGCCCGTCTCCGAACGGCGCATCCCGACCGGGGAGTTCACGCCACCAGTCGAGCGCCCGCCCTTGAAATCGCCCCGCCTTCGGCGCAGGATGACTGGCGGATCGCCTTCGTTGTCAGAATCGAAGCTAGCGGCGGTACAGAAAACGCTGCTTGTTCATCCTATCCCCCACGCGCCGCTGTTTCCCGAGATCACCGGAAAGCTGGCGGTCGAGGGTCTCTCCGAATGGGCCAACCGCTTCCTGGAGACTCGGAAGATCAAGAGATCCCGCATCGATCTCTACTCGCTCTGACACTCCTTCACGACGCATCCGGAGCATGAGGGCGTTCCCGATCGAGCCCAGCTCCAGTACGTGGGACACGCAGGGGGCGGCGGAGCACATGGCGACTACATCAAGCCGCGCGAGGTGCCCAAGCTCGCGTCCGAGGTCTGGCCCGTACTGGACGGGTGGTTGCCGCAGGTGTTCAAGATCCTGTCGGCGTAGGAATGCTTTCTTTGTACCAATCTCCGCCGCGCTCCGATTCAGCTATGCATCGCCTTGCTTTCGCTATCAGCTCGTTGGGCCATAAGGTGAAACCACTGGGGCTTGCAGCGGTGGTCGCTGATCACATTCTTCAGCGACGCAACCTGCTCTCTGGCGCGAACGAGTTGCTCCGGGTCGAATCCCTGTTCGGCCTCCAGAAGAAATGCCCCAGCAAGACCGAGTTTGTTGTTGAGGTTCACGAGTTCCTG
>JANMTD010000299.1:0-4663 GCA_031390075.1 Deltaproteobacteria bacterium | reverse complement strand
CCCCTTTCGACACCTTCGTCGTCGATGAAGCGCGCTTGCAGGAGCTCGGTCATCAGATCATCCGAAGGATTCTTTCTTCGCCACTCGATGTACTCGGCGAAGCGCGCATTGGGGAAGAGCACGCCGCCCTCGAGGGCCGAGGACGATTGGCTGCCCTTGTCGAGGCTCAGGCCCGCGTCGATCTGATCCCGGATCGCCTCCTGGTCGTCTTCGGGGATCCCGAGGAGCATGCCGATCACCCGCATCGGCATCTGCGCTCCGAGGTCGGCGATGAAGTCGATGCGATCCGTGCCGACGAGTGGGTCGAGGGTCTGCGCACAGTAGGCGCGAATCTCGGGCTCGAGCGCGGCGATTCGTCTCGGTGTGAAGAGCCGGGCCAGAATCGCTCGGTGGGCATCGTGCAGGGGAGGATCCTCGAAGAGGATCATTCCCGGCGGCATCCGGATGCCCGCCCGGATGATCTCGAGGACACTGCCGCGGGCGGAGCTGAAGCTCTCCCAATTCAGCAGACCCGCGGCCACGTCCTCGTAGCGGCTGAGCGCCCAGAACTCGTATTCGACGTTCCGGTAGAGCGGCGCTTCGTCGCGGAGTCGCTTCCAGACGGGATGCGGATTCGCGTCGATCTCGAAGTCGTAAGGGTCGTAACGGAGCTCGGAACTGTTCATTTTCGGGCTTCGTTGTCCCAGGCGACCGAATACGCGTTCGCCAGCTGTTTCATGATGTCTCCGATCGTGACGTAGCCCTTAGCGTAGTCGCTCGGCGGCTTTCCACCGCCTCCCGAGATCAGAGATAGGTCGACGTGCCGAGCTTCGTCCCGCAGAGCAGCGACCGTGCAGCGATCACGCCCCCGGACGGCGAAGGGGTCGTATTGGAAGTGCTTCATCGCGTTCAGATGAGTGATCTGATCGATCTCCCGCTTCGGCAGATCCTTGACGGATCGCCACAGCTTCTCGGGGGAATGCGGCCAGGTCGTGTCCGAATGGGGGTAGTCGCACTCCCAGGTCAACGTCTCGACACCGATCCGATGGCGGTTCGCGATGCCCGCGTCGTCGTCGATGAAGCAGGTGACGATGTGCTCCCGGAAGAGGTCGCTCGGCTTTCGGCCCTTGCCGAAATCCTGGTGCGTCCAGGCGCTGTGGTGTGCGTGGACGTAGTCGATGCGCTCGAGGAAGTAGGGGATCCAGCCGATGCCGCCCTCCGAGAGCGCGATCTTGAGGCTCGGGTAGCGGCGCAGGAAGTCGGAGTAGACGAGCTCCGTCGCGACGTTGAAGAGGCTGATCGGCGTTCCCGTGATCATGATCTCGATGGGCGCTTCCGGCTCGTTGAGAGTCATTCCCGTTCCCGACCCGATGTGCATGCAGACGACGGTTCCCTCGTCGGCGCAGGCCTTCCAGAAGGGCTCCCAGTAGGCGTTGTGAAGGCTCGGGTAGCCGAGGCCGGTCGGGCTGTCGGCGAAGGAGATGGCGTGACAGCCTTTCTTCGCGATGCGCCGCACCTCTTTGGCGAGAAGCGCCGGATCCCACATCATGGGAATCGCGAGCGGAAGGAATCGGCCGGGGTAGGCGCCGCACCATTCGTCGATGTGCCAGTCGTTGTACGCCTGGATCATCGCCCGCGCCAGATCCTTGTCGTCGTTCCGGCCGAAGAGCTCGCCGCAGAATCCGGGTACGGTCGGAAAACACAGGGAGCCGAGGACGCCGTTGGCGTTCATGTCCTCGATGCGGGCATGGACGTCGAAGCAGCCGGGTCGGAGCTGGTCGAGAGCGGTGGGCTCCATTCCGTACTCTTCTGCCGGACGTCCGGCGACGGCATTGAGGGCGATGTTGGGGATCTGCTTCCCCTCGAAGAGCCAGACGTCGCTTCCATCCGGCCGCTTCACGAGCTTGGGCGCGCGGGACTTCCACTTTTCCGGAAGCGCGTTCTTCCACATGTCGGGCGGCTCGCAGACGTGGTCGTCGACGCTCACGAGGATCATGTCGTTCATGTCCATGGTCGGGTTCCTTCGGGTCGGCGGGTTCAGTCCTTCTTCAGCTCTGTCTTCATCGTCGAGAGGTCCGCCAGGATCGGATAGCCGGTATGGCTGATGGCGTTTCCGTGGCCCGTCTGATGGATGTCGAACGCAGACTGGAGGGCCGCGAAGTAGCCCTGGACGTCGAGGGTCTGGTTGACGGCGCGCTTGGCTTGCGCGAGTCCGAAGGGGTGCCGCTTCGCGATCTCACGGGCGAGGGCGTCCGTACGGTCCCAGAGCTCGCTCCGCGGTACGACCTCGCGGACGAGGCCCGCCTGGAGAGCCTCCGTGGCCGTGAAGGCGCGCCCGGTGAAGAGCATGTCCTTCGCGCGTCGAGCGCCCAGCTCCCAGGTGTGGCCATGATATTCGACCCCGCCGATCCCCATCAGCACGACCGGATCCGAGAAGAGCGCATCCTCCGCGGCGACGATCAGATCCATCGGAAAAATCAGGTTCAGCGCGCCGGCGATCGCCTTGCCCTGGACGGCCGCGATCGTCGGCTTCGGGATGTTGCGCCAATGCCATGAATAGCCGAAGTACTTCTGCGCCTCCCAGCGATAGATCTTGTCCAGCCGGAAGGAACCGTCGGGCTCCGCGAGCTTGACCGCGTCCGGGTGGCTCGTGTCGAGGTCGTGCCCGGCGGAGAAGTGCTTGCCCTCGGCGCGGAGGACGATCACGCGAACCGAGTCGTCCCGCTCCGCCTCGACGAAGCATCCGTGCAGCTCGTCGAGCATCGCCTCGTTCTGGGCATTGGCCTTGTCGCCGCGGGAGAGGGTGATGGTCGCGACGCGATCCTTGTTGGAATAGTCGATGTACTTCATGTGGGTTTATCCTCTTTGCTAATCGAATGCTGCGTAGGGGACGGTCAGGGGAAGGTCGACAGCGCTGATCACGCCCGGAGGCGCATCGCAGACGTAGGGGATCGCGTTCACTGCTCGCATCGTGGTCACGACCAGGCCCTGATCCGAGAAGTTCTTTTCCGTCCCGACTTCGAGCTCGCAGCGGAGCCTCGGGTCGCCTTCGATCTCGATGCGATAGACGCCGTCTCGCTCCGCGTTCGGCCAGTCGGGGGCCAGATCGCGCGCCATGCGATTGACGTGCTCGATCACGATCGCGTCCCGCCCATTGACGACGCCGATCGTCTCGAAGCGCACGGCACCGACGGTGTCGGCCTCGATCCTGCCCGCTGCGACTTCGAGTCGGCGCGGCGTCGGACGTTTATGGTAGGTCTCTCGAATGGCCTCGAGCTCGACCCCCAGAACGTCGGCGACCATGCGGATGGGCGGGCCCCAGATCGACGTCTGGACGCCGGGTTGCTCGAGCAGGCATTTGTGGTCCATCGGCTTCCCGAACCCCATGAACTCGAACATCGTGAATGCGACCGGGTAGTCCGAGTAGCTGAAGAGCTCCTGCGTGCGGATGCTGTCGATGCGGTTCGAGCCCGTCGTCAGCATCGCAACCAGGTGGTCCGCCGCGAATCCTGGCTCGATGCCGGTCATGTAGAAAGTGGCTCCGCCGGCTCGGCAGGCGGCCTCGAGGCGGGTGACGATCGCGGGGTCGAACGCGGGTGGGTAGATCAGGCCGGGGACGCTGGTGCTCACGACATTGCTGCCACTCGCGAGGATTCGGCAGAGGGCGGCGACGCAGGCATCTGGGCGCGACTCACCGATCGCCGTGTAGCAGACGCAATCCGGGGCGAGTGCGAGCAGGGCGTCGATATCATCGGTCGCGCAGAGGCCGATCGGCTCGCCGCCCGCGAGCTCGCCGACGTCTCGACCCACCTTCGCCGAGTCGTGGACCCAGAGGCCGATCAACTCGAGGTCTGGCCGGCGCTGGATCGCGCCGATCGCGATCTTGCCGCAGGCACCACTGGACCACTGCACGACCCGCCTGGTCTTCGAAGCGCTCGGGTGTCTCACGCTGCCTCACACTCTCTCTATCCACCGGACACCGGATCGCTTCGCGCAGCGGAGCAGGGCTCGTGCGAAAAAGCCGACTTGCAGAATGAAATATCATATTCGATCATGCGGACTCTGGAAAGCGCCCGTATCTCGGGATTGAGAGTCCGAGGGTCACGCTGCCGATCGATGCCGACAATCACGACTAGTCGACCTGCGCTCGTGGATGAAGGTCGAGCCCCTGCGCTCCGAGTATCGCGACCGCGACCAGCGCATCCGAACGATGGACGAGCTGGGCCTCGGCGCAGCGTTGCTCTTCCCCACGCTCGGCTGCGGTGTCGAGCGGATCCTCTTCGGTTCCGACTGGACGCACGGTGAGGGCGTCGCGCAGCCGCTCGATTTCGAGAAGGAGTTGAGGGGATTCGACGAGCGCGCAGTGAAACGCATCATGCACGACAATTGTGTGGAGCTGCTCCGGGGCTAGTCGATCGCCGTCCGCGCTGGGCATGCATTCGTGTTGTTCGAGGTTTCCTTCTGATCTAACGTCGAAGTTCTATTTGGGCGCCTCGCGCTCTCTCTAGACACTCCAATGGCTAGACAGTCCAATCGACAGGGGGATGAAACGAGTGTCCGGTCAGGTCCACTTCGAGAAACGAGATGGCGTCGCCACGCTGACGCTCGATCATCCGAAGGCCCGAAACGCCTTCGACTACGAGATGACCCAGGAGCTGCGCCGCCGATGGGCAGAGATCTGTGC
>JANMTD010000210.1:0-2660 GCA_031390075.1 Deltaproteobacteria bacterium | reverse complement strand
CGACGGATTCGCCGTGGCGAAGCGCCGGGGCGTTCAGGGCGGACCCCAGCGCCGCGCCTTCGAGCCCCTGGCCATGGCAAACGGCGCAGTTCGTCGCGTAGATGTCGCCCATCGCGTCGGGGACGACCCAGGCGTCCCGGGCGGGATCCCCCTTCTCCTCGGCCTCGCCCTCGCCCTTACCCTCGGACATGGCCCCGGCTGCCGCAGCAGCCGGCTCGACCACGGTCGCCGGCGCCGCTTGCGCGACATCCGCTCCGGACCCCGTTTCGCTGCCGGCGCAGGCCAGGCCGATCCACAGGGCGAATAACAAGAGGCCGACCGCGGCGCGCTCCCGGGAGCAGGAGAGCGACGGGCGGATCGGGGCGTCTTCGGATTCGGTCGAGTGACGGGCGCGTTTCGGCATGGCGCACACTATAGTCAGACGTCTGCGGTCGAGCCCCCGGCTCCGACCGATCTTTCAGGAGACGGAAATGGCCCCGAGCAAGCACCTCGAAGAGTCGATCGCCCACCTGCGAAAGGAGATCGCGAGCGGCGCACCCCTGTCTTCGACCGACCGCTCGCTCCTCGACCGGACGCTCGCCGAAGTCGCCGTCCACCTCGACGACGAGAATCCCGCGACCGCGTTGGTCGAGCCGCTCTACGAGGAGCTGCGCGAGCTCGCGGCACGGGTCGAGAAGACCCGGCCGAACCTCTCGACCCTGCTCGGCCGCATCATCGATGCGCTCTCCCAGCTCGGAATTTGACGGATCTGTAGAAAGAGGAATCGAAGTGGACCCGAAGGCCATCGACGAAGTGATCCAGAGACGCCGGACGATCAAGCCGCACATGATGAGCGACGCGCCCATCTCCGAAGCTGATCTGCGGGCCGTGCTCGAGGGCGCACGCTGGGCGCCGAGCCACGGGCTCACGGAGCCCTGGCGCTTCCGGATCTATCGCGGACAGGCGCGCCAGAAGCTCGCGGACGCGCTGGCATCGCTCTACGAGACATCGCTGCCGGCCGAGCAGCAGAAGCCGGGGAAGGCCGACAAGCTGCGCGAGATGTCGGCCAGGGCTCCCGTCACGATGCTCGTCTGGATGGCGCGGCAGGAGATCGAAAAGATCGCCGAGCTGGAGGAGATCGAAGCCGTGGCCTGCGCCGTGCAGAATATGCAGCTCGTCGCCACCGCCCGCGGCCTCGGGACGTTCTGGTCGACGCCGCCCTTTTTGTACCGGCCCGAGATGAACGCCTGGATGGGGATCGGCGCCAAGGACCGCTGTCTCGGCGTCTTCTACCTGGGCTACCCCGCGAATCCCGCCGAATGGCCGTCGGGACGGCGCAAGCCGATCGACGAGAAGATCGAATGGGTCGACGCCTGAAGACGTTTGGGTGGAGGCGCGCGGGCGCTTCGTAGCGCCCGCGTTCCGTTCCGGCGTCATGCGCGCGAAGGCACCGCCCAGACGCGGAGCTCGCCTTCACGGAAACGTCACCGATCCGCGACTCCAACGCCGCGACCGCTCTCGATAATGAAAGAGTCGAAGCGCCCGGTCGGCCCGTAGTGGTCGATCACGGCCGTCCTCTTTCTTCACGCCGATCACGAACCGAGCGAGCTCTTGAGACCCCGACCCATCGTCGCCTGGCGAGTCGACTCTCGTACCGGCCTCCCCAGGTTTCCTTCGACTCGCCGACTGCTGCTCGCGCTCATCCTGAGCCTGGGCCTGGGCCTGATGCCCGATCGGCCGGCCGACGCCCAGAGTCCGTCCGCGGGATCCGCGGGCGGGGTCGCAGGGCGTGTATCCGACGCGCAATCCGGCGCACCGATCGACAATGCCACCGTGATCCTCGAGGTCCCGGATCCGGACAAGGCAGCCACGCCCCGCCAGGAGATCGCGGCCAGCGGCCCGGACGGTGAATACGCTTTCCAGAAGGTTCCGGCGGGCAGCCATCGACTCCGCTTCGTCAAGACCGGCTACGTCTCCTCGCCGGCGCAGGAGATCCGCGTCGTCGCCGGTCAGACGACCGTCCAGGACCACGCGATGACCGCCGAGGGCTCCGCCGCCGCGGAAGGGGCCGCGGAAGTCGTCGTCGAGGACGACGGCGAGATCGAGGATTTCATCGTCGAAGCGGCGATCATGGACGAGGTCCTGCAGGGCCTGGCGATGCGCACGGAAGCCGACATGCAGCTCGATCTGCTCTCGGCCGAGGATCTCTCGAAGTTCGCGGCCAGTGACGTCGCAGATGCCCTCAAGCGGGTTCCCGGCGTCAGCATCGTCGAGGGTCAGTTCGCGATCATCCGCGGCCTCGAGGATCGCTACAGCAGCACGACGTTCAATGGCGCACCGGTCCCGAGTCCCGATCCCGACAGACAGTCGGTCCAGCTCGACCTCTTTCCGTCGGAAGTCGTGTCGAATGTCGTCGTCGCCAAGACCTTCGGGCCCGAATCCCCGAGCAATTCCTCGGGCGGCTCGATCGACGTCGTCACGACCGAATATCCCGAGGCCATGACGATCAAGTTCGCCCTGGGGAGCGGATTCGAGGAGGGCGCCGAGAGGCGGTTCCTCAAGTACGAAGACGGGTCCACCGTCGGCAAGGAAGCCGATCCGACCGACATCATCGAGAGCGATGTCTCCGCCATGACGGGCGGACGCCTCACGCTGTGGGACCACGAGCTGCGCTTCAAGAG
>JANMTD010000199.1:0-12761 GCA_031390075.1 Deltaproteobacteria bacterium | reverse complement strand
TCGAGGCGCTCCTCGGGCGGGATTTCGATCGTGAGAGATCGCAGGTCGTCCGGAGGCTCAACGCGCGTCGGCGGGTGGACGTGGTTCGCCGCTGGAACCAGATCGCGATCGACGCGAGCGGGATCGATCACACCCCCGTCGCCCCCGGCGAGTCGCGTGTCTACGGCGAGCAGATCGGCCCGGGCCGCTCGAGCCGCGCGATGGCGATCGTCCACATCGCGATCTTCGACGCCGTGAATGCGATCGCCGGCGGCTACGAGAGCTTCACGGGCCAGCCGCCCGCGCGTCGGCGGACCTCCCTCGACGCGGCCGTGGCCCGGGCGGCCCACGACACCCTGGCAGCGCTGTTTCCGTCCCAGGCTGCGAGCTTCGCCGATCTGCTCGAACGCGACCTCGCCCAGATCCGCAGTCGCAAGGGCCGAATCCGGGGCGTCGCTCTCGGGCGGCAGGCGGCGGCGCGAATCCTCGCGCGGGTCGCCGGCGACGGTTCCGATCATCCGGAGCCCCGTGTCGGCGTCGACTTTCATCCGAGTGACGACGTGGGCTACTGGCGGCCCGATCCGATCAGCCAGAGTCCTGTCGCGCTCGGGGCACAATGGGGCGAGGTCGATCCGCTCGTCTTGCACAGCGGTGACCAGTTCCGATTGCCGCCGCCGCCATCGCTGGCGAGCGAGGCGTATGCGGAGGCCTTTGCCGAGGTGAAGGCGCTCGGCGGCGACGGCGTCGCGACGCCGACTTCGCGCAGCGCCGAGCAGACGGAGATCGGCATCTACTGGGCCTACGACGGGATGCCGAGCCTGTGCGCCCCGCCGCGCCTCTACAACCAGATCGCCGTCACGATCGCGGACCGCCGGCGCACACGCGAGGTCGAGCTCGCGCGGCTGCTCGCCCTCGTGAACGTCGCGATGGCGGATACGGGCGTCGCGGGCTGGGATTCGAAGTACCACTACCAGGTCTGGCGCCCGGTGACCGGCATTCGGGAATCCGACGAAGGCACGGGGCCGACCGGCGCCGGCGATCGCAACGACACGACGGTCGGGGATCCCGGCTTCTCGCCCCTCGGTGCGCCGGCGAGCAACCTGAACGGGCCGAACTTCACGCCGCCTTTTCCCGCTTATCCCTCGGGCCATGCCGCGTTCGGCGGCGCGCTCTTCCAGACGCTCCGCAATTTCTACGGGACGGATGCGATCGCGTTCACCTTCGTGTCGGACGAGCTGAACGGCGAGACGCGCGACAACGAGGGCGAGATCCGTCCGCTGGTACCGCGCCATTTCAGCACGCTCTCGCAGGCCGAGGAGGAAAACGGCCAGAGCCGGATCTACCTCGGGATCCACTGGGCCTTCGACAAGACTTCCGGGATCGAGCAGGGCAGGAACGTCGCGGACTACGTCTTCGGCAATTCGTTTCGGAGGCTTTGAGGCGGGTCTTATTACGCGGGTCTTATTACGCGGGGAGCGGGACCGGCATCTTGAGCTCGTCGACGGAGCTCGCTCCGTCGACGGAGATCACCTGCCCCGAGATGTGGCGCGCCGACGGCGAGACGAGAAAGAGCACGCAGAGGGCGATGTCCTGGCCGTGGCTCATCACGCCCATCGGGTTCGTCGGCCGCGATTCCCCTTGCCGCACCGCTTCGGAGAAGCGCTTCATGCCCTCCGTGTTCCCTGTCGCGCCCGGATTCACGCCGTTCACGCGGATGCCGTGGGGTCCCCACTCGACGGCGCAGGTGCGGGTCAGCGAGAGGACGCCGGACTTCGCCGCCGCGACATGCGCCTGCCAGGAGACGCCGCGCAGCTCGAAGGCGGCGGCGATGTTGACGATGTTTCCGCCGCGTTCGCGCATGGCGAGCTCGAAGGCCGCCTTCGAGCAGTTGTAGGTCCCGAGCAGATCGATGTCGACGACGGACTTGAAGCCGTTGTACGAGATCTTCGAGATCGGCGCCGGGAAATTTCCCGCCGCGTTGTTGACGAGGATGTCGAGTCGTCCCCAGCGCTCGAGGATCGCCCGGGTCACGCGCTCGACCTCGTCGGATTTCCGCACGTCGAACTGCAGGGCCAGGACTTCGATGCCCTCGCGCCCGAGCTCGGCCGCGGTCTCCTCGCAGACCTCCCGGCGCCGCGACGCGATGGCGATGCGCGCGCCGTGGCGGCCGAGCACGCGGGCGATCTCGCGGCCGATGCCGGTCCCGCCGCCGGTGACGAAGGCGACCTGACCCTTCAGGAGATCCGGAGCGAAGACGTCGACGGGCTCACTGACCTGCATGGCGATGACGTTACTGCGCAGCCGGTCGTCAAACGAGCCGCAGCAGTGTCCGCAGCCAGATCGCCAGCAAGACGAGCGATCCCAGCGTGAAGACGGCGAAGCGCAGCTGGATGACGTTGCGCGTGGCCTGGACGAGGGAGTGGACGATGCGGAGGTCGACGTAGGCCCAGCCGAGGGCGACCGTGAAGACGTCCACGCCGCCGGCGAGCTGTGCGACGAGGGCGGTGGCGTAGAAGATCGTCGGCTGCTCGTGGAGATGGTTGTAGTTGTCGGAGACCCGCGAGACCTCCGGCGGAAGCACCAGCGGCGCCCCCGTCCGCGAGAGGGCCTTCAGGTCGACCCGTGCCGCGTTCAGCGCCGGGATCCGCGTCGCATACATCCAGACCCACATCACGAAGGTCCAGCCGACGAGGGCGATGATCGGTAAGAGCATTCCATGGTCGAACATGCGAAAACCTCCTCGGGCGGCGCGAGACCGCTCAAGCATAGGGAGTGGTCCCCAGCGGGCAATTGCGTCCTGGATCGACTGCGATCTTCTCGCCGGGCTCCCCCGGTTTGATCCAGATAGGCCTTCCGCAGCGATGGATAAAGAGACGAGGTCAGGTCGCTCCAAGCGGCCGCCCGCAGGAGGATCGAGATGACGAATCGACGACCGACGACGCTCTACCTGGTGCTGGCGCTGTACGTGGGGCTGCTCGCCAGCTCGGCCCGCGGAGCGGGGCTCGTGGGCAACGGCTCGCCCGCCAGCTGCACGGACGCGGCCCTCGCGACGGCTCTCGTCGGCGGCGGCCTCGTGACCTTCAACTGCGGGCCGGGCGACGTGGTGATCCCCATCAACACCTACGTCATCGCCGCCGGTGACGCGGCGATCGTCGACGGATCGCACAAGGTCACCCTCGATGGCGAGGACAGCCGGCAGCACTTCTACGTGTTGGATGGAGCGAGCCTTCACGTCCGCAACCTCGGGCTCGCGAACGGCCGCTCCTTCTCGGGGGGCGCGATCCTGAATCAGGGCTCGCTCACCGTCGAGAACGCGACCTTCACCAGCAACGACGCCGAGTCCTTCGGCAGCGGTGGCGCGATCTACAACGATGCGAATTCCCAGCTGACGGTCTCCGACAGCCGCTTCCGCTTCAACTTCGCGCAGGCCGGGGGCGGCGCGATCCAGAATCTGGGCAACGTCGAGATCACGACCTCGCTCTTCGAGAACAACAGCGCCGGCCTCGATGGGGGCGCGATCCAGAACAACGGCGGCGACGCCCGCCTCGACCGCTCGACCGTGTCGGTCAACTTCGCGACCAACGGCGCGGGCATCGAGAGCAACGGCGGCACGTTCCTGATCCGGCGCTCGACCCTGCTCGGCAACGACGCGAGCGGGCAGGGCGGCGGCCTTCGCAACATCTCGGGGACCGTGACGATCGAGAACGCGACCTTCGCGGGCAACGAAGCGGATACGGGCGGCGGAATCTACGCGGAGGACGTGACCACGCTCTTGAATTCCACGCTCCAGATCAACAAGGCCTTCGCCGGCGGTGCGCTCTACCGCTTCAGCGCGAGCCCCGTGACGGCGAAGAACACGATCTTCTCCCTCAGCCTCGAGCCGGGATCGATCACGCCGCAGCTCAACTGCGACGGCTCCCATCCGCTGCTCTCGGACGGCAACAACCTCTCGTCCGACAACAGCTGCAATCTCAATCTGGCGAGCGATCGACCGGCGACCAGTGCACTGCTCGGGCCGATCGCGAATAATGGCGGCCCGACGCAGACCGTTCTGCCCCAGGCCGGCAGTCCGGCGATCGATACCGGCTCGAACACGGGCTGCCCCGCCACGGATCAGCGCGGCGGGGTGCGGCCCCGCAATGGCGGCAGCGGACTCGCGATCTGCGACATCGGGGCGGTCGAGGTGCCCGAGCCGACGGGTGGCCTCGCCCTGGCCGCGGGCGCCCTCGCCCTGGCGGGAGCTCGCTCAAGATCAGTGCGCCGGGTGTGAGGCGAAGACCTGGATGCCGTCCTTTCCGAACGACATGACCTGATAGGGCTGGTGGCGCGAGGGGTCGGGATGCTCCATGCCCGGCGAGCCGAGCGGCATCTCGGGCACGGCCAGACCCGAAATCGCAGGACGTTCCGCGAGGAGCCGCTCGATGTCCGCGGCGGGGACGTGGCCCTCGATGACGTAGCCGGCGACCAGGGCGGTATGGCACGAGCTGAGCTCGGCCGGCACGCCGTTCTCGCGCTTCAGCGATGCGAGGTCGGGCAGGTCCTTGGCTTCGACCTCGAAGCCGGCGCCCTCGAGGTGGTCGATCCACTTCGTGCAGCATCCGCAGGTCGCCGTCTTGAAGACCTGGATCGTCGGTTGATCCGCCGCGGCATTTCGGCAACCGCCGGCTGCGAAGACCGTCCATCCGATCAGGGCGAAGACCATCCCCGTTCCGTATGCCCGATTCGAGTGCCTCATCGACGAACCCCCGATCTCGTTGGACGCGCGGCGGACGACCCCGCGGCAGCGGCCTCGACTCTAACGTCGCGGTTGGCTCGCGGCGACTCGACGCCGACGCAACGCCGACGGAATGCCGGAAAGCAAACGGCGCCGCTCCTCTTGCGAGGAGTCGGCGCCGTTCGATGGGCGTCGAAGCGGGAGAGCAGGTCAGCTCTTCCGGCTTCCTCCGGTATAGGCTCCGGCATAGGCTCCGGCATAGGACAGTCCGCCGAGACCGAGAACCATCAGGACCGCGGTCGTCGGCTCCGGGATCGGGTTCGGCACCTGGCCCTCGAGGATCACGGTCTTGAGACCCCGCGGCTTGCCGTTCGAGCCGAGCTCCTCGAGGCGGATCTTCGAGGCCTTGATCGAGAAATCCTGGCCGTAGAAGAGAGCGAGCGTCAGGTCTTCCGTCTCGTGCGTCAGCGTGAACGTCACGCTCGTCCCCGTCTGGGCCGGGAACTTCAAGCCGAAATCACACGGGCACGCGGAGCCCGGCTGGCCCAGTCCCCGGCTCTTCGCCGCCTTGCCGATCCGATCCTCGCGGAACTGGCTTGCTCGGTTGGGGAGTCCGACGACCGACAGCCCGTTGATCAGGCTCTCGTCGGCGAACTGGGCAAAGAAGCCGCGGATATCGCCCTGGGTCGCGTCGAGATCGAACGTGATCACCAGGTTTCCGGGATCGATTCCGTCGTCGATCGTCAGCGTTCCGTCGACCGGATGACTCCCCGTCGAGGTGGCTGTCGCGGTCACGGTCGCCGCGCTCGCGGCGGTCGAGAGACCGATCAGGACGAGAAGGGAGGTGATCAGCGAGCGGATATGAGTGGCTCGGCGCAGAAACAACATGCTCATCATCGACATGGGCAACTCCGTCACAACTCCGTAGGTGCGCCGCGGGGCGACGCGTGGCCAATTGAGCCAGGGCACGAAGCGCGTGTACCTGGTATCGGGGTGTGGTCGGGTAGGACCAGAAATCGCAGAAATTTTTTGCGGGGTTGGAGCCAGCTCGGGGGCGCGACAGCTCACGGGGAATCAGGGGGAGCGCGTTGGGCGGAAGGCAACCCATGCGGGGGCCGTCCGGGTCGCCAGCCGGGCGCAGGCGCGCGAAGCTCGGGTCCGGCGAGCGGCGCATCCAGCGCCACCCGGAGCCATGAACGGAGGCAGGGATGCGACGATTCGACGGCAAGGTGGCTTTCGTGACCGGTTCGGCGGCGGGGATCGGCCGGGCAACGGCGCTTCGCCTGGCCTCGGAGGGGGCCTCCCTCTACCTGATCGATCTCGCGCTCGAGGGTCTCCAGGAGACGGCGAAGCGCTGTGAGGAGCTCGGGGCTGCGGTGGCCCACGCCCGCTGCGATGTCACGCGCGAGGCCGAGGTCCGCGCGAACGTGCAGGCCTGCGTCGATCGATTCGGGCGCCTCGATGCCCTCTGCAACATCGCCGGCATCATCCTGCTCCAGCATTTCGAGAAGCTCACGGTCGAGCAGTTCCGGCGTGTGCTCGAGGTGAACCTGGTCGGCACCTTCATGCTCTGCCAGGCGGCGCTGCCGCATCTGCTCGCGACCCGCGGCGTCATCATCAACACGTCTTCGACCTCGGCCCTCGCCGGGCTGCCCTACGGCTCGGCCTACGGAACGAGCAAGGGTGGCGTGAGCGCGCTGACGCGCACGCTCGCCGTCGAGTTCGGAAAGCAGGGTCTTCGCTGCAACGCGGTCAATCCGGGCTCGATCCAGACCGCGATGTCGGGGGAAGGCATCGTGCCCGAGGGCGCCGACATGCGCCTGATGGCGCGCACGATGTCGATCTCGAAGCCGCAGGGGCCCGAGGTCGTGGCGGCGGTGATCGCGATGCTCGCCAGCGACGACGGCATCCACATCAATGGCGAGGAGATCCGCGTCGACGGCGGAACGCTCGCCTAGCGGACAGGTCGGTCCGGCAGGCCTAGAAGACGTGCAGCAGCAGGGCCGCGACCAGCGTCGCGCCGCCGAGGGCACAGCCCGCGCGCGCGCGCGGCGAGGTCGTCTCGAGCCAGAACTGGAAGAGCCGGGCCTGCATGGAGCCCTTGCTCTCGTTGAGGTGCGGGAAGGGCTCGCTCGGGACCGGGACGCCGAGAAACGCGCAGAGCGGCTCCCATCCCTGCTTCACGTCGAACACCAGCAGCCGCGCCGCCGGCACGGTCGCGATCACCTCTGCGTTGTGCCGTTCGAACTCCGCGATGTTCGAGCCGCGCTCGATGCGTCCCTTCATCTGTCCGTCCCGGATCAGAACGTCGATGATGTCGATCGCCCGCCGGATGCGGGGCACGACGCGCCCGATCACGCGCATCAATCCGAGGCCTTCGAAGAGCGTCTGCCAGGAGACGAACCAACGCTCCGGATCGCGGACGTTCAGGATCACCTTCGCCTCGGGGTACGCCACCATCAGCTCCCGGTAATAGAGGCAGGTCGGATGGTCCATGCAGGCGCCGTAGCGGGCGAGCAGCCGCTGCCACGGGATCGGCGACGGCCTGCCCGCCGCGAGCGCTCGCGCGTGCTCGGACCAGAGCTCGAGATGACCGTCGTTGTAGCCCGGGCGGGTCATCAGGATCTCGCGCATGTGGTAACAGGGACCGAAGCCCAGGATCTCGAGGGCCGCCTTCATGCTGACGGTCCCCGTCCGGCCGAAGCCGGCGCCGATGATCTCGAGAGCCATCTCGTCGTCCTCCCCGGCGTCGACCGGTCTGGCCACCCATCGGCAAGTCGTGTGCACCTCTGGAGGCGGGACACCCGCTTCTCGCCTTGGGCCGGCCACACGATCCTCCACGGTATGACCACGGTATGGAGCTTCGCGGCGAATGGCAGTCGGGTTTGTGACCGAGATCAGCATCCCGGTGATCGACACCCTATGGAGTCGGGTGAAAGCTCCGCATCAGAGCGGGGTTTCGACGGCTGGCGACTACTGTCCAGCTCCGGAAGAGGGCTGATCGGGGGGAGATGCCCCGCGCTGCTGGCGCTTACGCCGCGCTTCCTGCTCGAGGAGCTCCTTCTTCGTCGCCTCGTCGACGAGCACACCGCGATCGGCCGTGGCGTCGAGGAGCTCTTTCGAGAACGGCAGCTCGTTCTTCCAGCTCGGCTGCAGGACCGACGACGGCACGACGGCGAGCGCCCAGTCCTTGGGCGCGAGCCATCCGGGCGGCGCGACGAGGGTGCTCCGGGTTCCCGCCATCGGATGCTGTCTCCGCCATTCCGAGAGCAGCCGCTGCATGCGCTGCAGCACGGCCGGATGCCGGCCGGCGAGATCGGTCTTCTCGTAGGGATCCGCGTCGATGTCGAAGAGATGGTTCGTCACGCGCGTCTCGGTCTGCTTCTCCTGCAGGATCTGGACGAGCTTGAAGCGCCCGTCGAAGAGCGCGAGATGGATCACCCCGGGCAGCGGAATCTCCGACGCGAAGCCGACGGGCTTCGCGCGCAGGACGGGCTGGTCCCGGGCAATCGCGGGCCACATGTCGATTCCGTCCAGGCGCACGGCGCTGCGAATCGGAACCCCCGCCGCACTCGCGAGGGTCGGCATCAGGTCCATGACCGTGATCCGCTGATCGACCGTCCGTCCGCCCTCGAGCTGATCGGGCCAGCGGATCGCCGCGCCCACGCGGATTGCGCCCTCGAAGGTCTGGCCCTTGAATCCGCGCAGCGGCGCGTTGACGCCGCCGTAGACGTCGCTGCCGCCGTTGTCGCTCGAGAAGAAGACGATCGTCTCCCCGGTAATCTCCTCCTCGTCGAGCACCGCGAGGATCTGCCCGATCGCCTGATCCATTTCGTCGACCATCGCGGCGTAGACGTTGCGATAGGCGGTCTTCGGGAGCTTTGCGTACTTCTCGATCGTCGCCTTCGGCGCCTGCATCGGGCTGTGGGGTGCCGTGAAGGGGACGTAGAGAAAGAAGGGGCGCGAGATGTCGCGTTCACGGATGAAGCGCACGGCTTCGCGGGCTTCGAGGTGGGTCAGATACTCGCCGCTCGCGCTGATCGGCTTGCCGTCCTGTTGCAGGTCGTGGCCGCTCTCGCGGGTGTGTTTGTAGTAGTTCGTGTTGGTGTGGAGATGGCCGTAGAAGTGGTCGAAGCCCTGGGCGTTCGGGAGCTGCTGCTGCTGGGTGTGGCCGAGATGCCATTTGCCGACGAGGGCGGTCTGGTAGCCGTCGGCCTTCATGATCTCGGCGAGCGTGGTCTCGCCCGGCGCGAGACCGATGTTGTTCCAGGGGTTGATCTGGTCGTAGGCGATCCCGAGCTTGATCGGGTCCCGCCCGGTCAGGAGCGCGGCGCGCGTCGGCGAGCAGATGGGGGCCACGTAGTAGTGGTCGAGGACGACGCCCTCGCGCGCCAGGCGGTCGATCGAAGGGGTCTCGATCTCGCCCCCGCGGAATCCGAGGTCGGCGAAGCCGAGGTCGTCGGCGAGCAGGACGATGATGTTGGGCTGACGGGCCGCGGTCGGCGGAGCGGCCCCGAGCGCGAGCGCCGACGCCAGGGCGAGCCAGAGGGCAACCCGTGTCGACACACGGCAGCCCGACTCGAGCCCGCCTCGGATGCTCACGCCCTGCCGCCCTGTTCCCGATGCCATTCGACCCCCCAGGCCTTCCATGAGGCAGAGCCGGAGGTTGGCGGATCCAGGGGCAACCTGCCGCCTACCTGCGTGCGCGTCGCGCGCGATCTGCCGAGGCCGGCTTCGGGGCCGGGTCGATCCTTCGGGTGCTCCAGCACACACAGGGAGACCCACCCGGTGTCGATGGAAGGTCACGGCTCTCGATGGGCACGAACGGCGATGATCGGAGGCAGGCCTTGGCGAGAATCAAACGGCGGCGGCGGGTGCGATGCAAGCTTCAGTGCGAGATCGTGCAGCCCAACCAGCGCCCGATTCCGGCGAGGCTCGTCAGCCTGTCGGAGGGGGGCTTCGCGATCATCACGACCCTCGGCCTCGGTCAGGGCGAATCGATTCGTGTCCTGATCAAGTCCGATCGGGGCGTCGACCTGATCAAGGTCTCGGGCATCGTGTGGAACGAGACGGAGACCTCCGTGCTCGGCACCAGCTCTCGGCTCCACCGTCTGGGGTGCGTCGTCTCGGAGCCGCCGGCGGCCTATCTCGCGATCCTAGATCGACTCGATCCGCCGTCGTCGCGGCCGCATCCCGTGCCGATCGCGGTGCCGGTGCGACCCACCCGCGACGCGGACGTGGCCGACCTGCCGCGGTCGCGCGAGCTCCAGCCGCCGCCCAAGCGCGAGCCCGAAGAGACGCTGCCCTATTTCCGGATTCGCATGAAGCAGATCGGCGGTCCGCGCACCCGAATCCTGACCCTGCGCGCCCGTTCGGCGAGCCACGCCGAGCAGCTCGCCCTCGACGAGCTGGCGCGCGTGTGCACTGATTCCGCGGGCTGGGGCGTGCTCCACATCGCCCGCATCTCCGCCGGACGTTAGGTCGACCCCGCGCTGTTCGTGACGAAGAAGAGGCTCGAGAGCGCCATCGCGAGCGCTGCGAAGGCGACGATTTCGCGGGCGTAGGGGTGCTCGCGTCGACGATGGCGGTCGTGCCGAGAGCGAGCGGAATCAGACGCGCAGGTCGATGCGCGCCTTTCCGGACGGCGGCGGGCTCGGGGCGTCGCCGTCGGTTCGATCGGAATCGTTCACGGGATCCGGCGACTCGGTCTCGGGCGCGTTCCCCGGCTCCTCTTCACGGGGATCTCGGCGGCCGTGCGGCGGCTTCTCGGGACGCGGGCGGCGCGGCTCGCGACCCGCTTCGCGACTCGGCCGGAGGGGATGGGTCGGCTGGACCGGGACGGACGGGGGAATGCGAGGGAGCTCGCTCATGTCCGACTGACCTCCGTGTCGCCGAAACGTGTCTACCCTGGCATCGGCGGAACGTGCGCGCGCTTGAGCGGGCCGCGCGCCGGTCCGGCCCTGCGCTGGCTATGCTCGCGCGATGGCGGGGATCGAGGACCTCCTTCGGATCATGGCGCGGCTGCGGGACCCCGAGCGCGGCTGCCCGTGGGACCTCGACCAGGACTTCGCGAGCATCTCGCCGCATACCATCGAAGAGGCCTACGAGGTCGACGAGGCGATCGCCCATGGCGATCTTGCAGCACTCCGGGACGAGCTCGGCGACCTGCTCTTCCAGGTCGTCTTCCAGGCCCGGCTCGGGGAGGAGAAGGGCGCCTTCGACTTCGAGGCGGTGGTCGCGGCGGTCTGCGAGAAGCTCATCCGGCGCCATCCCCACATCTTCGCCGACGCGCCCTCGCCCGGGAGCGCTGCCGCTCAGGTGGCCAATTGGGAGGCGATCAAGGCCGCCGAACGCGCTGCCGTGCGGGGATCCGATTCCCGTGCGCCGGATCCCTTCGAAGGCATCCCCCGCGCGCTCCCGGCCCTGACCCGCTCGGCCAAGCTCGCAGGGCGCATGGCCCGAGTCGCGCCGGGCGAGGACCGGTCGCCGACCGCCGTTTCGATGGCCCTCGGCGAGGTTGCCCGGGTCGCGGCTCGCGCCGGGGCGGCCCTGTCGCCGGCGGCGGGCGCGATCGATGCGCCCGGACTCTCCCGCTCGGCGCGCCTCGATCTCGTCGGGGAGGGCATTCGCGCCTGGGTGGAATTGGCCCGCCAGCTCGGAGTCGATCCCGAGCAGGCGCTGCGCATGAAGGACGACGAGGCGATCGCCGCGGTGCGCGGCGATGTGCGTCAAGGCGGCAGCTCCCGACACCGATAGACGCGCCACGCAGCGCGCATCGGAAGGGAGTCCATGATGAATCTCGAGCCCACGTCCCGAAATGGACGCCGCAAGTCGTCCTCGCGCCGTTTCGGTCGCGAGATCCGCCTCTGGCTGCCCTTCCTCGGGCTCGTCTGCTGTTATTCGCTCTCGGCGACCGCGATCGTCGTCTCCGAACGGACGACGATCGAATCACGCGAGGAGCGAGACGTTCACTTCACGATCTCGATCAGCTCGACCTCGAACGAGAGCGCAGCCCCGGGCAGGATGCGAGGCGGGGCGCCGCGGTTGCCGTAGGCGATCTCGGCGGGGCACACGAGTCGCGACTTGCCCCCCACCTTCATGAGCGCGACCCCTTCGGTCCAGCACGGGATCACTTTGTTGAGGGCGAACTCGGCCGGCTGACCGCGATCGACGGAGCTGTCGAAGACGCTGCCGTCGCGCAGCGTGCCGTGGTAGTGGACTTTCACCGTATTGGTCGCGGTGGGCGACGGACCCGTGCCGGGCTTGAAGTTCGTGATGATGAGGCCCGACTCGGTCTTCTTCGCGCCGGGCTTGGCGGCCTCGGCGGCGAGAAAGCTCGCGGCGGCCGACGACTCGAGCTGAGCCGCCTTCTCCTGCCGCGCCTGCATCATCGTGCGGATGAGGGCACCGCCCTCCTGCTGCTCGACCGCGACGACCTTGTCGCCGACCACGTCGCGCAGACCCTGCATGACGAGCTCGAGCTCCCGATCCGAGATCGGCTTGAACTGCTGGAGGTTTCCGGCGAGGGCCGTCCCGATCGCGTAGAAGGCCTTCTCGTCGTCCGTGCGCGGGGCGGCGGCCTGGGCCGATGCGGTAGCCGGGCCCATGATGAGCGGGCCCATGATGAGCGGGCTTGTGATCAGGAGGGCGATCGCCAGCAGGGAGGCTCGTGCGGTCAGACAGCGAGCTGCGAGCTTTGAAGCGGTGGGCTGTTCGGGAATCATCTCGTCCTCGGGGTGTGCGCCGCACAGGGGCGCGGCCATGGGTTCAGACTCGTCGGGCTCTCGAAAGCGGCCGGAACATACACAACCGGCGGAGCCCGGATCGCGGGGGTGGTCGGGGATCGGCTTCAGGCGCTCTTCGGGGGTCGCCGGGGTTTCGTGGCCGTCCGACGCGCGCCAGTTCCCGGTCGGCCGGCGAAGAGCGGCTGCAGGCTCCTTCCCGTGTGCGACGCGGCGACCTTCGCGACGTCTTCCGGCGTTCCGCAGGCGACGATCGCCCCGCCGTCCGGGCCGCCTTCGGGCCCGACGTCGACGAGCCAATCCGCGGTCTTGATGACGTCGAGATT
>JANMTD010000135.1:0-6439 GCA_031390075.1 Deltaproteobacteria bacterium | reverse complement strand
GCTCGAGTTCAAGCTTCCGCCCGGCGGCATCGTCGGCATCATCGGTCCCAACGGCGCGGGCAAGACGACGCTCTTCAAGATGATCACCGGCGAGGAGAAGCCGGATGACGGAGCGCTGCGCCTCGGCGAGACGGTCAAGCTCTCGTACGTCGATCAGGATCGCCGCGACCTCGACCCCAAGAAGACGGTCTGGCAGGTGATCAGCGGCGGCGACGAGAAGATCATGATCGGGAACCGCGAGGTGCCGTCCCGGGCCTGGGTCTCCTCGTTCAACTTCAAGGGCAGCGACCAGCAGAAGCTCGTCGGCGATCTGTCGGGGGGCGAGCGGAATCGCGTCAACCTGGCGCTCCTGTTGCGCACCGGCGGCAACGTGCTGCTCCTCGACGAGCCGACCAACGACCTCGACGTCGACACGCTGCGCGCCCTCGAAGACGCGCTCGTCGACTTTCCGGGCTGTGCCGTGGTCATCAGCCACGACCGCTGGTTCCTCGACCGGATTGCGACCCACATCCTCGCCTTCGAGGGAGATAGCCGCGTCGAGTGGTTCGAGGGCAACTACCAGGACTACGAAGCCGACCGTCGCCGACGACTCGGCGCCGACGCCGACACACCGCACCGGATCAAGTATCGCCGGATCGATGCCTGAACCCAGGGACCCGGAACGGCCGTCGGCCAAATACCCAAGAGATCGAACGAGAGGAGATCCCATCAATGGGCATGTTGAGTGAGTTCAAGGATTTCGCGATGAAAGGGAACGTCGTCGACATGGCCGTCGGCGTCGTGATCGGCGGGGCATTCGGGAAGATCGTGACGTCGTTCACGAACGACGTGCTGATGCCGCCGATCGGAGTCCTGCTCGGGGGGGTGGACTTCTCGGAGCTCAAGGTCCCGATCAAGGCGGCCATCGGCGAGACCGCCGCCGTCTCGATCAACTACGGCAGCTTCCTCAACGTGATCCTCGACTTCGTGATCATCGCGTTCGCGATCTTCCTGGTCGTGAAGGCGATGAACGTCGCGATGGCGTCGACGAAGAAGAAGGAGGCCGCTGCGCCGCCGACGCCTTCCAACGAAGAGGTGCTCCTCACCGAGATCCGCGACGCGCTGCGCTCGCGCTCCTAGCCCTCGAGCGTGGGATAGTCGACGTAGCCCTTCGGCCCGGGCGTGTAGAGCGCGCCCGGGTCGAAGCGCGCGAGCGGGGCATTCCGCTCGAGCCGCCGGACGAGGTCGGGATTCCCGATGAAGGACCGGGCGAAGGAGACCGCCGCCGCCTTTCCGCTCTCGACGATCTCGAGCGCCTCGTCTCGCTTGTAGCTGTCGTTCACGATCAGGGGTCCGCCGAAGACCGAACGGGCGAGCTCGACGTTGTCGAGCGCGACATTGTGCAGGCGGATGACGTGGCAGTAGGCGAGCTGGAGTGGTGCGACATCGCCGAGAAATCGGCGGAAGGTCTCTTCGGGGTTTTCGTCCGAGAGATCGTTGAAGGGATTGCCCGGACAGATCCGGAAGCCGACGCGGGCGCCCCCGTCGACGGCCGCCATCGTGCGGATCACCTCGACCGCGAAGCGCACCCGGTTCGCGAGCGAGCCGCCGTAGTCGTCCTCGCGGACGTTGCTGCCGGTCGAGAGGAATTGCGCCAGCAGGTAGCCGCTCGTGGCGTGCGCTTCGACTCCGTCGAAGCCGGCGTCGTAGGCGAGCTCCGTCGCGCGGCCGAACTCGGCGATCACTTCCGGGATCTCGTCGCGCGTGAGCGCGCGGGGCGTCGTCAGGGGCTGCATGCCCTTCGTGTCGGTGTACATGTCGCCCTTCGCCCGGATCGCCGAGGGCGCCAGCGTGTCCGCGTCGCGCGGCTTGTTGTCGGGATGGGCGACGCGGCCGCAGTGCATCAGCTGGGCGACGATCCGGCCGCCCTGGTTGTGGACGGCGTCGGTCACCTTCCGCCAGCCCTTGACCTGGGGGCGCGTGACGATTCCCGGCGTCCGGCAATAGCCCTTGCCGGCGAAGCTCGGATAGATGCCCTCCGTGACGACCAGTCCGGCATTCGCCCGCTGGCGGTAGTACTCGACCACCATGTCCGTCGGCTCGTCGTCGGCGCCTGCCCGGGAGCGGGTCATCGGCGCCATCACGACGCGATTGCGCAGCTCGAGGCCCCCGAGCTGGAGCGGGCTGAAGAGGGCGGGCGAGGAGCTTCCCATCGGACTTTCCTTTTGTCGGAGAGCTGTCGGAGCGCTCTCGCAGCGTTCGACTAACGAATCAGGTGCGGCAGGCGGGCGAGGAGCTCTTCGTCGGCACCGGGGCCACCGTCCGGTCGGAAGGCCTGGATGCAGACCTGGTTCGCGCCGGCGGCGAGATGGGCCTCGATGTGGCTCGCGATCTTCTCCGGCGTCCCCCAGCAGACGATCGCATCGACCAGCCGATCGGTTCCCTCGTTCTCGAAGTCGGCATCGACGAATCCGAACTGCTTCAAGTTGTTCTGGTAGTTGGGCAGTCGGAGGTAGAGCTTGAGCTGGGCGCGGGCGACCGTGCGGGCCCGCGCCGGATCGGTCTCGGCGAGCACCATCTGCTCCGGCAGCAGCAGCGCCTTCGGGCCCATCAGGGCGCGCGCTCGCCGCGTGTGCTCGGGGGTCACGTTGTAGGGATGGGCGCCCTGCGCCGCCGTCGCGGAGAGCTCGAGCATCTTGTCGCGCAGCGCGCCGATCACGATCGGCGCGTCGACGGCCGGCTCCGGGCCGAGGTAGAGCGCCTTCGACATGGCCTCGAGATAGCTGCGCATCGTCGCGACGGGCTTCTCGTAGCTGTGGCCACGCTGGTTCGTGACGAGATGGCGATGGGAGACCCCGAGGCCCAGGATGAAACGGTCGGGCGCGATGCCCGCCACGGTCTTCCAGATGGCCTTCATCAGCATCGGGTCGCGGGCGTAGATGTTGGCGATGCCGGTCGCGAGGATGATCCGCTCGGTGCGGGCCGCGAGAAAGCCGATCAGGGAGAAGGGATCCCGGCCGACCGCCTCCGGCACCCAGAAGGTCGAGTAGCCCCAGGCTTCCGAGCGGCGGGCAAAGGCGGCGGCATCTTCCGCGCTCAGGTGGTCGACGTGGCTCCAGATCCCGAGCTTGCTCAGCTGCATCGAATCGAATCTCCAGTTCGAGGGAAGGGGAACCCTAGCAGTCTCCCGGTTTTCTCTCTGCCGGATTATGCTCGCCGGCCAGGCGATGACGAGGAGGTCGGAATGCAGCTTCGAGGGATCGGTTCGGGACGGGGTCTGGGTCGGGTGTTCATGCTCGGATTGGGGATGCTCGTGGCGTCCCGGGCTTCGGGACATCCGGGCGGGACGCCGGTCGAGGTGAAGGAACCGGGCCTCTACTGCGCGACCTGCCACTCCTCGACGGCCGAGGCGGACCTCTCGGGGACGGGCGAGAAGAGCCAGGCCGAGCTCGCGGAGAACAAGCATCTCGGCGCGATTCGCGCCGGCGTCGGCGTCTACAGCACCCTCTCGGATGCGGATCGCGTGCGTCTCGTGGAGCTCCTGTCGGTCGTCGACCGCAGCTCGACGATTGCGATCGATGCGCCGGCGGTGGTCGCGCCCGGGGCGACCTTCGAGGTGAAGGTCGACGTGACCGGCGGCGCCGGGCCGACGGTGGCGGTCGGTCTCTTCGATCGGCCCCACCGGCTCATTGCGCGTTCCCTGGCAAAGCACGGGTTCGAGCGGGTCGGGACCCCCACCGTCTCGGGCGGAAAGGCATCCGGCGGCAAAGCGAACCTTCGCGGTTCGCCGGAGAAGCTGCGAACGCAGAATCTCGTCGAAATCGAGGGCGTCGCCTCGAGCGCCGACTCCGATCTCTGGGCGAAGGCGCAGGTCGTCTTCACATTGAAGGCCCCGATGAAGCCCGGCGCGTATTCGATCTTCGGGGCCTATCTCTACGGAACCGAGAAGGCCGTGAAGATCTCGACGCAACGCGGCGACCCGCGATTTCCTCCGTACCCGCTCGGCGGGCCGGCTGCGGCGTCGGGGCGCGTGAAGTTCTCGCGGGAGCGTGTGATTCGCGTGCAGGCGCCGGGCTCGGATTCGACGGCGACGGCCGCGCCCTGAGCCGCGAACTCGCCGATCCGACCCGCCGTTCGAGCATGGGCCCGCTCGGGTCCGATAGGTTCTGCTCCGCATGAGCTCTCGCCCCCCGGACTCCGCTGTTCACGACGCGCCGCGAACCCGAACGCTCTCCGAGCCGGCCTCGAAGGCACTGGTCGCGCGCTATGGCGTGCGCTTGCCGCGGGAGCACGTCGCGCCCGATCCGGAGGCGGCCGCGCTCGCCGCGTCGGAGCTGGGCTTCCCCGTCGTCCTCAAGCTCGCGGGCGAGGGCATCGCCCACAAGACCGAGCGAAAGCTCGTCCGTGTCGGCCTGACCGACCGCGACACCGTCGTCCGCGAGGCGCGCGATCTCCTCTCCCGTGCCCGCGCCGAGGACGGACCCGTCGAGCTGCTCGTCGCCGAACACGTCCGCGGCCAGCGCGAGCTGATCGCCGGACTCGTGCGCGACGCGCAGTTCGGGCCCTGCGTGATGCTCGGGCAGGGCGGGGTGCTCGCCGAGGCGCTCTCCGATGCCGTCTTCGCCGTCGTGCCCCTGTCCCGCGGCGAGGCGCTCCGGATGATCGACGGCCTTGCGACGCGAAGGCTCTTCACTGAACCCCACCGCGGTGAGCCGGCTCTCGACCGCGAAGCCCTGGCCGATGTCCTCGAGGGCCTTTCGCGCCTGGCCCTCGAGCATCCCGAGGTCGAGTCGGTCGATCTCAATCCGCTGATCGTGCACGAGGGCCTGCCGATCGCGGTCGACGCCCTGGTCGAGGTCGCTCGCGAGCCGCGGGGCGAAGGGCGCCCGTTGCCTGCACCGCTCTCGGAGGTCGCGGTCCGGGATCGCTTCCGGCCGCTCTTCCATCCGCGCGGCATCGTCGTGGCCGGCGTCGCCAGCCATCCGGGCAAGTTCGGCTTCGTGACCTTCCACAACCTGCTGCGCTGCGGCTTCAAGGGGCAGATCTTCGGCGTGAAGCCCGATGCCGCGCCGGTCCTCGGGCACGCGACCTACGCGAGCATCGAGGCGGTCCCCGAGGCCGCCCTCGACCTCGTCTTCGTCTGCACGCCCAACAAGGTGAACGAGCAGCTCCTGCGCGACTGCGCGCGGCGCGGCGTCCGCGCGGCCTTCGTCACGAGCGCGGGTTATGCGGAAGCGGGCGAGGAGGGGCAGGGCCTGCAGCGCGAGCTCGTGCGGGTCGCCGACGAGCTCGGGATCCTGCTCATCGGACCCAACGGGCAGGGGGTCGTCTCGACGCCCGAATCGATGTGTGCGCAGATCGTGGCACCGTATCCGCCCTCGGGTCGCATCGGCGTCGCGAGCCAGAGTGGCAACCTCGTCTCCTCGTTCCTCAATTACGCGGTCGCGACGGGCGTCGGCATCAGCAAGGCCGTCTCCCTCGGCAACTCCGCGCAGACCGGGCTCGCCGACCTGCTCGAGTATTTCGCCGTCGACGGCGACACGGACGTGGCGCTCTGTTATGTCGAGAGCGTGGGCGATGGCGGGCGTTTCCGACGTGCGGCCTCCCGCCTCGTGCGTGAGAAGCCGCTCGTGCTCGTGAAGGGCGGTGCGCGATCCGAGGGCCAGCGCGCCGCGGCGAGCCATACGGGAGCCCTCGCCAGCGACGATCGGATCTTCGATGGTCTCTGTCGGCAGCTCGGCGTGTTGCGCGCACCGACGGTGGAGGAGGCCTTCGAGTGGGCGGCGACGCTCGCGACGCAGCCGCTGCCGCGTGGGCGGCGGGTGGTCGTCTTCACGTCGGTGGGCGGCTGGGGCGTGCTCGCGGCGGATGCCTGCGCCGAGGCCGGGCTCGAGCTGATCGAGCTCCCGCGATCGATCCGGGAGGCGATCGACGCGCGGGTGCCGTCGCGCTGGAGTCGGGGCAATCCGATCGACCTCGCCGGGGGCGAGACGCGCGATACGATTCCCGAGCTGCTCGAGCTCGTCTGCGCGCATCCGGACGTCGACGCCGTCATCCACCTCGGCATCGGCATCCAGTCCGCGACCGCCGGGTTCTTCCGGACCGGACCCTTTTTCCCCGACCACGGGCTCGACCGCATGGCGGAGTTCCACGAGCGCCAGGATCGGCGTTATGCGCTGGCCGGCATCGAAGCGAGCCGGCGACACGGGAAGCCCGTCCTGTGCGTGAGCGAGCTCGTGGTTTCGAATCCCGAGAATCCGGGTCCGGCCAGCCTGCGCGAATCCGGGCGGCTCTGTCATCCGAGCGCCCACCGTGCCGTCCGCGCCCTCGCCGCCCTCGTCCGCTGGGGCGAGATCCGCGAGCGCTCGCGTTGACCGGTGGCAGCGATGAGGGGATTCAGATCAATGAGGCGGTCGGGCGAATGGGCCGGGGTCCAGAAAGCAAGCGGCCCGACGCGTCA
>JANMTD010000075.1:0-3747 GCA_031390075.1 Deltaproteobacteria bacterium | reverse complement strand
CGGGCGATCCGCGCGCACAGGGCGGGATCGACGCCCGCCTCGACCTCGAGCACGACCATCACGTGGGCCCCGAAATGCACCAGTCGGAAATCTCGCGTCGCCACCCATTCGACCTCGGGCGGCACGGGCGGGATCGCGAGGATCGCGGCCTCCTTCGCGAGATCGCTCGGCCGGCCGGCCAGCAGCGCCGCGATGTCACCGCGGATGTCGCCCGTCTTCTTGGCGATCTCTCCGACGCGATGGCGCCAGAGGCGGCCCCAGCGCTCGAAGTCGTGCTGGCTGAAGCGGCCGGTCGCGAGATCGACGAGCTTGTCCGAGAAGCGACTGCGCCGGGTACAGGTGTCGAGCACGAGGGGCAGCACGCTGTCGAGCCCTTCCCCGCCGACCACGGCCTCCGATCCCAATGCGTTGCGCATCGAGAGCAGATCCTCGGGCGGCCAGGCGTGGCGGTCGAACCAGGAGAGCCGGCCGCGGTAGAGCGCGGCCGCCTGGACGACGTCCCGCGCAGGCGATGGACTGAAGCCCACCACCACGATCGGCATATCGTCGCGCAGGTCGGTCGCGATGCTGCGGAAGAAGGTCATCAGCTCCGACTGCGGATAGACCCACAAGCCCTCGAGCTGGCGCACGTCGCGCGCCAGCAGGATTGCGGCGATCAGCGAATCCGGATCGGCGTGGACGAGGATCGCGCAGCGGCGCCGGGCAGCGGCTCGCAGTGCATCCTCGGACTCCTCGTCGTCCTCCTGCCGGCCGCGACCGCGTGAATCGCCGCGGAAGGGGCGGGGGGCGGACGGCTCACCGTCCTCTTCCTCTTCATCGTCGTAGCGCGGCTCCGCCGCTTCGTACTCCGGGACCTCGTCGGGCAGGCGCGAGAGGATCTCCGAGAGATCGTCCGCGTCCACGAAATCGTCCTCGATCGTGGCCTCGGCCCCGACCAGCGGCAACTCGATCGCCTCGGGCGTGTTGTCGGAATCGTCGTCCGAGGAATCGCCGGACGCGCCGCGTGGCCCTCCGACATCCTCGCCTCGACCGCCGCGCCGGCCGCGTCTTCGGGAGGAACGCCGATGGCGATCCCCGCGGCCGCGCTCGGAATCGGATCGCTCGGGGCTGCTGCCCGGGCTCTCGTCGAGGTCCATCAACGACACTTCCTCGAAGCGCGCGCGCGGCGGGCGTCCGGGCTCCGCCGCCTCCCCGTTCGAAGTCTCGTTGTCGCGTCCCGCGCGCGGTGCGTTTCGCGGGCCGGCGTTCTCGTCGCTTGCCTCGCCCACACCGGCCGCGCTCTCGCCTTCGGCCCCCGGGCCTCCGCGACGCGAGCGACGGCGTCGTCGTCCCCGACCCCGAGCGCCATCACCGGCCTCACGGCCTTCGCGCAGATCGGGCCCGCGATCGGCCCGCGGTCCGACGGCATCGGCCGCGTCGAGGTCCTCGCCTTCGACGGTCTCGTCGAAGCGCTCCTCATCGAGGGCCATCGCCCGGGGCCCGAGCGGAATCCGCGGACCGCGCTCGGCGTCTCGCGCAGGTCGATTCTCGTCGCGCCGGCTCCCACGCCCCGCGTCCCGACCGGACTCGCGCCGTACATCCTCCGCGTCGTCGCGCTCCGAAGCCGCCTGCTCCGGGCGTCCGTCGTCGAGCCCGTCGGCACGGCCCCGCCCGCCGCGCCGGCGGCCCCGCCGCCCGAAGCGCGACTCGGCGCCTTCGCCCGCCGCGCGTTGCACGAGGTCGACCGAAGCCCCCGAAGACCCCGAGACGGTCCGGAACTCGAAAGACAGAGTCAGCGCGGCCACGGTGCGCTCGATCCCCGGCGCGAAGCGCTCCGCCGCCAGCAGCAGCCGCGGCCGCCCGAGGCTGAGCGGCGGTCCCGCATCGGCGAGCAGCAGCGGCATCAAGGGCGCGAGCGTCGACAGCGACTCGAGGACGCCGACGAGGGCGGACCACTCGAATTCCTGCCGCACGGCCGCGATCACCGGGATGCCCGCCGCGTCGACGCCGACCGCGTCGACGACGTCGAGCTCAGCTCCGGGCGTCGGCCAGGCCCGCACGCTCCGCAGCTCATTGCCTGCGGCGAGCTGGGCGACGACGCGTCCGCGCAGCCCGTCCTCGCCGTCGCGCACCTTGTGGTCGTTGAGACGCCGGCGCAGCTGACCCTCGAGGCCGTCGAGGGCGCCCGCGAGATCCGCCGCCGAGAGCGGTATCGAATAACGTCCGCCGATCTGCGTCTCGAGCACGGCATTCTCACCGTCGGTCCGGATTTCCGCGACGCGACGCGCCAACACCACGAGCTCGAGACGATCGATCCCGACCCGCACACAGCCGCCGTGTTTGGCGGCGAGCCCTTCGAGGGATGCGGCGGCGCGCGTGAAGGCCGCCCGGGCTTCGCTCGAGGCCATGCGGGCCGCGAGCTGGCTCGCGCCGGGGGCGAGCAGCCGCGGGACGCGTTCGCTCTCGACGAGCCCGCCGTGATCCCCGAGCCGAACCGCCGCGATCGGCTCGACCGAATACGTCGTCAAGCCGACCCAATCGAGCAGCTGGCGCGTCGCCATCGGCCAGTGGGGCGCGACGACAAAGAGCGAGCCCGTGAACGGCGCCGTGCTCGCCGTGTGCTGCGCGGCGGCGAGGCCTGCGATCAGGGCTTCCGAGGCGGAGGTCGGTGAGAAAGAGACGATCGCCGGCGAGCCGTCCTGCAGCGTCGCCCGGGCGAGGGCCGCGATCGACGGCGGCACTTCGGTATCGGTCCAGGGTTCGAAGGCCGAGGTCGGGATCAGCCCCTCGGCGAGAATCCGCGGCCACCACTGGCTGCCGTCGATCGAGCTGCTCTGGCCGTCGGAAAGACCCCGACGCCGTCGGGAAAATCGCTTCATCATCGGATCTCACTCCCCTTGTTCTTCAGGGTGTTGTTCTTCAATGTGTCGTTCTTCACTGCTTCGAGGAACGGACCGAACACGGCGTCGACACGAGCGCGCGCGAGGGCGCGCTGGCCATCGACCCCGTCCGATCCCGCCAGCTCGGCCGCGACCGCGAGCAGCGCTCGTGCCCGTTCCAGATCCTCGCGCTGCCACTCCACCCAGGCCCATTCCGCGAGCTGGTCCGCCAGCTCACGCCGATTCGTCGCGTCGGCGAGCTCCCCGGTCACCGCATCGAGCCAGGCTTCGATCGCGGAGCTCGCGGCGACGCCTTCGAGCGCGTCCAGCGTTTTCTGTGCGCGCTCCATCCGCTCCCCGACCCACGCGGTCGCGGGCGGCCAGGGGCCGATGCGCCCCGCGCGCAGGTCCGCCAGCACGAGCTCGCGACTCTTCACCGGATCCGCCGCGCCGCCGAGCGCCGCCCGCGCGAGCTCGCCCGGAGTCGCATCCTTCTCGACCGCCTCGGAGAAGAGCCGGCTCCGCCACTCGACGAAGAAGGTCGGAAGTGCGCGGTCCACCGGCTGCGCCAGGCTCGCGCGGCGGACGAGCGCGCACAGCGCCGCGTGGTCCACCTCGAAGAGGCGCTGATTCGTCCCCGCCATGAGGGTCTTCAGGAAGCCGCGAACCTTGCTCCGGCCGGCGTTGTAGAGCTTGAAGTCGAGGATGCCCCGCGCCGGGTCGAAGCGGATCTCGAAGAGCCGCGCACCGCCGCTCGGATGGTCGTCGACGAGGTATCCCATGCGGGTGCCGCGAAAATCCGGGGCCGAGAGATGGGCCGCCTGCCAGCGGTCACTCGTGGCCGCGATTCGCCGGGCGGGCGCCGCTGCAGGCGCGTCGGACTCCGCCA
>JANMTD010000041.1:0-7707 GCA_031390075.1 Deltaproteobacteria bacterium | reverse complement strand
CCTCGATCAAGGAGAGCGGGCGCCCGGCGCGGGTCAAGCAGTCGCGCAGTCGCCTCTACGTCGAGCTCGAGCCGTACAGGGGCTCCGGTCCGTCCGACGCCGAGATGGTCGAGCGCTTCGCCCGGGTCTTCGGCATCCAGTCGGTCTCGCTGACCCACGCGGCCCCCTGGCGCTCCCTCGAAGACGTCGTGCGCGAGGGCCTCGCCTTCGGCGAGCGAGAGGTGCGCGGCCAGCGCTTCGCGATCCGCGCGCGCCGGATGGGCGAGCGCCATGAAGTGACGCTCCGCTCGGCGGAGATCCAGGAGCAGCTCGGCACGGCGCTCCTGCCCGGCTCGGCGGGGGTCGACCTCTCGAACCCCGACGTCACGCTCTTCGTCGAGGTCGACGCCGAGCTCGCCTACTACTTCGTCGCGAAGGAGCGCGGGGCGGGGGGCCTGCCGCTCGGGACCCAGGGCCGCGCGGTCTCGTTGCTCTCGGGGGGCTTCGACTCGCCGGTCGCGTCCTGGCGCATGCTGCGGCGCGGGGTCGCCCTCGACTACGTCTTCTGCAATCTCGGCGGCCGCCCGCACCAGCTCGAGACCCTCGCGATCGCGAAACGCCTCAGCGATCTCTGGCAGTGCGGAACGCGGCCGCGCTTCCACGCGCTCGATTTCGATCTCGTGTCCCGCGAGATCCAGAAGAGTGTCGCGACGCGTTTCTGGCAGATCGTGTTGAAGCGCATGATGCTGCGCGCCGCCTCCGCCGTGGCCGCGCAATTCGATGCGCTGGCGATCGTCACCGGCGAAGCGATCGGCCAGGTCTCGTCCCAGACGCTCAAGAATCTCGCCGTCATCTCCCACGGCTGCGAGTTCCCGATCCTGCGGCCGCTGGTCGGCGACAACAAGGACGACATCATCGCCGAGTCGAAGCGTGTCGGGACCCACGACCTGTCGGAGAAGGTCGGCGAGTACTGCGCGATCGTGCCGAGCCACCCGGCGACGAGCGCACGCCTCGCCGACGTGCTCGACGAAGAGGCGAAGCTCGATCTCTCCGTGCTCGAGCGGGCGCTGGCGGAGCGGAGCGAGTTCCTGCTTCCCGAGGTCGATCTCGGGAGCTGGGACGCGGAGGAGCTGTGTGCGCGGGAGCTCCTGCCGGGGGAGACGCTGATCGATCTGCGCGGCCGACCCGACTTCGACGCGTGGCACGCGCCGGGGGCGCTCTTCCTCGATTTCGCGAACGCGCTGCGCGCCTATTCCACCTTCGACGCGACCCAGCGCTACGTCCTCTACTGCGAATGGGGAATCAAGAGCGCACACCTGGCCGACCTGATGCGGCGAGCGGGCCTCGCTGCACGCCATGTTTCAGGCGGCGTGCGCGAGCTGCGCCGGATCGTGGCGGCGCACGGCAGCTGAGAGCCCTCAGCGCGCGACCGATCAGCGCGGGCTTGCGACGGCCGCGTCGAGGCAGCCGCGGCAGATGCAGGCCGACCCGCCGTCCCGCACCCGGGCGCGCGCGAGCAGCGCCTCCGAAAAGCGCCGATCGACGCACCAGCACGGCACGTCACGCCCCGCCGTCCCGCGCGCGAGGGCGCAGTCGTTCGGCCCGCCGCATAGCGAGCAGATCTTCGCGTCGGTGTCGCTCGCACCTCGATCGTCCACCGGACCGAGGCTAGCTCGTCGCTCGAGCGGGGGTTCTTCTTCGGCGATCCGAGGCCGCTCCGCAGGCGCTGCGGCGGCGGTGCTGCGCTGGCGGCTGGTCGTCCGGCCGTTACGTTCCCCGCGAACCCGCCGAGGAGCGCCCGTGCCCACCGACCGAACCGCCGACGCGAACGCCGGGAACCGCTCCGGCAACCAGGAGCAGATCGACTACTGGAACGGCAAGGCGGGCCAGACCTGGGTCCGCTCGCTGGACCGCATCGATACGATGATGGCGCCCATCACGAAGGCGCTGCTCGAACGCGCGGCGGTCGCCCCGGGCGAGCGCGCCGTCGACGTCGGCTGCGGCTGTGGCTCGACGACCCTCGAGCTCGTCCGGCGCGGGGCGCTCGCTTTCGGGATCGACGTCTCGGAGCCGATGCTGGCCCTCGCGAAAGAGCGGGCCAGCGGTCTCTCGGGCGTCGCCTTCCGCCGCACCGACGCCGCGACCCAGCCCTTCACCCCCGACCACGAGCTCGTCCTCTCGCGCTTCGGCGTGATGTTCTTCGCGCATCCGATCGACGCCTTCCGCAACCTGAAAACCGGCCTCACCCCCGGCGGCCGGCTCTGTTTCGTCTGCTGGCAGGGCGCCTCCGAGAACGCCTGGATGTCGACGGCGGGCCAGGCCGTCGCGCCCTTCCTGCAAAAGCCGGCCAGCCCGCCCGATCCCCACGCCCCGGGCCCCTTCGCCTTCGCCGACCGCGCCTACCTCCGTTCGGTCCTCGAGCAGGCGGGCTTCGGATCGATCGAGATCGAGGATCTGCGCGTGACCCTCCACCTCGGCGACGACCTCGAGCAGGCGATGGCCTTCCAGGCCGACGTCGGCCCCGTCGCCCGGGCGCTCGCGGAACTCGAGGGCGACGCGCGCGACCAGGCCCTCGCCGCGGCGCGCGAGGCGCTCGCCAAATACCTGACCCCGCGCGGGATCGACCTCGGCGCCGCCTGCTGGCTCGTGACGGCGCAGCTGGCGCCGAGCGAATCTGCGAGCTGATCCGGGTATGGATCCCGGTATGGAAAAGCTGGCTCTCGTGCTCGCCGGCGGCGGTGCGCGCGCCGCTTATCAAGTCGGCTGTCTGCGGGCGATCGCGCGCCGGGTGCCCGAGTACCGGCCGCAGATCCTGACGGGTGTCTCCGCCGGCGCGATCAACGCCGCCCACCTCGCGAGCTATCGCGGGAGCTGGCCGGATTCCGTCGAGGCACTGCGCGCGCTCTGGCTCGACCTCGACACCGAAAAGGTGTTTCGCACGAAGCTTCGCCATCTGGTGCGCAACATGCTGAGTGCCGCGCTGCCCCTCGTCTCCGGCGGACGCATCGGCCGGGGGAGCGTGCGCGGCATGGTCGACACGCAGCCGCTGCGCCTATTTCTCGAGGCCTCGCTGCCGCTCGAGGAGGGCGGCCTGCCGGGGGTTCGCGAGAACCTCGCCGATGGGCTTCTCGACTCCCTCGCCATCGTCACGACCAACTACGAGACCGGCCGCTCGACGGCATGGGTCGAGTCGGCGACGCGCCGCGATCTCGGGCGCGGTCAGCTGCGGGTCGAGCTCGGCCGGATCCGCCTCGACCACGTGATGGCGTCCTCGGCGCTTCCGCTCTTCTTTCCCGCCGTCGCGCTGGGCAATGCCTGGCACGGCGACGGCGGCATCCGGTTGACCGCGCCCCTCTCCCCGGCGCTCCATCTCGGGGCCACGCGGATCCTCGCCGTCTCCCCGCGCATGCGCCCCATCGACCCGAACGCGTTGCCCGTGCTGCCGGAGATCCCCGCCTACCCCTCGCCGGGCCAGATCGCCGGCGTCCTGATGAACGCGGTCTTCCTCGACTCCCTCGACTACGACGCGCTCCAGATGAGCCGGATCAACCAGCTGCTCGGGGCGCTGCCCGAGGCGGAGCGGGCGATGGCGGGCATGCGGCCCGTCGAGGTCATGATCCTGCGGCCGAGCCGCGACCTCGGTGCACTCGCCCGCAAGAACGAGTTCCGGCTGCCGCGTGCCTTCCGCTTCTTCGAGAAGGGGCTGACCGGCTCCCACGCCAAGAGCTCGGACGTGCTCAGCATGGTCATCTTCGAGCCCGAGTTCCTGCGCGAGCTCGTCGAGCTCGGCGAGGCCGACACCCTCGCCCGGGCCGACGAGATCGAGGCGTTCGTGCGGGGCGACGCGTGCGCAGTCCCGGTCTGGTGACACCTCGCAGGCCACGGATGCCGCCGCTCGACTGCCGTTTTTCGACACCCACGCTGCGCTCGGGGCCACATCCCTGCTAGTTACTCGTCTCGACTCGCGACCAGAGGTCCCCCCGCGTGAGCACCGAATGGTTCGAACAGGACGCCACCGACCAGGCCGCCGCCATCGCCCGCGGCGAGCTCGACCCGCGCGAGCTCGTGGCGGCGGCGCGCGAGCGCCTCGAGCAGCTCGACCCCAAGCTCGGGATCCTGTCGGTGCTCTCGGGCGGGGACGACGCGGCGGTCGATGTCGCCCTCGCGACGGGCGGGGCCTTTCGCGGCGTGCCCTTCCTGATGAAGGACGTGGGCGCGCGCCAGGCCGGGCGCCCCTACTACGCCGGCAACCGCGCCCTGCGCGCCGCCGACCACCGTGCCGACACCGACACGCCGCTCGGCGCCCGCTTCCGGGACCTCGGCCTGGTCACCCTCGGCAACTCCCGCTCCCCCGAGTTCGGTCTGCAATCGAACACCTGGCCCCTCGTCCAGGGCCCGACGCTCAATCCCTGGGATACGAGCCGAGCAGCCGGCGGCTCCTCGGGCGGCGCCTGCGCCGCGGTCGCCGCGGGCCTCGTCGCGGCGGCCCATGCGAGCGATGGCGCGGGCTCGATCCGGATTCCGGCGGCCTGGTGTGGCCTGATCGGGCTGAAGCCCTCCCGCGACCGGATCGAATGGCGCCACCGCGGCAAACAGCGCCCCGACGTCGAGTTCGTCGTCGCGCGCTCGCTCCGCGACACCGCCCGTTTCCTCGACCTGCTGCGCCCCGCGAGCGACCGCGCCGCCGACACGGCGCCCTATTCGCGCGCCCTCGCGAGCGCCCTGACCACGAAGACCCGAGCGCTGCGCATCGCGTGGTGGACCGCGGCGCCCAACGGCAGTCCGGTCCATCCCGACTGCAAGCGCGCCGTCGAGCAGACCGCGGAGCGACTCGCGGAGCTCGGCCATCGCGTCGAGGAGTGCGCGCCCCCGGGCTTCTCCGACTACGCGGAACGCTCGCTCCACGGCGCCGTCCTTGGGATCCACGAGTACCGCGACTGCCTGAACGACCTCGCGGCGCGCATCGGGCGGCCCGTCGGCCCCGAAGACGTCGAGCCCTTCCTCTGGGATCTGGCCCACTTGAGTACCGGAGGCCCCGAGTCGGTGGCCCCGGCCGAGCTCGCTCGCTCGGCGGACTGGGTCGCCGCCTGGGAGCGCCGCACCCTCGCCTGGTTCGAGTCGATCGACCTGCTCGTGACCCCGACCGTCTGCTGCCCCGCGCCCTTCCTCGACGACCTCGATCCGCGCGTGACCGAGCCGCTCGCGCTGCTCGAGAAGATGGTCCCCCACATGGCGTTCACCGAGATCTGGAACGCGACTGGCCAGCCGGCGATCTCGCTGCCGCTCGCGGTCACGGCCGTCGAGGGGATGCCGATCGGCGTCCAGCTGGTGGCCGCGCCCGGCCGCGAGGACTGGCTCGTGTCGCTCGCGGCCGAGCTGCTGCCGACGACGAGCGGGCTGCCGCTCACGCCGCCTGTTCACGCCTAACTGGGTGTTTTCGCCGTGCGCTTCGTCGCTTCTCGGGTGAAGTAGTGGGCGATGGCCTCTTCGCCGCGGGCGGTGCGGAGGGACTCGTTCCAGTGGTCGAGGTGGGCGGGGGGAGCGAGGGACACTGGCGGGGTGAGCTCGGGGAGTGCGCGGGTCAGCTCGGCGAAGTAGGCGGCGTCGTGGGCGGTGTACCAGGATTCGAGGGTGGCCGCGTCGATCGAGTGCTCCCCCGCTTCGCCGAAGGCCCAGAAGGAGTTCTTCGTCTCCGGGCGGATGTCGGCGACGAGCTTCGTCCAGGGGCGGTCCGTCGCCTCGTTCGCATCCGTCGCGCAATCGCCGTCGCCGACGTCGCGGAACACGATGTCGGGATGCGGCCGCAGGCCCATGTCGAATCGCAGCAACAGGTTCTGCGGATTCGGCGTCTCGAACCAGAGCCCGTAGCGCAGCAGCAGCCGCGCCTTCCCGCGGCCGACGGGCGCCGCATAATGGTCGCGCCCGAACGCGGCGAGGCTCTCCCCGCGCGCCCGGGCGAGTTGCGGGCCGACGAAGGGGAGCGAGAGCGCGGGCAGCGAATAACTCCCGTCCTGGAAGAAGCGCAGATCGCGCACCAGGAAGCCCGCCTCTCCGCCGCGCTCGAGCACGACCAGGATCTCGGGAATCAGCCGCGCCCCCGTCAGCGGGGGGAGCAGCGCATCGACCCGCTCGAGCAGATGGGCCCAGCGCACGGCGTCCATCGCCTCCGCGCGGAGCTTCGTCTTCTCGGGCTGCAGGAAATCCGGATGCGGATGGTCCGTCGCGAGCTTCAGCGAGAAGAGGCCCGCGCCGCTCTCCGGCCCGTACATCGCGAGCGTGCGCGAGGACGTGAAGCGCGCCGACCAGCGCTCGGCGACGGGCGTCGTCTGCCAGGCGACCGCCGGATCCTGATTCAGCGGATGGCGCGCGCACAGCACATGCTTCCCGCGCAGGAAGCGCTTCACGATCACGGCCGGTGCGCCGGGCAGGATGTGGACCTCGAGATCGTCGCGGGCGATCTTCGAGAGCTCGACCTCGACCGGCACCGTGCTGACCCGGAAGCCGATCAGGTTCGCCTGCTCTTCCCAGTCGAGCCACTGCGCGACCGGGTCGGCGAGCAGCCGGAACGAATCCTCGGGATCGAAGGCGCGCACCGCGCCTTCACCCTTCTTCTTCCCGCCCTTCACCTCGTCGTTCCCCCCGCGAACCGCAGTGCAGTGGCGAATCGCGGCGCCGAGCGTAGTGTCGCGGGGAACGCGCTGCCATCCGTGCGCCCCCTTTCGACCCCTTTCGACGATCGGAGCGAGGAGCCTCATGCCCGAGAAGACCCCGACCCGCATCGAATCGGATTCGATGGGCGAGCTCGAAGTGCGCGCCGACCGCTACTGGGGCGCCCAGACCGAGCGCAGCCTGCGCTACTTCGAGATCGGCGAGGAGCGCTTTCCGCGGCCCTTCCTGCGCGCGCTCGGACGCGTGAAGCGCGCCGCGGCGGAGGCTAATTCGGCGCTCGGCGGGCTCGACGAGGGCCTCGCGCGGGCGATCGTCGCCGCCGCCGACGAAGTGATCGAGGGACGGCTCGACGCGCATTTTCCGCTCGTCGTCTGGCAGACGGGCTCGGGCACGCAGACCAACATGAACGCGAACGAGGTGATCTCGAATCGGGCGATCGAGATGCTAGGCGGTCGCCTCGGCAGCAAAGAGCCCGTGCATCCCAACGACCACGTCAACCAGAGCCAGTCCTCGAACGACGTGATCCCGACCGTGATCCACGTCGCCGTCAGCGAGGAGATCTCGCGGTCGCTGCTGCCCTCGCTGCGCGCCCTCGCGCAGGGCCTCGACGAGAAGTCGCGCGCCTTCCACGACGTGATCAAGGTCGGACGCACACACCTGATGGACGCCGTCCCGATGCGGGCCGGCGACGAATGGAGCGTCTTCGCGGCGCAGATCACGCGCGCTATCGCCGCGATCGAGCACGCGCAGGTCGACGTGTACGCGCTTGCGCTCGGGGGCACCGCGATCGGGACCGGCCTGAATGCCCCGGCCGGCTTCGCCGCCGCCGCCGTCGCGCTGCTCGCGCAGGCGACGGGGCTCCCGTTTCGCGTCGCCGCGAACAAGTTCGCCGGCATCGCCGCCCACGACGCCCTCGTCGACCTGCATGGAAGCCTGCGCGGCCTCGCCGTCGCGCTCACGAAGATCGCGAACGACGTGCGCCTGCTCGGCTCGGGACCGCGGACGGCGATCGCGGAGCTCGTGCTGCCGGCCAACGAGCCCGGCAGCTCGATCATGCCC
>JANMTD010000021.1:0-11273 GCA_031390075.1 Deltaproteobacteria bacterium | reverse complement strand
CGGCGGATCTCGGCCTACGACATCGAGAAGAACCGCAAAGAGATCGAGGAGATCGACAAGAAGATCGCCGAGATCGACCGCAAGCTGAAGAACATGGTCAAGACGACCATCCTCTATCTCGAGGGGATGCTGAAGAAGTACGGCCCGCGCTACCCGCGCAAGACCCGCATCACCGAGATCGAAGCCGTCGACAAGAAAGCCGTCGCCCGCCAGAACCTGAAGCTCTCGTACGACAAGGAGACGAGCTATTTCGGGACGGAGGTCCGCGGCGAGCTCTTCAAGCTCAACGTCTCCGAGTTCGAGAACGTGCTCGCGATCGCGAAGGACGGCACCTATCGCATCATGACCGCCCCCGAAAAGGTCCTCTTCACCGCGCCTCTCCTGTATGCCGAGGTCTTCGATCCCGAGCAGGGCGTCGAGTTCACGGTCGTCTACCGCGACAAGAAGAAGATGGCCTTCGCGAAGCGCATCCGGATCGAGAAGTTCATCCGCAACCGCGAGTACCAGCTGATCAAGGACAAGGACGGCAAGATCGATCTGCTGCTGGCGGCCGGCGAGACGGGCGCAGTCGAGATGGAGTTCGTGCCGGCGAAGCGCCAGCGGTTGAAGGAGATGAAGTTCGATCTCCGCACGCTCGAACTGACGAGCCCGACGGCGCGGGGCGCGCGCATGGCGCCGAAGTCGGTTTCGAAGGTGCGCTTCGTTCCGGGGCCGGCCGGCAAGGGCGCGGGCTCGCGCAAGCCGGCGAGCGACGATGCGGATTCGCCGTCGGCGACCGCGCGACCCGCGAAGCCGAGCTCGCCAGGCGGGTCGGGATCGAGCGGCCGGCCGGACTCGGGTCCGAAGCAGGGCGACCTCTTCTGAGGGTTCCCGGTCCAGGGGATTCCCAGCCTCGGGGTCCCGCGGTGCGTCTTCGGCAGCGCCGGACGATTGGCCGGTCTCAGGCCCGGCGAGGCCGGGCGGCAAAGAGCCCCGCAACTCCTTGAAACCAAAGCGAGTCCTGGCCCGTCTCGAAAAAAAATCAACGAGCCCTCTCGAAATCCGCCTCATATTTCGATAGATATAGAAATATGGAAAAGCAAGAAGTCATCGCCGCACTCGCGGCCCTCGCCCATGAGACGCGCCTCGACGTGTTCCGGCGGCTGGTGCGGGCCGGGGCGATCGGGGTTCCGGCCGGGCAGCTGGCGGTGGAGCTCGAGATTCCACCGGCGACGCTCTCGTTTCATCTGAAGGAGCTGCGCAGCGCGCGGCTCGTGACGAGCGAACGCGAGGGGCGCTCGATTCGTTATGCGCCCGACTTCGCCGTGATCGCCGAAGTGGTCGGTTATCTCGGCGAGAACTGCTGCCGCGGCATGAACGGTTGCGGCCCGTCCCACGATCAATGAAAAAAGGAGTACCGCGATGAGACTGCAGCTCGCCCTCAACGTCGACGACATCGACCAGGCGATCGATTTCTATTCGAAGCTCTTCGCGACTGCGCCCGCGAAGCGCAAGCCCGGCTACGCCAACTTCGCGATCGAGAACCCGCCGCTCAAGCTCGTGCTCTTCGAGGTCAAGGACGCCCCGGAGCGCCTGAATCACCTCGGCGTCGAGGTCTTCGACGGCGAGGCCGTCACGGCGGCGACCGAGCGGCTCAAGGCGGCGGGGCTCGAGACCCTGGTCGAGGACGAGACGACCTGCTGCTATGCGAAGCAGGACAAGGTCTGGACGGTCGAGCCGCAGGGGCTGCGTTGGGAGTGGTACAGGGTGCTCGAGAACAGCGAGACGTTCTCGGGCTCGCCGGCCCCGGGCGAGTCGAGCGCGGATGCCGTGGCCCGGACGGTCGAGGGCTGCTGCGGCTAGCGGATCTCGCGGCTCCGTCGGATCAACCGCTCCCCGCTCTCGTGCAATCGGCCGCGCGCCCCGCGCAGGCGAGCGGCGGCGGAGCAGCCCAGACCCGCGACCCTGTCCCTGCGCGCGTTGCGACATCGGTCCCCGCGTCGATGGGGACGACCTCGTATACGACGACGTCTCCGCGCCGTGCGATCGGACGCAGTCGGTCGGATTCGCGCAGGCCGGGATAGCGTGCCGGCGCGATCAGATAGCGCGGCTGCTCTCGGTCGAGAAACGACGCCAGGAGATCGGCTCGAACGAGATCCCGCGGAAGCATCATCGCAGCGTTGCCGCACCACAGATGCGTGGTCCACGGATCGAAGCTCGCGATGATCGCGTCGGGCTCGAGCATGCGACAGAGCGGTCGAAGCAGCGCGTCCCGAGCGGGCCAGAGCTGCTCCGTCGTCCCACTCGTGCGATAGGCCCTCCATTCCGTGGCGGCCTGCGCGATCGATCCGGGAAGCGTCGTCCAGAGCGGCAGGGCCAGGACCGCGAGCGGCGCCCAGGCCCAGTTGCGTAGCCGCTTCGCTCCGTCCCGTCCGGCGCTCGTGCCCGCGGCGCGCCTCGACTCGAAATATCGGACCAGATCGTCGATGCCCCCGACGCCGCAGAGCGCGGCGGTCACGGCGGTGAAGATCGGAAAGCGGATGCGGTCGACGTCGTGGTAGAGGATCGCAACGAGGGCGAGGCCCAGGCCCGAGAGGGCCGCGACGCGACGCTCGAGGGCGTGCTCGCCATCACGCATCAGCGCCCACGCGAAGCCGGGGAGGGCGAGCCATCCGAGCCCGTGATAGGTCGGCTCGAGGCAGAGCACGCGCACGAGATCGCCGGCCGTCCTGGCGGCCCGCGCTGCGAGCTCTGGGACATGACTCGTCACGAAGGCCCAGGGACCCGGATAGATCCGGCCGTAGTCCCAGACGTCGGTCGTCGTCAGGACCTGGAAGAGGGCGCCATAGCGCGAATTGGGCACCTCTCCTGTCAGCCACGTCGCGACGACGCGGTAGAGGATCGATACGGCGATGAGCGCCCCGACATAGGCGAGCAGGGGCCGATTCGTGCGCGTCCGCTGCCAGCCGAGCTGCCAGGCTCCCGCGACCACGACGGCGAGGGCCAGGACGGCGAGGTTCGGTCGGCAGAGCGAGGCGAGGAAGGTCATCGCGGCACATGACATCGATCCGCGAAGGGATTGTACGGCGCCGCGCGCGGTCGCAAGCACGAGCAGGAAGGCCAACAGCGCCGTCGCCTCGGTCCACACGTGGCGAGAGATCGAGAGCCACGCCGGCGTCGTCGCGAAGAGCAGGGCGGAAGTGAGCGCCGCGGGCCCGCGTAGCCCGCAGCGCCGCGCGACGGGAACGAGCGTGCCGGCGATCGCGCTCGCCCAGAGGGCGTGGAATACCATCGTGCTCGTGAGCGTCGCGCCGAGGCCGAGCGGAATGGCTGCGAGCCACGAGATCGCCGGCGCCCGCATCGCGAGCGCCGGGTAGGGGACCGCGCCGCCGATCGAGAACGTCCACTGCACGGGATCCACGAAGCCCGCGCCATGCACCCACGCGTTCGCGATCGCGAGGTGCTCGACCGCGTCCTGGGTCAGCCACCAGCGGGCGAGGGTTCCGGGAACGGTCAGCAGGGCCAGCAAGCCGGCGACACCGATCGCGACGAGTCCCATCCGCGCGAGCCGCGAGGCGCAGCGATCGACCCGTCGGCTCTCTGCAGGCTCGATTGCATCCAACAGGCTGCTCCGGAACACGCATCAGCGTAGCCAGGGCCGCCGTCATCCCTGGTCGCGGCCCCGCGGCGGGGCCGTGCGATCGGCCTCGAGGTGAGATTTTAAGCCGATTCAGACAGAGGTCCGGATCCGTCGGTCGCCCTCGAAGCGACCCGACCGGATCACGTATCAAGCGGCGACCGATTCGTTCGACGGCAGATTCATGGGCAGGTCTTGACCAGGCCTTGTTGCATATTGCATCCGATCAATACGCCACCCGAGAAGTTGAGCGTCCCGTTCAGCATGGCCACGTTGAGACCCATGGCGGTTGCGTCGCTCGACGCGAGGGATCCCAACATCGAAATTCCGCGATCGAGATTCCTATTGGAGGCGTTCTCGATCACTTCGGATCGCCCGAGGGCGCCGATGCCGTGGATGACGTTCGTTGCGGCGAGATTCCCGCGGACGAGGGACCGCGCTCCGGCGAGGATGCCATATTGGCCGTTCGACACCGCGACACATCCTTCCACCGTCATGTCCCCGGTCTCCGACATGCGGATGCCGGTCCCGCCATTCACGTCGGTGATGCTGTCGACGACGCGACTGCCGGAATTAGCGACGATCCCATGTGAGCCGTTCTTGCGAGCGATGCTCCGGCTCACGAGGGAACTCAACGGAACGCGGATGCCGATGCCGCAGCTGTCCATCACGGTCACCCGCTCGACCCGGTCGCCGCTCGACCCCGTGCCCATGTCGATGCCGTGGTTCCCCATGCCGACGATGCTTCCGTCGGATACGACCAGGTCGTTGGCGCTTGCGCCGATGCCCGATCCCGTTCCCGCTGCCGAGCACGAGCCTCCCGGGCCGGAGAATACGTTGGTTCCCTGCAGCGTGAAGCCGTTGAGGTCGATTCGAACCCCCGCCCCACTGACCAGGATCAACGTCGTGTTCTGATTCGGGGCGGTCAAGTTGCTCGTGAGCCGATAGCTTCCGCCGCCGACGATCTGCACCGGGTAGCCGGCCGAGTCGCCCGCGAAGCAACCGGCTCCGGCGGCGCACGTCTGATTGACCTCGAGCACGCCGTCCGCGGCCTGAGTTTCGGCGGGGACCCAGAGCGCGAGTAGCGTGAGGTGCAACGCCCAGGTCGAGGTTCGTCGCATGGTGGCACTTCTCCTTCGGGTGATGACACCGCAATACGGTCGAGCATGGACCGAGAACGCGTCGTCACGGGCACAATCTGGCGGTTTCGTTCACGTAGCAGGCCAAGCCCAGGGTATTCGACGAGAGTGGCGTGCCTACGTTCGCTTCCATCGTGACGAACCCGACTGGAAGGAGTCCGATTCCGAATCCTCCGTTCTCGGTCGCCGATGTGCGAAGGACCAGGGATCCGTTGTCGAACTGGTTCACGAAATTCCCGACGTTGATCCCCGGCCCACCGTTCGACTCGACCCGACTGTCGCGCACCAGCGATCCGGAACGGACGCCTACGGTGTCCAGGAGCATGCCGGCGCCATTGTTGTTGATGCTGACGCAACGATCGATGTTCACGGTGCCTTCGGGCGCAACGATCCCGTGCTGGCCGTTGACGAGGGCGGAGCAGTTCGACAGTCGACTCGCGGCATTCAGGCGGAATCCGACGAAGCCGTTGTAATGCGCGGAGCTGTCGGTCACCATTGCGACGTACGAGACCGCGATTCCGTCCCCGCAATTGTGCTCCGCAATCACCCCGTCGACTCGCGCCTCCCACGACTGGCTGAGGGCGACCCCCGTGCTTCCCATCCCGCGGACGGTGCCGTTCGAGACTGTGATGTCGTGCGTTCCAACGACCGAGACGATTCCGGCGCCTCCGCCGGGAGCCGAACAGCTCGTGCCGAAGAAGGTATTCGTTCCCAGGATCGCGAAGCCGTTGAGATCCAGGCTGACCCGCGAAGACGCGATCTGGACGACGGAGACGTTCGGACTGGTCTGCGTCAGGTTTCCCGTCAGCTGGTAGCTCCCCGTCGCGGTGATCTGCACGGGAAGCCCCGGCCCGTCGCCGGCGAAGCATCCAGTCTCGACTGCGCACGTCTGGTTGATCTCGAGGACGCCGTCCGATGCCGATCCGGTTCCGGCCACGAGGATGAGAAACAATGTCGTGAGATTGGATCGCATGGGGCCCTCGGTCTCGAGCGAACGTTGAACCGCTCCAGTTCGACGACGATAACTCCCTCGGCCCGTCGGCGACCTTACCATTTTATGATCTCTGGCGAGGCAGGACTCGATTGAGCCAGGCTGGAGGGGATCCGATCGGCTCGTCGGGGAACCTCGGGCCTTCCAGACGGCCGCAGTCCGCGATTCGGCACCTTCGAATCGCGTGCGCGCCTTCAGGGCTGAACGCGGGGAGGCCGAACACGCCAGAGCGCCAGGAGCGACAGCAGGACGAGGCCGAGGAAGACGGAGAAGGCGATTCGATAGCTCCCCGTCTCGTCGAAGATCCAGCCTGCGAAAGGGGTGCCCGTCGCGACGAGCGGCGTCATCAGCATCGTCTTCAAGCCCATCATCGGGCCGAAGGCGGTGGGGCCGAAGGTCCGGGCAATCAGCGCCGCGGAGAGGGGCAGGTTGCCGCCAATTCCGAGGCCGAGGACCGCGGTGATGCCCTCGAGTGCGAGGCTCGTCGGGAGCAGCAGGATCCCGCCGAGCGCGATCATCTCGAGCACGATCGAGACCGCGTAGGCAGTCCGCTCGCCGGCGCGATCGGCGAGGCGGCCGAACACGATCTTCCCGAACGCGGCGACCGTCGCCATGATCGCGAGCAGTCGCGACGCGCGCAGCGGCTCGACGCCGGCGTCTGTCGCCATCGCGACCAGGTGGGTCACGACGACGCTCGAGAGCATGAAGCCGACGCCGGTGATGAACGCGATCAGCCAGAGGTTGGGGTCGCGCAGGGCGAGGCGGGCGCTGCCGGCGACAGGGGGAGAGCCCGGCGCGACGGCACTTCCTGAAGGCGCCGCTGGCGCTGCGACACCGTCGGGATGCAGGCCGCGATCAGTAGGACGGCCGACGATCAGCCAGGCGAGCAGGGGTGCTATGGCGAGGATCACGAGCCCGAATCCGAGATAGACGCTTCGCCAGCCGTGGACGCCAAAGAGCGAAACCGTGAGCGGCGCCATGATCATGCCGCCTGCGGAAGCGCCGATCTGTGATATGCCGAGGGCCGTCGCCCGGGTCCGCGAGAACCAGTTCACGACCAGCGTCGAGGCTCCGACACCGGAGAGCGTCCCCGCGGCGTAGGCCATCAGCAGCGGGTAGACGACGTAGAGCTGCCAGAGCGAGGTCGCCTGGGAGATCGCACAGAATCCGAGCCCCGCGGCGACGGCGCCGGCCGGGATCAGCAGGCGGAGATGGCCTGCGCTCGCCAGCCGGCCGACGAACGGCGCCATCACCGCACCGGCCCACGGCATCACGAAGTGGATGCCCGACACGCCGAGCCGACCGGTGTCGAACTCGACGGTCCATTCCTTCAGCGCGATGCCGAACGTGTAGAAGATGACGCCCGACGAAATGAACTGCGTGACGAAGGCGACCGCGACCATGACCCAGCCGTAGAACACGCGAACCTCCCTCTTGCGCGAGAGGGCCGAGGGCGCCGAGGCGCCGGGTCGTCGCCTTGCTCCCGTCGGGCGACGATACACGGCGGTGGCCCGACGCGCGCCGAGGCTGTTATCGTCGCCGGACCGCCGGACCCGGATACCGGAGTCCGGCCGCGAGGCGGGTCACCCGTCCGCACGATCTGGTCGAATGCCGAATACGAAGGAGCACGAAATGGACGCCTACGAGGCCCTCTACACGACACGCGCGATGCGGAGACTGAAGAAGGATCCGATTCCCGCGCTGGTGCAGAAGAAGATCCTCGACGCGGCGATCCGCGCCCCCTCCGGCGGCAATACCCAGGGCTGGCGCTTCATGCTCGTCGACGATCCCGCCGTCAAGGCGGAGCTCGCGCCCCTCTACCGCAGCTGCATGGACACCGTCTGGAACAGCTTCTACAAGACGCGCCGCGACGCCGCCGATGCGGCGCCGAAGGCCCCCGAGTCGATCGAATTCATGAAGATGTACCGCTCGGCGGATCATCTCGCGCAGCACTTCGAGGAAGTGCCGCTCCTGCTCTTCGCCTTCTGCCAGTTCGATACGTCGGGCGGTTCGATCTTCCCGTCCGTCTGGAACGCGATGCTGGCGGCGCGCATCGAGGGTGTCGGCAGCTCGCTGACGAGCGCCTTCTTCCTCAAGATCGACGAGCTGAAGAAGATCCTCGGCGTCCCGGACGAGGGCGGCTGGAACTTCAACTGCTGCGTGACCTTCGGCTACCCGACGGGGAAATGGGGGGTTGCGCCGCGAAGGCCGGCCCATGAGGTCGCCTCGCGCAATTCGTGGACCGGGCCGCTCGGGTTCGAGATTCCGGAGCCGCTCTGGAAGAAGGGGTGAGGCGGCGGTGACCGCAGGCCGGCGCCGTCAGGGCGCGACCGCATCCATCGTCAGGAAGCCGTAGGGGCGGTACACGCCGAAGCAGGCGTTCTCGTGCATGCCGTAACCGACCTCGCCGGTCGAGAGCTCCCAGCGGCATAGCATCTCGTTCAGTCCCTGGATCTCGGCAAACTGCTTCGAATCGCGCAGGTCCCAGACGAGACCCTCGACTTTGAGCGGCCCCTGGTAATGACCGAGGCCCCAGCGGCCGTCCGGGCGGTAGCCGGATCCGCCCAGCAGATAGTTGGTGCGCAGCGGCGTGCCGACGGCTTCCAGATCGGTGTGCGCGAAGCGCAGGCGCGTCTTCGCGATCTCGCGGGTCCCGGGCTTGAACGAGATCTCGTGCTTCGGGCTGCCGAGGTGGACGATCGGCTCGTTCGATCCCAGCTTCGGAACCTTGACCGCCTCTTCCATGTGTCGGTTGCCGTTCGCGTCCTCGTCGAAATAGACCTTGATCATGAAGTCGTCGAACTGCATCGGGATCCAGTTGTGGAAATGCCCGAACTCGCCCGCAGGTCGGTACTTCGCGAGGATGCCCGGCGGCTCCGCTTCGCCGGTATTCGGCCGCACACCCCAGGAATGGTCGCGCGCGCCCTTCCAGCGATCGGGCGTGACCTCGAAGGTCCGACCGTCGACGCGGATCCGGCCGGACCAGTTGCCGACCTGCGCGAAGCGGGTCGTGTGCTCCGTCAGTCGATTTCCGACGCGTCGAAGGGTCACGGGCTCCTCGAGCGCGGGCACGAAACCGTTCCAGGTCAGATCGAAGTCGACGTTCCACTCGTTCGGCGCACAGGCGACGCGCAGGGTCTCGAGGCCCTTCACGACCTGGACCGAGAAGGGGCCGACGGAGGTGTCGAGCCGGTCGTGGCCGAGCTCGCGGGACGCGCGCACGCAGTAGTGCTTGTCGCCCACGGAAACCGTCACGAAGGCGTCGAGGACACCGAGGTTCGGGTACTGGCCCATGCCCGTGATCAGGAAGATCTCGTCGCTGCAGGAATGGCAATTGAAGTAGTAGCGGTCGTAGAAGGCACGGTCGCCGGTGGAGACGTGGTCGAAGGTCTCGGGCGTCTGGTGGGCCAGGAAATCGTCCATCGGTCCGAGCGGCATGGGTTCTCCGTCGTGATAGGGCAGCTCCGGAGCATTCGCGGATCCGCGTCGCCGGGGAACGCGATCCTAACGGATGCTGGATTCTCAGTCAGGACGGTCATCCGCCCCATCCCTCGGCCTGAACAGCCAAAGAGGACGACACAATGGGGTCGGCGCAGCTCAGGCTGCCGGAGTGAGAGGAGTACGTTCATGTGGGGAGTGGATCGCTGGGGGAGATTCGTCTGGGGCGAAGCGATCGGGCGCCGACGCGCGAACACCGCCAGCGTCGCGGTGGCAAGGACAAGTGCGCCCGAGGGCTCGGGAGGGCAAGCCGGTCGTCCTCCGCTCGATGCGGCAGTGGACTCCTTGCCCCGAACGCGGCGCCGGTGACATAATGGGTCTCGGCAGCGATACCGAAAACGCCGCTGATACCACCTATCCCCCACGCCCCCCCAAGACGGCCTACTCAGACGGCGATCGACTGTCGACACGACGGTCGTCCTCACGGAGAACTCCCGGTGGTGACTCTCCCCGCTGCGCGGCTTTCCATCGCCGGCGCTCCGTTGCCAACCCGGACCCCCGCACAGCTCGGTGCGCTCACCTCGCTCAGGGGCATCGCCGCGCTCGCCGTCGTCGTATTCCACTTCGACAAGTTGGTCGTTTCGAGTTGGCCCGCAGAGGCGACCCTGCCCTTCATCGCGAAGGGCTACTTGTTCGTGGACCTTTTCTTCATCCTGAGCGGCTTCATCCTCACCCACGTCTATGGACACACCTTCGTCGGCCAGCGCGTGACGCGTCCGGACTACGCCCGGTTCCTGTTTGCCCGATTCGCTCGGATCTACCCGCTGCATCTCTTCATGTTGACGATGTGGGTGCTCCTGGATCTCGCCAAGTCTGGCCTGGCAGAGATCACCGGACACGGCGCGCGTCAACCCTTCGCAACCGAAGCGACGAGCGTGAAAGCCATCGCGTCGAACGTTTTTCTGCTGCAGGGCATGCACCTGCATCACGAGCTCACGTGGAACGGCCCGTCGTGGTCGATCAGCACCGAGTGGTGGGTCTATCTGCTCTTTCCGTTTCTCGTGACCACGATCTATCTCGCCTCGCCGATCTACCGAGCTGCGATTGCCGCTTCGTCGCTGGCGCTCCTCTATGGCCTCGCGTTCGTCGTGACGACACCGGGCCTGGGCGCCCTCGATGTCACGGTCGACTACGGCTTCGTTCGCTGTGCCTGCGAGTTCTTCCTGGGGGTGCTCGCCTACCGGCTCTATGCGTCGGGTGCGCTGCGCGATGGCCTCTCGCGCGATCGGATCTTCGTGCTGGCGACGCTTTGGATCGTGCTCGTGATGCAATTCCAGCTGCATGATTTATGGGTGATCCCGGGGTTCGTCACCCTGATCCTGGCTGCCGCCGAGAACCGGCAGCTCGCCACGCGAGTCCTGAATACCTACCCGGCAATCCTGCTAGGCGAGATGTCCTACTCGATCTATATGTGCCACACGTTCGTGCGCGAGATCGTCAGTCTGGTCTACGTGCAGCTCATGGGACAGCGCACGGACGCTGACCTGATGCTGCCGGGGGGCAGCGCGACCCTCGTGCTGCTGGTTGCGCTGGTTCTCGTGGTGTCATTCTGTACGTGGCGGCTCGTCGAACGCCCGAGCAGGGAGTATCTCCGGCGTTTCGTGGCCGAGCGGCGCGGAGCGTCGGTGGTCCAGGCGAGATCGTGAACCATTCTGGATGGGGAGTGCGGTCGTAGTCGGGCAACCGTCCCGCGTTGGGCGATGAGCCCCGCCGGTCGCTCAACGCGTCGGCGACGGCTTGCGCTCGATCAAAACCCCGTCCTTCTTGATTTCCCCGACCTCGCGTACCGCGCCGAGCTGCTCGTCGAGATATTCCGGCCCCTTCGCCGTCGGCACGAACCAGCCGGTCGGGCACATCGATGGTTTTCTTCGTGCGCTGGCCCAGCACGGTCGTCGCCGTCATGTGACCGCCGGTCTCGCCGAAGACGCCGTTGTTGAGGAGGATGCAGGTGACCGACTCGCCGCGGGCCGCGGTGTGGATCACCTCCTGCAGACCCTCGTCGCTCAGCTCGCGAGCCGGTCGATCCAGT
>JANMTD010000019.1:0-1786 GCA_031390075.1 Deltaproteobacteria bacterium | reverse complement strand
CGCTGCACCCTCGAGCTCGGCGGCAAGTCCGCGGCGATCCTCCTCGACGACGTCGATCTCGGGACGGCCCTCCAGCCGCTGCTCGGCTCGGCGCTCTTGAACAACGGTCAGGCCTGCGGTGCGCAGACGCGGATCCTCGCGCCGCGCTCGCGCTACAAGGAGATCGTCGAGGCGCTCGGGGCGGCGGTCGGGGCGATGAAGCTCGGCGACGCGATGGATCCCGCGACGAACATCGGGCCCGTCGTGAGCGCGCGGCAGCGCGACCGCATCGCGGGTTATCTCGCCTCGGGCAAGGAGCAGGGCGCTCGCGCGGTCTGCGGCGGCGGTGTGCCGAAGAGCCTCGAGCGCGGCTTCTTCATCGAGCCGACGGTCTTCGCGGACGTCGACAACTCGATGAAGATCGCGCAGGAGGAGATCTTCGGGCCGGTCCTCTCGGTGATCCCGTACTCGAACGAGGACGAAGCGGTCGCGATCGCGAACGACTCGCCCTACGGCCTCTGCGGCTCGGTCTGGACGAAGGACATCGAGCACGCCGCCGACATCGCGGCCCGCGTCCGAACCGGCTGCGTCGCCGTCAACTCAGCCACGATCCTCGACTTCCACGCGCCCTTCGGCGGCTTCAAGAAATCGGGCCTGGGCCGCGAGCTCGGCCCCGAAGGCATCGGTCCCTACACGGAGTATCAGTCCATCATCCTGCCGGCCCAGGGCTAGAGGAGAGAACGACATGCAGAAGAAGCTCCAGTTCTACATCGACGGACGCTGGGTCGACCCGGTCGAGGGCCGCACCTGCAACGTGATCAATCCCGCGACCGAGGAGACGATCGCCCAGGTCGCGCTCGGGAGCGCCAAGGACGTCGACCTCGCCGCGAAGGCCGCGCGCCGCGCGTTCGAGACCTTCTCGCAGACGACGCGCGAAGAGCGGCTTGCGCTTCTCGGCGCGATCGTCGTCGCCTATCAGAAGCGTTACGACGAGATGGCCGAGACGATCTCCCGCGAGATGGGGGCGCCGCTCTGGCTCTCGAAGGTGGCCCAGGCGGGGACGGGACTCGGGCATCTCTCGGCGATGATCGAGGTGCTCAAGACCTACGAGTTCGAGAAGATGCACGGCAAGACCTTGATCCGGCGCGAGGCGGTCGGCGTCTGCGGGCTGATCACGCCCTGGAACTGGCCGATCAACCAGATCATGTGCAAGGTCGCGCCGGCGCTGGCGGCGGGCTGCACGATGATCCTGAAGCCGACGGAAGTCGCGCCTTTGAACGGCATTCTCGTCGCGGAGATCCTGCACGAGGCCGGTGTCCCGGCGGGTGTCTTCAATCTCGTGAACGGCGACGGCCCGACCGTCGGCCAGGCCATCTCGACGCATCCCGAGATCGACATGGTCTCGTTCACCGGCTCGACCCGGGCCGGCATCGAGATCGCCCGTGCCGCGGCGCCGACCGTCAAGCGCGTGACCCAGGAGCTCGGCGGCAAGTCGCCCAACATCATCCTCGACGACGTCGACATGCAGGCCGCGATCGGCGGCGGCATGATGGCCTGCACGCTGAACAGCGGTCAGTCGTGCAACTCGCCGACGCGCATGCTCGTGCCGGCGTCGCGCCATGACGAGGCGGTCGCGATCGCGAAGGCGACGGCCGAGTCGCTCAAGGTCGGCGATCCCTTCGCGGCGGATACGCGGCTCGGGCCGGACGTCAGCGAAGTACAGTGGAACAAGATCCAGGCGCTGATCAAGAAGGGCATCGAAGAGGGCGCGACCCTCGTCACCGGTGGACTCGGGCGGCCCGACGGA
>JANMTD010000624.1:0-2204 GCA_031390075.1 Deltaproteobacteria bacterium | reverse complement strand
CGCAGAGCCTCGAACCCGCTCTTCGCCTCGACGATCTTGACCGGCACCGCGAGCTCTTCGAGGCTCGCTGCGATGAGGGATCTCATCGTCGCGGAGTCTTCCACGATCAGGATGCGTTTCACGAGCGCCTCCCGGCACGCGGATGACCCGGCGCCGCAATTCGTCTTCGGGTATCGGCAATCGATCGGCAGTCTTGAGATCGAGGGTCGCTATCCCCGCACTCGGGATTTCACGAGGACGTCGTCCGGGCTTCACCCTCCGCCCGATGGGCGGCGATTCGCTCGAGCACGTCACTTGCCTCCTCGAGCAGTTGCTCGAGTGGGGCGGTGTCGGACGTGGGGCGACGGGTCCCGCCCTGATCGGCGTACAGGATGGCCAGGCCACCGCCCGGGACGCGGATCGGCGCCAGATAGACCGCCTTCGGCTCGATCGGACCGAACATCGCCACGAAGAGCCGGTCGGCCTCGGATCGCGGGCTCGTCGTGATCGGCCGCCCCGCGGAGATGACCTGCCGGAGCAGGCCGGCGTCGGGGACACGACACGAGAAGCGGGGGGATGTGGAGAGCGGGTCGACCTCGAGGGCTTCGATCCCGCGGCCGGCGACGGCGAAGAGCTCGTCATCGCGCAGGACGAGGATCGCCGCGCGCGCGAAGATCCGCGCGGCCGCGTCCAGGGCGATCGTGAAGATTTCGTTCTGCGACCGCGCGTTCGCGAACAGCGCGTCGTTCGCGCCCGGCGCGGCCGCAGGCGGGACGTTCTTGTCCTTGGCAGGCGTGGGCGTAGGCGTGGGCGCGGCCACCACCCCCGAGCTCCTCCGCGACACGATCTCGGCGAGCTCGCGCGCCAGTGCTTCGGACTTCGCCGCCGCATCACCGGCCGAAGCGCCGCGCAGCTGCTTGCGCGGCGGGCGCGTGAGGACCGCGTCCAGATACGACGGGACGGCCTCGACCCGCACGGCACTCTCTTCTCGCAGCCCGACGACGACGATGCGCGGCGCCTGCGCGCGCCGGCGCGTGACGAAATCGGCGAGCCCATGGATTCGGGAGAGCGGAGCGGTCGGCGCGGAGATCGCGATCAGGACGAACGGAACGTCGCCGCGGATCAGGTACTGGCGGATTCGCGCGAGCCCCTGCTCCGCGCGCTGGAAGACGTGAACCCGGGCAAACCGGCCCTCGATCCCGGCCTTGATCCATTCGAGCGCCATCGCGTCGGGCTCGATCACGACGACCGGTCGGCTCGACATCGAAGCATCCGAGGCCGGCACAGGGCCGTCCGACGGACCGACTTCGGAACGCGTCGCCACCCGCGCCGCCACCAGCTCGACTGCCTCGTGAAGAGGACCCGGGGCGACGTGCGCCACGACCGTCGCGGCGACGGGGGCCGCGCGTGCAACGGGGACGGGTTCGACCGCGAGCTCGGATTCGAGCTCGAGCTCCGCATCGGAATCGGTCTCGAGCGAATCCGAGCCGAAAAAGAGCTCATCGGAGAGCTCGATCTCGGGAGCCGGCTCCGCCCTCGCCTGCTCGTCGCGCAGTCGCATCCCCTCCATCGCGAGATACTGGGCGTTGAGTCCACTCTGCAGACAGGGATACATCTCGACGCCGTCGCCCTCCCGGCGAGCGTCGAAGCTGAACTCGCCCGTCTCCCAGGCGAACATCTCGAAGATGGCGGCCTCCGCGGATTTTCGGATCAGGGCATCGATCGGATCGAGACCGACGCCGAGGTGCGCAGCGAGTCGAGCCGGCAGCTCGGGCGCCTTGGCGCCGACCGCTGCGAGTGCCGCATCGAATCCGTCCGCTTCGATCAGTCCCGCGGAGACGAGCAGCCCGCGCAGATCCGGCGACCGACCCTTGATCCCGGCGGCGTGGACCAGGCCGGCGCGAAACACGATCAGACCCGTTCCGGCCCCCGATTCGAGAGCAAGAACGCCGGACTTCTGCGACAAGCTGACAATCTGCAGCAGGTCGCCGAGGGAGAGATCCTCGAGGTTTCCGACAAGGCTCATGCGAATCCCCACGCCCTCGCCGCGAGAGCGAGAACGGGCGCTCGGTCTTTTTCGTGTGGAGCGGTGGTCGGGCTCCGGTCGCTAGATCGGCTTGCCCAGATGGGACTTGATCGGCGGGGCGATCGACACGGGTCCAGTCGCTAGAGAAAAGCGACGACGACCCCGTGGGGCCAACGGAGATTGTCCGAGCCTGGCTCTG
>JANMTD010000619.1:0-4940 GCA_031390075.1 Deltaproteobacteria bacterium | reverse complement strand
CCTCGATCCCTTCGTGGCGCTCGGGGGCGCGGCGACCGTGACCTCGAAGATCCAGCTGCTGACCTATCTCGCGGTCTTGCCCTACCGCAATCCGCTGCTCCTCGCGAAGGCGGCGACGACGGTCGATCGGCTCTCGAACGGGCGCTTCATCCTCGGGGTCGGGACGGGTTACCTCAAGGCCGAGTACGCGGCGCTCGGCGTCGACTTCGAAGAGCGGCTCGCGCTCTTCGACGAGGCGCTCGAAGTCCTGCCGCTCCACTGGAGCGGGAAGCCCTTCGACTACACGGGGAAGCATTTTCAGGCGAAGGGCATCCAGGCGATGCCGAAGCCGCTGCGCAATCCGATTCCGATCTGGATCGGCGGCAACTCGAAGGCCTCGCGCCGCCGCGTCGCCGAGCGCGCCCAGGGCTGGATGCCGATGATCGCCCCCGCGGAGGTCGGTGATGCGCTCTTCAAGACCGTGCGGACGCCGCCGCCGGGCTCGCCCGCGGACACGAAGGCGCAGATCGCCGAGGTCAAGCAGAATGCAGCGCCCCGCGGTGTCGAGCTCGATTTTGTGATGGTCTATCTCGACGGCACGATCAGCGATCCGCGCCGCGAGGCCGACCGCCACCGCGAGGCCTTCGCCGGCCTCGCCGACATCGGCTTTACCTGGATCGTGATCAACCGGCCCACGGCGGGCCGTTCCGAGATGCTCGAATTCCTGGCGGCCTTCGGCGAGACCTATCTCGCTGGCTGAGCTGTCTTCCGCCTTGATCTTCCCATTCGAAAGGAACTCCCGATGACGCGTGCCTTCTCCATCACTGCCCAGGCCGTCGCCGCCGAACGCGCGCGGGTCGGCGACGACCTCGAGCGGGTCGACGTCGCCCGCGTGATCGCCCTCGATACCGTCGAGCTGCGTCCCGTCGGTCCCCGCGACGTGAAGCTCCGGATCCTCGCGGTCTCCGCCGAGCACAACATCAATCACGCCGCGAGCGCCGATACCGTCAACATCACCGAGCTGCGCGGCGGCAAGATCTACCCCGGCAACTCTGCCGTCGGCGAGGTGACGGCGGTCGGTGCCGAGGTGAAGCGCTTCAAGCCGGGTGACGTCGTCGTGACCCACTGCAACGGCGAGCCCGATGCCTACGGCTACCCGCTGCGGATATGGGCCTACGACCAGCCGGAATCGATTGGCTGGTATGCGGAGGAGGCGGTCGTCGGCGACTGGCAGATCGTCCCCGCGCCCCTCGACTGCGGCCTCGATCTCTGGGAGATCGCGGCGCTCCCGCTGCGTGCGCCGACCGCCTATCACCTCTGGCGCCGGGCCGAGGGCATCTTCCGCGTGAAGGTCCCGCAGGAGCGGCTCGCGACGCTGAACGTGCTGGGCTTCGGCGGCGGGGTGTCCGAGCTCTTCCTGATGCTCGCGAAGCATCGCGGCCACAACGCCTACTTCTGCTCCGGCAGCCCCGAGCGAAGGAAAGCCCTCGAGGCCCAGGGCATCGTCGGCATCGACCAGAAGCGCTTCAATCGCTTCGCCGGCAAGGACGACGTCAAGGCCTTCGGCGGCGAGATCAAGAAGCTGACGGGCGGGCAGGGGATGCACATCGTGTGCGATCTGCTGCGCGGTCCCGTCTTCGAGGCGGGCATCGCGGCGGCGTCGCGCGCGGGCGTCAACGTCTCGGCGGGCTGGCAGCTCGGCACGATGGTGAGATACAACTCCGCGGGCGCCTCGACTAAACAGCTCACCCTCGACCACACCCACTACGACACGATCCCCGGCATCGAGGCCGCGACCGCCCTCTACGGCAGCGTCTTCAAGCCGACCATCCACAAGGAGATCTACGCCTTCGAGGACCTGCCGCGGGCCTTCACCGAGATGCAGGCGAACACGCAGACCGGCATCCCGATCATCCGGGTCGCGAAGGACATGCCGGCGTCTGTCAAAGGATTGGTCCGCTAGGTGGATCCGCTCTTCGACTTCACGGGCAGGATCGTGCTCGTGACGGGCGGGAGCCGCGGGCTCGGCCGCGAGATGGTGATGGCCTTCGCCGAGCGCGGGGCCGACGTCGTCATCGCGAGCCGGAAGCTCGAGGCCTGCGAGGCGGTCGCCGAGGCGGTCCGGAAGCTCGGGCGCCGGGCGTTGGCCCTTTCCGTCCATGCGGGGCGCTGGGACTCGATCGATGCGCTGATCGAGGTCGCCTACCGGGAGTTCGGCCGCATCGACATCCTGGTGAACAATGCCGGGAGCGGCCCGGCGATGGCGAGCCACGACGTCACGGAAGCGCTCTTCGACAGCGTCGTCGGACTCAACTTCAAGGGGCCGTTCCGGCTCGCGAGCCAGGTCGCGAAGCGGATGGCCGACGGCGAGGGCGGCGTGATCGTCAACATCTCCTCGTCCGGATCGCTGATGGCGACGCCGGGCGTCGTCCCCTACGCGAGCGCCAAGGCGGCGCTGAACGCGATGGGCCACTCGCTCGCCGCAGAATACGGGCCAAGAGTTCGCGTGAATACGCTCTGTCCCGGGCCGTTTCTCACGGACATCGCCCGGGCCTGGACACAGGCGGCTCGGGACAGCATGCCGAATGCGCTCCGGCGTGCGGGCCAGCCGAGCGAGATCGTGACGGCGGCGCTCTATCTCGCGAGTCCCGCCTCGAGCTTTACGACCGGCACCCTCGTCCGGGTCGACGGAGGGATGGTCTGATGGCCGCGCGCAATCGCAGCGATCGCAGCGATCGCAGGGTCGCCGTCATCACCGGCATCACGGGCCAGGATGGCTCCTATCTGGCCGAGCTGCTGCTCGAGAAGGGCTACGACGTCCACGGGATCGCGCGCAGGACCTCGCTCTTCAACCGCAGCCGGATCGACGCCGCCCGCGAAGCGGCGACGAAGGCGGGACGGGTCTATGCGCTCGAGTACGGCGATCTCGGAGACTCGAGCAGCCTGAACCGCGTGATCGCGAAGACGCGGCCGGACGAGATCTACAACCTGGCCGCCCAGTCCCACGTCGCGGTCTCGTTCCAACAGCCGGAGTACACGGCGGACGTCGATGGCACGGGCGTCCTGCGGCTGCTTGAGAGTATCCGCGCGAACGAGCTGCCGACGCGCTTCTACCAGGCGTCGACTTCCGAGCTGTACGGCAAGGCCCACGAGATTCCCCAGAACGAGGACACGCCTTTCCATCCGCGCTCGCCCTATGGCGTCGCGAAGCTCTACGGCTACTGGATCGTGCGCAACTACCGGGAGTCCTACGGCATGCACGCCAGCAACGGGATCCTCTTCAACCACGAATCCGAGCGCCGGGGCGAGAACTTCGTGACCCGCAAGATCACCCTCGGCCTCGCGAGCCTGAAGCACGGACGCCAGGAGCCGATATCCCTCGGCAACCTCGACGCCAAGCGCGACTGGGGCCATGCGCGCGACTACGTCGAGGCGATGTGGCTGATGCTCCAGCAAGACGAAGCCGACGACTATGTCATCGCGACCGGCGAAACCCACAGCGTGCGGGAGTTCGTCGAGCACGCCGCCGCCGTCGCGGGCATGCAGATCGAGTGGGCGGGCAGCGGGAGGTCGGAGGTCGGGCGCGACCGCAAGACGGGCCAGATCGTGATCGATGTCGATCCCGCCTTCTATCGCCCCGCCGAGGTCGATCTGCTGCTCGGGGATCCGCGCAAGGCCCGCGAGCGACTCGGCTGGACGCCGCGGATCGCGTTCGGAACGCTCGTCGAGCTCATGATGAAGAGCGACCTCGAGCTCGTCTCGCGATCGCGCTAGGCCTTTTCGTCGACGCGCCGCCAGAATTCGCCCCAGGTCGGGAAGGCGTCCGGGAGCTGGATCGTCGTCAGGGGATCGTCGTCGAGGCCGGCGCCGGCCCGCGGTCGGGTCAGGGCGTCGACGATGTAGAAGCGGTGGAACTTCCGGCGTTCGAAATACCACTCGCCCTCGATCCGGACATAACGATCCCAGTACTGCAGGACGCCGACCTGCCAGAGCCCGGCGTCGGGCCGCTCGAGCTCGTCGCGGCAGTAGACGACGCCGCGGGCGTGGTCCGCGTCGTCGAAGTCGACGATGTGGTTGCCGATCAGGTGCACCGACGTCCGCATGGCGCTCATCGTCTGCGTGAACCAGCGCTCGAGCGCCTCGCGCCCCGACGCGTCGCGTCCGACCCGCACGTCCTCTGGAAAGAGCGAGACCAGCGACGTCATGTCCCGCGAATCGAGGCAGAGCGCGTAGCGGAAAGCCAGCTGCCGGATCGCGGCGAGCGACTCCATGCGATCGACTCGCGCCTCGAGGGTCGACGGATTCCAGGGGCCGAGTCGCTGCATCGACCTAGACTAGCGGCCGGGGGTGAACCGGTCGTGGCCCGGCTCTGTCCCATTCGCTGGGCGATCACGGGGGGACTGCATGCGACAGGTCGGACGCGTTCTCGGGGCGGCTCTCTCGTTGATGATGTTGGTTGGGCTCACGGCGTCGTCGGCAACGGCTGAGCCTCTCGCTCGGGAGGACGTGCCCCTGCCGCTGCGGCCCTGGATCGAGTGGGTCCTGCGCGGCCACGAGGATCAGGCCTGCCCCTTCCTGCACGGCGAGGGGACGCGCGCGTGCATCTGGCCGGGGAGCCTCGCCCTCGAGCTCGATGCCCGGGGCGGGCGTTTCCGCCAGAGTGTTTTCGTCGCACGGGAATCCGATGTCGCACTGCCGGGCGGCGGCGGTCCGGTCTGGCCCGAAGACGTGCGGGTCGGTGGCAGCCGAATACCGGTCGCCGAAGTCGACGGCCTGCCGCGCGTGCGCCTCGGCCCGGGAAGCCACACGATCGAGGGGCGCTTCGCCTGGACCCGGATGCCGCCGGGTCTGCGGGTCCCGAACGAGACGGGGCTCGTCGAGCTCGTGCAGGCTGGGCGGCGCGTCCCGCGTCCGCGGCGGGATGCGGAGGGCGCGATCTGGCTGCGCGAGGCGAGCGCCGA
>JANMTD010000566.1:0-3987 GCA_031390075.1 Deltaproteobacteria bacterium | reverse complement strand
CGCGGACCGCGCCCTCGCGGCCTGCGAGGCGCCTACGCCCCTGCGGCTCGAGGTCGGCGGCGACATCGACGCCTACGAGAGTGCCCTCGCGTCGGTTTCGCCCGAGCGGTTCGATCGCGCCCCCGGTCCCGAAGAGCCGATGATCCTGATGTACACCTCGGGCACGACGGGTCTGCCCAAGGGTGCCCTCCTCCCCCACCGCAAGGCGCTCTTCAACAACCGCAACGCCCGCGCCTGCTTCGACATCACGTCGGGCGACCGGGTCCTCGTCGCCGTGCCGCTCTTCCATTCGCTCGGCCTGCAGATCCTGGCACTGCCTGCGCTCTACTGCGGCGCGGGCCTCGTGATCCAGGAGGGCTTCGACGCCGAGCGGGTCTGGCAGGCGGTCGAGCGCGAGGGGATCAGCTATCTCGGCGGCGTGCCGACCGCCCATCAGCGCCTGCTCGAGGCCCTCGAGCAGCGCGCGAAGGTACCCGGCCGGCTGCGCTTCCTCTTCACCGCCGGCGCCGCCGCCCCCGCCGAGCTGATCCGCGCCTATCATCGGCGTGGCCTCGCGATGATCCAGGGCTACGGCCAGACCGAGACCTCGCTGCTCACCTGCCTCGACGCCGATCGCGCCCTCGCGAAGGCCGGCAGCGTCGGTCGCCCCCTGCCCCACGCCGAGATCCGCCTCGTCGAGCCGTCGACCCTCGAGGGCCCCGTCGAGGCGTGGCTCGACGTCGGCGAAGGCGAGGTCGGCGAGATCGTCGTGCGCGGACCGATCGCGATGCTCGGCTACTGGCAGCGACCCGAGGCGACGCGCGAGACCCTCCGCGGCGAATGGCTGCGCACGGGCGACCTCGCAACCCGCGACGCCGACTTCGACATCAGCCTCGTCGGCCGCGCCCGGGAGATGTACATCTCGGGCGGCGAGAACGTCTATCCGGCCGAGGTGGAAGCGGTGCTCGTCAGCCATCCCGATGTCGCCGAGGCCGCCGTCGTCGCGATTCCCGACGCGCGCTGGGGCGAGGTCGGGCGCGCGCATCTCGTCGCGAAGCCCGGCCGGGCGATCGAACGCGAACAACTCACACTCTGGCTCGCGGAGCGCCTCGCCCGCTTCAAGCAACCGCGGGAGTACGTGTTCGAAGAGGCGCTTCCCCGCACGGCGAGCGGCAAGGTCCAGAAGCACCGCCTCAACGCGAGGGCCGACGGATGAGCGGCCCGGTGTCGTGGCTCGCGATCGGCGTCGCGATCGGCCTCGCACTCGCCGGCTGCGACCGCGAGCGCGGCGGCGAAGCCCCGGCCGCCGCGACGCCGATCGAGCCGATGCGCGTCGAGGGCCAGGCGCCCGCGCGCGAGCTCTTCTTCGGCGATCTCCACGTCCACACGGGCTTCTCCCTCGACGCCGTGAGCAACGGCGTGCGCACGGGTCCCGCCGACGCCTATCGCTTTGCCCGCGGTGAGGCGATCCCCCACGCCGCCGGCGGGACGATCCAGCTCGCCGGGCCACCGCTGGATTTTCTCGCCGTGACCGACCACGCCGAATACCTGGGCGTCGCGACCGCCGCTCTTCGCAACGTGCATCCCCTGCATCGCCAGCCCCTGATCCAGACCTGGCTCGGAAGTGACTTGCGTCTGGCCGAGCTCGCGCAGCGGCGGATCAGCTCGAGCCTCTTCTCCCGCCAACCTTTTCCCGCCTTCGTCGCCGACGAGATCGTGCGCCCCGCCTGGCAGGAGGTCGTCGAGCTCGCGAATGCCCACGACCAGCCCGGCGTCTTCAGCGCCCTGATCGGCTTCGAGTACAGCTCGAATCCGGACGACCAGAACCTCCACCGGAACCTGATCTTCCGCGGCGCGAAGGTCCCGCCGCGCCCCTTCTCGGCCTTCGATTCGGAGAACCCCGAGGATCTCTGGCTCTGGATGGACGAGGCCCGCGCGAGCGGCGACGACGTGATCGCCATCCCGCATAACGCCAACGGCAGCAACGGGCTCATGTTCAACCCGGCGCGCTTCGACGGGCGCGAGCTCGACGCGGAGCAGGCCGCGCTGCGGGCACGCAACGAGCCGGTCGCCGAGGTATTCCAGATCAAGGGGCAATCCGAGACGACGCCGCGGCTCTCGCCCGGGGACGAGTGGGCGGAATTCGAGGTCTTGCCCTGGCGGACCACGAACCCGAACCGGCCGAGCGCGGAATCCGGGAGCTATTTGCGCGAGGCGCTCGGGGTCGGGCTCGCCCTGCGCGAGCAGCTCGGTGTCGATCCCTTCGCCCTCGGCCTGGTCGGCTCGACCGACACCCACAACTCGGCGAGCCCGGTCGTCGAGTCCGACTACTTCGGAAAGCTCGGCCTCGCCGACGGCACACCCGCGGCCCGACTCGGCCGCGAGAGCCGGCGCGGCGGGCCGGCCGTGCCCTTCGAGACCGCGACCTACTGGAGCGCGGCAGGACTCGCCGGCATCTGGGCCCGCGAGAACACGCGCGCCGAGCTCTTCGATGCGCTGCGCCGGCGCGAGACCTTCGCGACCTCGGGGCCGCGCATCGCGGTGCGGCTCTTCGCTGGATTCGATTTCACCCCCGCCGACGTGGAGGGTGATCTCGGCCGCGTCGGCTACGCGAAGGGCGTGCCGATGGGCGGCGAGCTGACGGCGAGGGCCGGTGCCGGAAGCCCTGTCTTCCTGGTCCGCGCACAGCGGGATCCCCTCGAAGCGCCCCTCGAGCGCGCGCAGGTCGTGAAGGTCTGGCGGCGCGGCGGGAAGACCCACGAGCGGATCTTCGACGTCGCCTGCGCCGACGGCGGCGCTCCGGATCCGGTTCGGCATCGATGCCTCGCGCCCACGCCTGCGCCGACGACGGATCCCGACACCTGTGAGGTCCCCTCCGGCGTCGGTGCCCGCGAGCTCGTCGCGAGCTGGCGGGATCCGGATTTCGAGGCGGGCGAGCCTGCGCTCTACTACGTCCGGGTCCTGCAGGTGCCGACCTGCCGCTGGAGCAGCTTCGATGCGATGCGCACGGGGCGCGCGCGACCGGCCGGTGTCCCGGCGACGATCCAGGAGCGCGCGCTCACGTCGCCGATCTGGATCGTGCCGGACGTGGCCACAGCGGGGATTGGGAGCCAGCCATGAGTCTGAGTCGTTTCGGCTTCCTGGCCCCGGTCATGCTGAGCTCACTGCTCGCGCTTCTCGCGCTTCTCGCCTGCGACTCGAACTTCGAGCTCGAAGGCGCGAAGCCCGCGGCGACCGTCGAAACGATCGGTCCGAGCGAAGCGATGCTGCGGGCTGCCGATGCCCATCGCGGCGAGTGGCTGAGCTACGGCCGGACCTACGACGAACAGCGCTTCAGTCCCCTCGTCCAGATCGACGCATCGAACGTCGCGGACCTGGCACTCGCCTGGACGACGGAGACGGGGACGACTCGCGGCATGGAGGCGACGCCGCTCGTCCATCACGGCGTGATGTACGTGTCGGGGTCGTGGAGCATCGTGATGGCCCTCGACGCGCGCAGCGGGAAGCCGCTCTGGCGCTTCGACCCGAAGGTCGAAGGTGGCGCCGGTGCCCACGCCTGCTGCGATGTCGTGAACCGGGGCGTCGCGCTCTACGAGGGCCGCGTCTACGTCGGCACTCTCGATGGCCGCCTGATCGCCCTCGACGCGCGCACGGGCGCCCCCGTCTGGGAGGTGCAGACGACCGACCCGAAGCAAGATTACGCGATCACCGGCGCCCCGCGCGTGGTGAAGGGCAAGGTCATCATCGGCAACGGCGGCGCGGATCTCGGACTGCGCGGTTATGTCTCCGCCTACGACGCGAAGACCGGCGCGCAAGCCTGGCGCTTCTACACCGTCCCGGGCGACCCGGCGAAGCCGCAGGAGTCCGCCGCCCTCGAACGCGCGCTGCCGACCTGGCGGGGCGGCGCGTGGTGGAAGTTCGGCGGCGGCGGAACGGTCTGGGATTCCATGGCCTACGACCCCGAGCTCGATCTGCTCTATGTCGGGACGGGCAATGGCGGGCCCTGGA
>JANMTD010000543.1:0-2386 GCA_031390075.1 Deltaproteobacteria bacterium | reverse complement strand
GGGTGGAACAGGCAGGTCGGATGGAACTGCATGAATTCCATGTTCGCGAGCGTGGCCCCGGCTCGATAGGCCATCGCGATGCCGTCGCCGGACGCGACGTCGGGATTGCTGGTGTAGAGGTAGATCTTGCCGGCACCGCCGGTGGCGAGCAGTGTGATCGGTGCGGTGTAGGCGTGCACTTCGCCGGTCGCGGCGTCGAGCACGTAGGCGCCGATCACGCGATTGGATTCGGTGCGACCGACCTTCGTCGTCGTGATCAGGTCGATCGCGCAGTGGTCCTCGAACAGGCTGATGCGCGGATGGGCGCGCACGCGGGCGAGCAACGAGCGCTCGATCTCGCGGCCGGTGGCGTCGCGGCGGTGGAGGATGCGGCGGCGGGTGTGGCCGCCTTCGCGCGTCAGGTCGAAGGGCACGGGACCGTCGGGATGCCGCGCCGGGTCGAACTCGACGCCGCTCTTGCGCAGCGACTGGATCGCCGCGGGTCCGCGTTCGACGACGAAGCGCACCGTGTCCTCGTGGCACAGGCCGGCGCCCGCATTCAACGTGTCCCGCACGTGGGTGTCGAAGGAATCGGACGGATCCATCACCGCGGCGATGCCGCCCTGGGCCCAATCCGTCGCGGAATCCGTGGCCTTGCGCTTGGTGATGATCGCGACGTCGCCCACGTCGGCCACGCGCAGGGCGTAGTGCAGGCCGGCGAGCCCGGAGCCCAGCACCAGGAAATCGAAACGCCGGGCCGGGGCCGCCTCTCCGGGTCGAGAGGCCGGGCGGGCGGCGGGGGCCCGTCCGGTTCCGGCGGTCTGCGAGGGATCGCTCATGCGGTGCTCCTGCCGGTGGGCCGATCGGCGACCGGCCGCTTCGCCGGGCCGCTGCGCCCCGGCTGCGCGTCGCGCGGGATTCGAGGCGGCGTCGCCTCAGGTCCCGCCCGAGAGGGTCCGATGGTTGAAAATCGGGAAGTCTATCGGCCCCTTGGAATCGCTTCCAAGGTCGAAGCCGAAGAATTCTGGACCCCATGGGGTCCAGCGGGAGCGCGGATGGATCGGAGCGGATTCAAGGCCTGGCTCGGACTCGGTCTCGCCGGTGTGATCCTCATGATCCTGGCCGGTTCCGAGCGCGCGCGCGCCGGCAATGCCGTCTACCGCTACGCGGATGCCGACGGCGTCCTGCACTTCACCGACGCCCCCGTCGATTCGCGCTACCAGCGCGAGGATCCCATCCGCCTCGAGGGCATCGCGATCGCACCGCCCCGCCGCGTGAAGGTCCCCACGGAGCGAGACTACGACCATCTGATCCGCCAGGTGGCCGCCCAGCACGGCGTCGAGCCCGGTCTCGTCAAAGCGGTGATCGCGGCCGAATCCAATTTCAAACCGCACGCGGTCTCGCGGGTCGGTGCCCAGGGCCTGATGCAGCTGATGCCTGCGACGGCGGCGCACCTGGGGGTCGAGCGGCCCTTTGGTGTCGTCGAGAACATCGACGGCGGTGTTCGCTATCTGCGGGCGATGCTCGATCGTTTCGGCGATGTCGCGCGGGCGCTCGCGGCCTACAACGCCGGGCCCGGGGTCGTGGATCGCTATCGCGGCGTGCCGCCCTACCGGGAGACGCGGGCTTACATCAAACGGGTGCTCGAGTACCATCGTCGCTATCAGGCCGATTTCGATCAGCTCGACCGCGCGCGTGAGGCAAGCCAGGCGGCTGAACCGCGACTCGCCGAGCAGAGTGCGTCCAATCGTTCGGAAGTGTCGGTCCCTCTGGCCTCACGCCTGGCTCCCTGACGTCGTGCGGGGTTCTGCGAGAGCGCGGATGGAAGCGGGGGACAGCGGGAAATCCATGGACCGAGATTCCGTCGCCATTCCTAGTCAAGAGCCTACTCGAGAGCCTGCCCGCGAGGGTTATCCGATGGCGGTCGAGTTCCAACGAGAACGTTTCTGGAATCTCCCGAACAGCGTGACGATGCTCCGCATCGGCGTGGTGCCCGTGCTGCTCTTCCTGCCGATGGCGACGACGGTCTCGGGCAGCCGGTTCATGGCCTGGGCCTTCATCCTGGCGGCCGTGACCGACATCCTGGACGGCTGGCTCGCCCGGCGCAGCGGCGGCAAGGACATCACGCGGATCGGGAAGCTGCTGGATCCGCTGGCCGACAAGCTGATCGTCTCGACGGCGCTCATCATGCTGCTCGCGATCGGGCGGATTCCCCTCTGGGCCTCGTGGATGGTGGTGGTCATCGTCGGCCGGGAGCTCGCCGTCACGGGGCTGCGCGGTATCGCCTCCTCCCACGGCCACGTGGTGGCGGCGACGGGTCCCGGCAAGCTCAAGACGATTGCCCAGACCGTCGCCACGGCTGCACTTCTCTTTCACTTCGAGACCCTCGGTCTCCCGGCCCACGACA
>JANMTD010000536.1:0-1549 GCA_031390075.1 Deltaproteobacteria bacterium | reverse complement strand
CAGAGCCGGTCGGCCACGTAGAGCCCGAACATCCAGACCGACGCTTGGAAGACGGTCGAACCGGTATCCCCGTTCGACAGCCCGTAGGCCCAGCCGAGGTACCAGAACGGGGGATGAACGAGATCCAGACCGTGGTCCAGGACGTTTCCCAGTTGCGAGTACGTGTAGGTCAGTCGAGCGAGCTTTCCGTCCACCGAGTCCAGCAGGCTCATCAGATAGGCGAGAAAGAAACCCGTCCCCCACCATCCCGCCATCCACAGCGGAATCGCGCCGAGGGTCGCCACGATACTCACGCCGGTCACCCAATTCGGGTGGACGCCCCAATTGGCCAGCGGACGCACGAGCACCCAGACGAGCGGGGGCCATACGTACTTCGTCATGAAGTCCGTCGAGCCCTTGTAGTTCGACCAGAATAGGAAACGCTCGACCCGCCTGCGGGCGACGTCTTCACGCACGGCGAAGAGGTAGGGCTCGAGATCTCGGCGAAGGTTCACGATGTAGCCATCGAACTCCTCGCGCCGCATCGGCCGCGCGTCGCCGGCGGCCGCCATGTCCTCGACCAGCTTCGACAGATTGCCCGCGGAGGTCGACGCCACGCGCGCCCCTGCCTCGAGCCGCAGGATCGCGCCCCGCTCGTCCCCTTCCCCACCGACGTCCCCACTGATGAAGAAGACGTTGCCCTCGAGCGCCGCGACCTGGGACAACAAGCGCGCGTCGACGATCGTGTCCCCGGAGAGCACGAGCCAGCTCGATTCTGGTGCTGCGGCGATGGCGGCGGAAATGCACTTGTCGAGGGGACCGGTCGAGCTCTCCCATGTCAGGCGCAGACCGCCGAGGTCGCGACGGTCGACGCGCCGTCGCACGGGATGATCCGCCGCCACGGCATCCCCCTCGCCCTTCACGACGACCCTGACCTCGTCGAGAACGAGCGGGCTGCGCCGCAGACTGTGCAGCAGGCGCTCTACCAGGCTCATCCCGAAGACCCGCGTACCGGGATCGGCCGTCGTCGCGTCGATCAAGATCCTCAAGCAAAAGCCTCTTCTGGAATGAGTCTGGAATGGGTCAGAAATGGACGAAACGCCCGGAGGCCGTGCCGACGTTTCGATCCTAGCGGATCGCCGCTGTACTTCGCGATCGCTCGCAGGGCTCCTGCCGGTCGGCCTTGTGGTAGGGTCTTCACGTCGAAGGCCTAATCCGACTCCGGTACCGTCTGGTCTCACGCTGCGCCGACTGGAGACCCTCCGTACTCGATGACTGGAACCATGGCAGACTCCGCCTGCTCGTATGCCACGCTGATCGAGCACATAACGCCCGTGTCGAGCGTCCGGGTCTTCGGCCTGGATGCCCACGAGCGGCTGCGCCGGAGTTTCGCGAAATACGGGCTCGAGACCGTCGATGCCGACGATGTCGGAAAGCTCGGCCCGGAGCGGGTCGTCGCGCTCCGCACGAGTCATTTCTACGACGACCGACTGATCGCAGAGCTGACGGCGCACTCGCGGGACCTGCTGCTGGTACACCGCTGCCTGCGCGATCCGGACGGATTGGATGA
>JANMTD010000249.1:0-8462 GCA_031390075.1 Deltaproteobacteria bacterium | reverse complement strand
GGAGATCGCCGACGGCGAGTACGTCGCGATCATGGGGCCGTCGGGCTCCGGGAAGAGCACGCTCCTCAACCTGATCGGTTGCCTCGACTCGCCGACCCGCGGCCGGTATTGCCTCGACGGCGAAGACGTCGCGGGGCTCTCCGACGAGGCGCTCGCCGAGATCCGCCTGCGCCGGATCGGCTTCATCTTTCAATCGTTCCACCTGATCCCGCGGCTCGACGCCCGCGAGAACGTGGCGCTGCCGCTCGTCTTCGCCGGCATCCCGCCCGCCGAACGCCGGGCCCGCGCCGAGCGCGCCCTCGAGTCCGTCGGTCTCGCCGATCGCGCGGGGCACCGGCCGAACGAGCTCTCCGGCGGCCAGAAACAGCGCGTCGCGATCGCCCGCGCGACGATCATGGGGCCGAAGCTGCTGCTCGCCGACGAGCCGACGGGCAACCTCGACTCACGTTCGGGGGCGCAGGTCCTCGACGTGTTGGGCGGTCTCCACCGCGAGGGACGCACGCTCGTCGTCGTGACCCACGACCCCGCCGTCGCCCGCCGCGCCGACCGGGTGCTCGTACTGCGCGACGGAGAGATCGCGAAGCGCGTCGCCGGGACGGAAGTGACCGACCTGAATCGACTCTTCGACTTCGGTGGGGTCGCCCCGTGATCGCCGCGGACTTCTTCCGCCTCGCCGGGCAGGCCCTCGTCCAGAATCGCCGCAGGAGCCTCCTCTCCCTCGTCGGCGTCGTGATCGGCGTCGTCGCCGTCACCTGCCTGACGGCGATCGGCGAGGGAGCCCTGCGTTATGTCACCGACCAGTTCGCGAGCCTCGGGAGCTCGATCGTGATCATCGCCCCCGGCCGCAACGAGACGACCGGCGGCATGCCGCTCGGTGTCGGCGGAATTCCCAACGACCTGACCCTCGCCGACACGCGTTTTCTCGGCCGGCGCATCGCGGCCGTGCGCACCGCCATTCCCGTCGCGCTGAGCACCGGCAAGATCCGCCACGGCGGCCGCAATCGGCAGGTGCCGATCGTAGGGACGATCGCCGCCTTCCAGAGGATGCAGAGCCTCGAGCTGGCCTCCGGCACGTTCCTGCCCGAAGCCGACATGGAACGCGGCGCTGCCATCGTGGTCCTGGGCCACGCCGTCGCCCGCGAGCTCTTCGGCGCCGAGGCGGCACTCGGACGGACCGTCCGCATCAGCGGCTCGCGCATGCGTGTCGCCGGCGTCCTCGCGGAGCGCGGGACCCAGCTCGGGCTCCAGATCGACGAGACGGTCTTCGCGCCGGTCACGACCGTCATGCAGCTCGCCAACGAGACGACACTGACCCGCGTCATGCTCGACCTGCATCCGCGGGCCGATCAGAAACGCGTGATCGCGCAGGTTCGCACTCTCCTGACCGAGCGCCACGACGAAGAGGATTTCACCTGCATCAGCCAGGACGCCGTGATGTCCTCGCTCTCGTCGATCCTGCGTATCCTGACCCTCGCCGTCGCCGGCATCGCGGCCATCAGCCTCGCGGTCGCGGGCATCGGCATCATGAACGTGATGCTGGTCTCGGTCTCGGAGCGGACCGAGGAGGTCGGGCTTCTCAAGGCGATCGGCGCCAACCGGCGCCAGATCCTCGCGATCTTCCTGATCGAGTCGGCGCTGCTCTCGGTCGCCGGCGGTGTCGTCGGATTGATGCTCGGCAGTGGCCTCGTCGCGATCGGGCAATCGCTCTATCCCGCGGTTCCGATCGGGACGCCCGCATGGGCGATCGCGGCGGTGCTCGGCCTCTCGCTCGCGACGGGCATCGGCTTCGGCGTCTGGCCCGCCTGGCGGGCAGCGGGTCTCGATCCGGTCGCGGCGCTTCAGGGCCGTTGATCGGAAGATCAGGGGGAAGACATGCCGCGCATCGAAACCGTCGAGCTCCTGCGCTTCTCCTTCGGCACGCTCCGGGGCCACCGTCTGCGGACGTTCCTGTCGATGCTGGGCATCGCGATCGGCGTCGGCGCCGTGATTCTCCTGACCTCCCTCGGCGAGGGCGCGCGGCGCTACATGGTCCTCGAGTTCGCCCAGTTCGGGACGAACATGCTGCAGGTCAGCCCGGGGAAGACGGAGACCCACGGTGTCCCCGGTGCGCTCTTCGGGACGAACCAGAAGCTCACGATCGACGATTCCGAGGCGCTCACGCGCATTCCGATCCTCGACTCGGTCGCACCGATCGCGATGGGGCAGGCGCGGGTCGAGGGCAATGCCCGGGGCCGGAGTGTCGTGATCTACGGGACGACCGCCGAGTTTCCCGCGACGGTGAAGTTCTCGGTCGGACAGGGGGAATTCCTGCCGGGGGGCGACCCGCGGCGGGGTGCGTCGGTCGCGGTGCTCGGGCCCAGGCTGAAGCAGGAGCTGTTTGGCGACGACAACGCCCTCGGCCGCTTCGTTCGGATCGCGGGCTCGCGGCTGCGCGTGATCGGGGTCATGGAATCCCGGGGTCGGATCGTCGGTATGGACATCGACGACGCGGCCTACGTCCCGGTCGCGACCGCCATGCGGCTCTTTAATCTGTCGGAGCTCCAGGAGATCCACATCACCTTCGCCCACGACGGCCTCACGGATCAGGCGATCGAGGCGGTGCGAGCCGTGCTGCTCGACCGCCACCGGGGCGAAGAAGATTTCACGATCGTGTCGCAGTCGGAGATGCTCTCGGTCTTCGGCCGCGTGATGGACGTGCTGACGCTCGGCGTCGCGGTGATCGCGGGCATCTCGCTGCTGGTCGGTTCGATCGGGATCTTCACGATGATGTGGATCTCGGTCGGCGAGCGGGTCCCCGAGATCGGGCTGCTGCGGGCGCTCGGGGCGACGGCGGAGCAGATCCGGGATCTGTTCCTGGTCGAGGCGATCCTGCTGACCGCGGTCGGCGGGGTCGCCGGTCTGCTGGGCGGGCTGCTCTTCATCCTGCTCGTGCGCTGGTGGCTCCCGGAGTTTCCCGCCGCGGCGCCGGTCGGCTACGTCGTCGCGGCCCTGATCGTGAGCCTCGTCGCCGGCCTCGTCACGGGCGTCGGGCCGGCCCGCCGCGCCGCTCGCCTCGAGCCGGTCGACGCGCTGCGCGCCGAATAGACCTGGATCGACGACATAGATAGAAGGAGGTCGAAGGCGCGAAGGCGCCGATTCGGCGGGCCGGCGGACCAGCCCGAGTCGGCAGGCCCCCGGCAATTACCCGGGGTCCAGGAGCGCTGGCCCGACAGGGGAATTCCCCTGCTAGCATCGACCCGGCCATTCCTGACACCGCGTCCATCACGCGAAGAGACGCGAATGATCGGAGATTCCCATGCCGGCGCGCTTCAATCACATGGAGCTGACGCTCCCCATCGGTGGCCTGGCGGAGTCCCGCCGAGAGATCTCCCATTTTTACCAGGACCTGTTCGGATGGGACTCGATGGACGTTCCGATCCTCGGCCAGGTCGGGCTGCTGTTGCGCACCGATCCCGACACCAGCCAGTTCATCCTCGTCACCGAGCAGAACAAACACATCCAGAGCCCGGGCTACGACCATCTCGGTCTGCTCTTCGACGAGCGTGCCGAGGTCGACGAGCTGCTCGAGAAGGCGAAGAAGTGGCGTGAGCGCGATCCGCGAGTCCAGATCAAGGAGTACGAGGATCTCGTGACCGGTGCGCATGTGACCCACGCCTTCTACGTGAAGCACCTGCTTCCGATCTGGTTCGACGTGCAGTGCCAGGAGCGGACAGATGGCTCGAAGCCCGAGCGCGACTGGACTTTTGGTTAGGCAAGACGACGCGGCATTTGCTGCCGCGGAGGAGTAAACGATGCTGGACGTACTGATCAAGGGCGGGACGATCGTCGACGGCTCGGGCCAGCCGGCGCGCAAGGGCGATATCGGAATTCGGGACGGCCGGATCGCGGCGATCGGGACGATCAGCGAGGCGGCGCGCGAGACGATCGACGCCAGGGGCAAGGTCGTTTCGCCGGGCTTCGTCGACGTCCACACGCATTACGACGCGCAGGCCTTCTGGGACGGGACCCTCTCGCCCTCTCCCTATCACGGCGTTACAACCATCGTCGGCGGCAACTGCGGCTTCTCGATCGCGCCGCTCACGCCCGAAGCCGGTCCCTACCTCATGAAGATGCTGTCCCGGGTCGAGGGCATGCCGCTCGAGAGCCTCGAGAAGGGCGTGCCGTGGGACTGGCGCTCCTTCGGCGAGTATCTCGACAAGCTCGAGAACAAGCTCTCGATCAACGCCGGCTTCATGGTCGGCCATTCGGCGATCCGCCGGGCCGTGATGGGCGAGCGCGCGATCGGCCACGAGGCGACGCCGGCAGAGCTCGCGAAGATGGTGACGCTGCTGCGCGATTCGCTGGCGGAGGGCGGCTTCGGCTTCTCGTCGACGATCTCCTCGACGCACAACGACTACGACGGCAACCCCGTCCCGTCGCGTCATGCCTCGAAGGAGGAGATGATGACCCTCGCGCGCCAGTGCCGCGATTTCGAGGGCACCACGATCGAGTTCCTGCCGGGTGTCGGATGGGGCGAGAAGGAGGCCAACTACATGGCCGACCTCTCGCTGGCGGCGAACCGGCCGGTCAACTGGAACGTACTCGTCCCGAATGCGGCGAACATCGGGCATGCGGAACAGCAGCTGGCGGCGACCGACATCGCGCGAGCCCGCGGCGCCGAAGTGTTGGCGCTGACGGTGCCCCAGCCGATGACGATCCGGATCAATCTCCACGCGGGCTTCGTCTTCGACGCGATCTTCAACTGGGCGCGCCTGTTCCGGATGCCGATCGACGAGCGGATCGAGTACCTGAAGAGCCCCGCCCATCGAAAGCAACTCCTCGAGGACTCCCAGAATCCCGCGTCCCCGATGGCGATGCTCGCGCGCTGGGAGCTCTTCACCGTCGATCAGGTCCAGTCGCCGAAGCAGAAGAAGTTCCGCGGACGCAAGATCGGGGAGATCGCGGCGGAGCTCGGCAAGACCCCCTTCGACACCTTCCTCGACATCGCGCTCGAGGACGACCTGCTGACGTACTTCATGCCGCCCACGATGGGGGAGGACGACGCCACCTGGGCGCTGCGGGCGAAGCTCTGGAAGGACGACCGCACGATCATCGGCGCTTCCGATGCCGGGGCCCATCTCGACATGATCGACACGTTCGCGTTCTCGTCGCAGGTCCTGGGCGAGGGCGTGCGCAAGCGCAAGCTGATTTCGGTCGAGGACGCGGTGCACCAGCTGACGGAGGTTCCGGCGAAGCTCTACGGGCTGCGGGAGCGCGGACGGCTCGAGGTCGGCTGGCACGCGGACATCGTCGTGTTCGATCTCGAGACGGTCGGTCTCGGGGAGACCTACACGAAATTCGATCTGCCGGGCGGTGCGGGCCGTCTGTATGCCGACGCAATAGGCATCGACCACGTCTTCGCGAATGGCGTCGAGATCATCTCCTACGGCAAGGATACGGGCGCCCGTCCGGGCACCGTCCTGCGCAGCGGCCGCCACACGCGGACCGTCGAGGTGCCGGGAGGCCGCGCGGCCTGACGAGGCAAGAGTCCGGATTCGATTGGCCTGGCCTTCTTGCCCAGAGAGGGCGGGCCGATTGCGGCCGACGCCGATCGCGCGAGCGATCCGCGCCGGCCGCTTCCGTCTTCGACCTCTATGCGATAGGTCACGAGGATTTCCGATGAACGAGAACGAGAAGAATGCCTTCGAGACGCAGCTCCGGACCTTCGTCGGTCGGCCCATCGGTCCGCCGGCCACAGGTCGCGATCCCGTCAACGAGCCGATGATCCGCCAGTGGTGTGACGCGATGGGCGAGACCCATCCAAGCTACCTCGACGCGGGCGCGGCGAAGAAGACGATCCACGGCGAGATCAAGGCGCCGCCGACGATGCTCCAGGCCTGGGTCATGGAAGGCTGGTCGATGCACGAGGGCTACGACGAGCCCCGGAACGAGCAGCATCGCCTGCATAAATACCTGGCGGACAACGGCTACACCGGCGTCCTCGGCACGAACACGGAAGAGAACTACACCCGTTATCTGCGCCTCGGTGAAAAGGTGACGGCCGAGACCGTGATCGCCGAGATCTCCGAGGAGAAGGCGACGGGCGTCGGCACCGGGTATTTCATCACGACGCGTACGAAGTTCGTGAACGAGACCGGCGAGGACCTCGGTTCGATGAGCTTCCGGGTGCTGCGCTTCAAGCCGGCGAATGCGGGGGCGTCTGCCGGGGGCAAGCAGGAGAAGTCCGGCAAGGATGCCGCCGTCGCTTCGAAGCCGACGCGCATCAAGCCGCCGATGGGCCAGGACAACGGCTGGTGGTGGGAGCGGGTCGCGAAAGACAACGTCCTGCCGATTCAGCGCTGCGCCGATTGCAAAAAGCTCCGCCATCCGCCGCGGCCGATGTGCGACAAGTGTGGATCCCAGAAGTTCGATTCGATTGCCGCATCGGGTCTGGGCACGGTCCACACCTTCACCGTGATCCACTACCCCCAGTTCCCCGGCTACGAGTATCCGATCATCTCGATCATCGTCGACCTGGCCGAGGGCGAACGGATGGCGTCGACTCTCGTCGAGTGCAAGCCGGAGGCGGTCGAGATCGGCATGCCGGTCGAGCTGCTGATCCACACCGACGAGGACGGCTTCAAGATCCCGTTCTTCCGGCCGGCAGGCTCTCCATTCCTGGCCGCGGGCGCCGCCGCCGGAAAGGGACGCTGACATGAAGAAGACACTGAACCCGAACGAGCTCGCCGTCGGAGAGGAGCTCCCGCCCCTCGATCTGAAGATCACGCCGACCCTCGTCGCCGGCGGCGCCCTCGCATCCCGCGACTACACCCCCGTCCACCACGACCGCGACGCGGCGATCGCCCAGGGTCTCCCCGATATGTTCATGAACATCCTGACGACCCAGGGGCTCTGCTCGCGCTACGTGACGGACTGGGCGGGGGTCGACGCGATCGTGACGCGGGTCCGGACGAAGCTCGGCGGACCCAACATGCCGGGCGATCTGTTGAAGCTCCGCGGCAAGGTCGTCGCGAAGAACGGCCCATCCATCGACGTCGAGGTCGCGGGCCACAACGCCTGGGGCAATCACGTGACTGCGACCTTCACCTTGACGCTCCCGGCCTAGCCCCGAACCCAAACGAACGAGACGACCGAACCATGCCCACGACCCTCCACAACGAAGCCGCCGTCGCCGGGATCGGGCAGACGGCCTACACGAAGAAGTCCGGCGTCTCCGAGCTCTCGCTCGCGACCGAGGCCGTCCGCAAGGCGATCGACGACGCGGGCCTCCGGCCCTCGGACGTCGACGGGCTCGTCACATACACGATGGATTCGAGCGACGAGGTCGAGGTCGCGCGCACCGTCGGCATCGGCGACATGACCTTCTGGAGCAAGGTCAACTACGGCGGGGGCGCCGCCGTCGGGCTTGTCGCGCATGCGGCCATGGCCGTCGCGACGGGCATGGCGAAGAACGTCGTCGTCTACCGCGCGCTGAACGGCCGCTCGGGCAAGCGCATGGGGCAGGGCGTTTCGGGCGAGATCATCTCGAGCGACCTGATCCACTGGTCCTGGTACATGCCCTTCGGTCTGCTGACGCCGGCGTCGTGGATCGCGCTCCAGGCGAAGCTCTACATGAAGAAATACGGCGCGACCTCCGAGCATCTCGCCCACGTCGCCATCACGCAGCGAATGCACGCGCAGAACAATCCCAACGCGGCGATGCGCGGCAAGCCCATGACGATGGACGACTACATGAATGCGCGCATGATCTGCGAGCCGCTGCGGCTCTTCGACTGCTGCCAGGAGGACGACGGCGGCTGTGCGCTGCTCATCACCTCCGCCGAGCGGGCGAAGGACATGAAGCAGAAGCCCGCCGTGATCCGCGCCGTCACGCAGGCTTCGTTCGAAGGGCAGGAGCAGATGACGAGCTTCTACCGCGACGACCTCGCGGCGTTGCCAGAGATGGAGCTCGCGTCGAAGATCCTCTACGAGCAGAGCGGTCTCGGCGCCAAGGACATCGACGCGGCCTGTCTCTACGACGCCTTCACGCCGGAGATCCTGATGCAGCTCGAGGCCTTCGGCTTCTGCGGCAAGGGCGAGGCGAAGGATTTCGTGACGGACAAGTCGCTGACGCTCGGGGGCGCGCTCCCGAACAATACCCACGGCGGACTGCTCTCCGAGGCGTACCTGCACGGCGTGAATAATCTCGCGGAAGGCGTTCGGCTGATCCGCGGGACGTCGTGCAATCAGCCGGAGGGTGTCGACCACGTGCTCGTGACGAGCGGTGTGGGCGTGCCGACGGGGGCGGTGATCTTCGGGCAGCCGTGACCGCACTGAACCACTCGGGTCGACGGGGCGTCCGGGACGCAGGCTCGCACTCGGGGTAATCCCCGATCCATGCATCCGAAAAAGTCTACGAGTCGCACTGGGCTCGCGACATTCTCTCCTGCTGCCTGCCGCCACCTCCGAAGAGTGCGGGCACG
>JANMTD010000456.1:0-13041 GCA_031390075.1 Deltaproteobacteria bacterium | reverse complement strand
CCGAGGGCGTCGGCATCGCATCGGACGTCCAGCGGGAGCAGGCCGCGACGGCGGGGGGCGCCGTGCCCGTCATCGTATTGACCCATCCGTCGAGTCAGGCGGCGCTGCGCCGCGCCCTCGATCGGCTGCGCGGGCTCGGGGATCTCGTCGGCGAGCCGCGGGTGATCCAGATCGAAGAGGGGGTCTAGGTGTCCCAGAGCGGGCCGCAGGCGCGGGCTTGGTTCGAGAGCGTGCGCGATCCGTCGGAGCGCCATGCCCTCGACGAGGTGATCTACGGCGATCGCAGCGGCCACCTGCTGCAGGTCGTCCACGACCACGCCGAGCTCGTGAAGAAGTCGGCCGACGAGTGGAAGGCGCTCTTCGAGCTGCGCGCCCGGCGCAACGAGTGGCCCTACGGCTCGGGCGTCTGGGGCAAGAAGGAATGGGTGCTCCCCGACATCGACAACGAGAACGTCGTGTCGATGTACGAGGGCCACACGAATCTGTTCTGGGCCGAGCGCTACGGCCGCGAGATCGGCCTCGAGGATCTCTGGCTCAAGCTCTGCGGCAACTCGCATACGGGGTCGTTCAAGGATCTCGGCATGACGGTACTCGTGTCGCAGGTCAAGCAGATGATCGCGAACGGCGTGTCGATCCCGGCGGTGGCCTGTGCTTCGACGGGAGACACGTCGGCGGCACTCTCGGCGTATGCGGCGGCGGCGGGCATTCCCGCGATCGTGTTCCTTCCGCGGGGCAAGATCTCGCTCGCCCAGCTGATCCAACCGGTCGCGAACGGCGCCATCGTGTTCGCCCTCGACACGGATTTCGACGGCTGCATGGAGATCGTGAAGAAAGTCTCGGCCCAGGACGGGGTCTACCTCGCCAACTCGATGAACAGCCTAAGGGTCGAGGGTCAGAAGACGGTCGGCATCGAGATCGCACAGCAATTCGACTGGAGCATGCCCGACTGGCTCGTGATCCCCGGCGGCAATCTCGGCAATGTCTCGGCCCTGGCGAAGGGCCTCGACATGCTCTTCTCCCTCGGACTCATCACGAAGCGGCCGCGCATCTGCGTCGGCCAGGCGGAGGCGGCGAACCCGCTCTACCTCGCCTATCAGCGGAATTTCGAGGTCTTCGAGCCGATCGCGGCGCGCAAGACCGTCGCCTCTGCGATCCAGATCGGCAATCCCGTCTCCTACGAGAAGGCGGTCGATGCGCTTCGCCGTTACGACGGTGTCGTCGAGCAGGCGAGTGAGTCGGAGATCATGGAGGAGTGTGCGAAGGCGGATCGCACGGGGCTCTTCAATTGCCCGCACACGGGTGTCGCCCTCGTCGCGCTGCGCAAGCTCCCGGCCCGGGGCCTCGTGAAGAGCAGCGACCAGGTCGTCGTCATCTCGACGGCCCACGGCCTCAAGTTCGTCGACTCGAAGCTCGCGTATCACTCGATGCAGCTCGAAGGGATCATCTCCGAGCACCCGAATCCGCCGATCGAGCTCCCTGCGGACTACTCGAAGGTGCGCGACCACATGAAGCGCGAAATCGACCGGCGATTCCGCGGCTGATGTTCACCGGCATCGTCGAGCATGTCGGGCGGATCGAAGGCGTCGAGCGCCTGCCGGATCTCACGCGCTTCCGGATCGATCTCGGCCCGATCGCGGCGGGGGTGAAGCTCGGGGACAGCATCGCCGTGATGGGCGCGTGCCTCACCGTGACCCGCATCGAAGGCGCTGTCCACAGCTTCGAGGCGATTCCCGAGACGCTCTCGTGCACGCGGCTCGGCCGCCTCGAGCGGGGCGACGCCGTCAACCTCGAGCGCGCGATGGGCGCAGGCGCTCGCTTCGACGGACATCTCGTCCAGGGCCATGTCGACGGACTCGGCCAGGTCGAGCGCCTGGTTCGCCAGGGCAACGAGGTCGAGCTCCACCTGCGCCTGGCCGACGAAGCGCTGGCGACCGCCCTCGTCGACAAGGGTTCCGTCGCGATCGACGGCGTCTCGCTCACCGTGGTCCGCGCCGAGGGCGACCGTTTTCACGTCGCGCTGATCCCGTACACGCTCGAGCGGACGACCCTCGCACAGCTTCGCCCGGGCGATTCGGTGCACCTCGAGGTCGACGTCTTCGCGAAATATTTGAAGCAGTATCTGGACCGCGTGCTGCCCGGCCTCGTGGCAGCGGCGCTCGGCGCGAGGGGGATTTCCGGGTGAGTCGACGAGTCGGGGTGGGCGCGGGTTCGGGGCTTCGCGGGGGGCTCGCGGGCCTGATCGGCTGGATTGCGCTCGCTCTTCAGGTGGCCTCGCCCTCGCGGGCCGAGAGCGAGGCCCGCGCCTGGGAGACCACCCTCGACCGCATCGCACGGGCGGTCGTCGTGTTGCGCGTCAGCAGCCCGCGCGCCTTCGACGACACGACGCCCGGGACCGCGACGGCGACCGGCTTCGTGATCGACGCGAAGCAGGGCCTGATCCTCACGAATCGACACGTCGTGACGACGGCGCCGGTGATCGCCGAGGCCGTCTTCCAGAACAACGAAGAGGTCTCGGTTCAAGCCGTCTACCGGGATCCGGTCCACGATTTCGGGATCTTCCGATTCGATCCCTCGCAGGTCCGATTCATGAAGCCCGAGGCCCTCGAGCTCGCACCCGAGCGCGCCCGGGTCGGGACCGAGATTCGGGTCGTCGGCAACGACGCGGGCGAGAAGCTCTCGATCCTCTCGGGCACGATCGCGCGCCTCGACCGCGACGCGCCGGAGTACGGGCCCGCGTCGTTCAACGATTTCAACACGTTCTACATCCAGGCCGCGTCGAGCACCTCGGGTGGCTCGTCGGGCTCGCCAGTCGTCGACATCGAAGGCCGCGTCGTGGCCCTGAATGCGGGCGGGCGGCGGGACGCGGCGTCGAGCTTCTTTTTGCCGCTCGACCGCGTGAAGCGCGCGGTCGACCTGATTCGCGCGGGCCAACCCGTTTCCAGGGGGACGGTACAGGTCGTCTTCGACTACAAGCCCTTCGACGAGGTGAGGCGGCTCGGGCTGCGCGAGCAGACCGAGGCCGAGGTGCGCTCGGCGTTTCCGGACGGAACGGGGATGATCGTCGTCCGCGAGGTCGTGCCGGGGGGGCCGGCGGTGGGCCAGCTCGAGGTCGGCGACGTGGTCGTCGGCGTCTCGGGGGGGCGTGTGAACTCGTTCCTGCCGATCGAATCGGCCCTCGACGATGCCGTCGGGGGAACCGTCGCCTTCGAGCTCGAACGGGCGGGCGAGGCGCATACCGTCGAGATTCCGGTCGACGACCTGCATGCGATCACGCCGGCCGAGTACCTCGAGTACTCCGGCGGTGTGCTGAATCCGCTCTCGTTCCACCAGGCGCGCAACGCGTCGGTGGCGGTGGGCGGCGTGTACGTGGCGAGCGCGGGTTATGCGCTGGCGCGGGCAGGTGTGCCGCGGCGGGCGGTGATCACGGAGCTGGCGGGAGAGAAGACGCCGGATCTCGCGCGCTTCGAGGCGGTGCTGGCTTCGAAGCCCCACGATGCACGGCTGCCCGTGCGCTTCTTCCAACTCTCTCAACCCGCTGCGCCGCTGGTCGCCGTGATGCGCAACGACCGGCGCTGGTTCTCGATGCGGCATTGCCGCCGCGACGATGCGTCGGGCCGCTGGCCCTGCGTCGAGTCCCCGGCACCGCCGCCCGAGCCGGCGCTCGCGGTCGGTGAGACGCGTCTCGAGGCCGACGGCGCATTCGCCGTGCGCCGCATCGCGTCCTCGCTCGTGATGGTGCGGACCTCGATCCCCTATCGCCTCGACGGCGTCCACGGCGATCAGTTCCACGGCGCCGGGCTGATCGTCGACAGCGAGCGCGGGCTCGTCGTGGTCGACCGCGAGACGGTGCCCATCGCGCTGGCGGACATCACGATCACCTTCGCCGGCTCCCTCGAGGTTCCCGGCGAGCTCGTTTATCTCCACCCGGCACACAACCTCGCCGTCGTGCGCTACGACCCGGCGCAGATCGGCGATTCGAAGGTGCGCGCCGCCGTGTTGCGCGACGTCGATCTCGACGTCGGCGATCCCGTCTGGATGGTCGGCCTCACGTCGACGGAGCGCGTGGTGTCGCGCCGGACGCTCGTCTCGCGGCGCGAGCCGATGCAGATGCCGCTGACGCATCCCCCCCGCTTCCGCGACACGAATCTCGAGCTCGCGACCCTCGAGGACGCGGCGCAGACCGTGGGCGGCGTCCTCAGCGACCGCTTCGGGCGCGTGATCGCGTTCTGGGCCTCCTTCAGCAGCGGCAGCGATGCGGCGATGGAGGGCTTCTTCGGCGCGATCCCGGCGTACCACCTCGAGCGCATGGTCGAACCGCTCCGCCGCGGAGAGCCCGTCGATTGGCATACGGTCGGGCTCGAGCTCGAGCCCCTGACTCTCGCCGACGCCCGCGACCGGGGGCTCACCGACCCCCAGGCGCAGCGCATCGAACGCTCCGATCCCGACAGCCGGCGCGTCTTCTCGGTGCTGCGGCGAACCCGCGGAACGCCCGGTGACCTGCTGTTTCGCGAGGGCGACCTGATCCTCGCGATCGACGGCCGGCCCGTGACGCGCATGCGCCATCTGGCGCGCCTCGACCGCAGCCGCCGCGCCGTCGTCGAGGTCTTGCGCGACGGGGTGGAGACGACGCTCGAGGTTGCGCCCCAGCCGATGTCGGGGGAGGGCACGACGCGGGCCGTGTTATGGGCAGGGGCGCTGTTGCAGGCGCCGCATCCGGTTCTCTCGGCGCAGTACCGGGTCGAGCCGGGGGGCGTCTATGTGTCGCGCCACTGGTTCGGCTCGCCGGCGACCCGCTATCGGCTCGAAGCGACGCGCCGGATCGTCGAGGTCGATGGAACACCGGTCGCGGACCTCGATGCCTTTCTCGCTCTCGTGGGGGACAAGCGCGACGGCGATGCGGTGCGTCTCGAGACCGTCGACCTCGACGGCAAGCCCTCGGTCATCACGCTGAAGCTCGACCTCGAATACTGGCCGACCTACGAGCTGCGCCGCACGGAAAAGGGCTGGGAGCGCCTCGTCTACGCTCGCGCGCCGGGAATTTCGCCGCCGGTAGCGCAAAGCACTCCATGAGCGGCGTCCACGCCCTCGCGGGAGCTCGGTTGACGACCTGGCTGCGCGCGGGGGCCGGGGCGCGCGTGAAGGATCCTGGAGCGCGGCCCGGGTCGCCGCTCATCCTCTACGAGTTCGAGGCGTGTCCGTTCTGCCGCCGCGTCCGCGAAGCGCTGACTCGCCTCGATCTCGAGGTGTCGATTCGTCCGTGTCCAAAAGGGGGGCAGCGCTACCGCGGAGAGGTCGAGGCCCTCGGGGGCAAGCAGCAGTTCCCCTTTCTCATCGACCCGAATCGCGGTGTCCAGATGTACGAGTCGGGCGACATCGTGCGTTATCTCCAGCGCGAATACGGCGGCAGCGCGCCCCCCACTTCAGGCCGCGAAGGACCGATCGCCACCGCACTGCTCGTCGCATCGGGGCTCGGACGCGGGGCCGCGGGAAGTCGGGCGAGGGCGTCGCGGAGCGCTTCGCTACCGCTCGTGTTGTACGGCTTCGAGGCCCAGCCCGAGAGCCGTCTCGTGCGCGAGGTCCTCTGCGAGCTCGAACTCGCCTACGTGATGCGACCGACGGCGCCCGGCAGCGAGCGCCGCACGGGCACGGCCCCCGAGTTCGGGGCGCGCGAGCTGCCCCACCTCGTCGACCCGAATACGGGAAACGAGCGCAGCGGTTGGCGGGCGATCGTCCGCCAGCTCGAGGAGAGTTACGCCCTGGCTCCGAAGCCCGGCTGAGGCGCACGCGCGAATCGCTTCGGGCTCTGGATCATCGAGGTTCAGAGAGCTTCAGCTGAGGCGGTCGAGCAACAGCGTCGCAATCCCGAGGAACGAGAAGAAGCCCAGGCTGTCCGACGCGAACGTCACGAGCACGCTCGAGCCGACCGCCGGATCCTGGTGCAGGGCCTTGAGCAGCAGGGGCACGGCGGCCCCCACCAGGCTCGCGGTCACCATCGTCACGGTCATCGCGAGGAAAAGCACGAATCCGACCCAGGGGTTGCCGTGGCGCAAATAGGCGACGCACCCGCTGAGCAGCCCCGCCGCGCAGCCCATCACGAGACCGACCCACATCTCCTTGCCGACGGCGCGCAGGCCGCTCGAGAACTCGATCTCGCCCAGCGCAATGGCGCGGGTGATGACGGTGAGGGACTGGATGCCACCGTTGCCCGATACCCCGGCGACGACCGGCAGGAAGATCGCGAGCCCGACCATCTGCTCGATCGTCGATTCGAAGAGCCCGACGACGGCCCCGGCCGAGAAGGCCGTCACGAGATTCACCAGCATCCACGGCAGTCGCTTGCGGATCGAGACCCGCGCCGACGTGAAGATGCGGTCTTCCTCGGAGAGGCCGGCCAGGTTGTAGATGTCCTGGGTCGCCTCCTCGGTGATGACGTCGATCACGTCGTCGACGGTGATGACGCCGAGCATCGTCCCGTCGACGTCGGTCACGGGAATGGCGAGCAGGTCGTAGCGGGCGACGAGCTTGGCGACCTCCTCCTGGTCCGCGTCGGGCGGCGTCGAGATCATCTCGCGGATCGCGAGGTCGCGGACCGGCGTATCCGAGCGCGCGGTGACCAGGCGGCGAATGGGGACGACTCCGGTCAGGCGCCTCAGCTCGTCGACGACGTAGAGATAGAGAACCGCGTCGCTCGCGTTGAGACTCATCGCCCGCAGCGTGTCGATCGCCTCCTGCGCCGTCATCTTCTCGTCGAGGGCGGCGAAATTCGTCGTCATCGCCCGGCCGGCGCTATGCGGCGGGTAGAGCCCGGCGTGGCGCAGCTCCTCGCGGCGACCGGGCGGCAGATGTTCGAGCACGACGTCGCGCCGATCCTCGGGCAGGGCGCTCACCAGCTCGAGCATGTCGTCGATCTCGAGCCGGTTCAGCACGTCCGCCAGGCGTTGGTCCGACACCGCCTCGATGATCTCGGGCAGGATCTCCGGCGGGAGCTCGCGCAGCATGCGCGCGGCCCTTCGGTGCTTGAACAGCAGGTCGATCACGATCCGGATCTCGTCCGGCGTCAGGCCCTTCAGGATCGGGCCGATGTCGGCCGGGTGGACGCGCTCGAGGAGTTTTTCGGCGCGGAAATGGGCCCCCGACTTCAAGAGTCGGCGCAGGATCCGGGTCGTGATGACGGACTGGGCCATGAAGGCGCTCCTCGCCGTGGCGCGCACAGGCTTTACCCCAATTCCCCTCGGCCATCTACCCCGAGAACTTGCCCTCAAGCTTGCCGGTGAGTTGCCGATCCATGAGGGGGCCCCTCGATGCATTTCGGATGCATTTCGGATGCATTTCGTTCGGGCGGGGCGTAAGTCGAGGGAGGCGGGGAATCGGATGGGTCGGACGCGGCTGCGGGGCTTGGAGATCGCGGGAATCCAGATCGGGATCGAGGTCCCGGACACCTGCGAGTGGGAATGGCCCGAGACCGCAGTGCGCGAATTCGCCTGTCCGCCGCGCGAGCCCGAGGTCCATGTCGGCCTGCGTGTCGCCGCGCTGCCGGCGACCGAGCTCCACGGTGAGCGGTATCCGCTCGGCGCGTCGACCTTCGAGATCGCGCGCCGCGGCGAGGATTGGCTGGTCGGGCTCTCCCGCGCCGGCGTTCGCCTTCAGCTCGCGCTCTTCGACCGCGATTTCCGCATCGGCGAGATCGTGCAGACTCCGGATTGGGCACAGCAGGGGAAATATCCGCTGGCGGGCGGTCTCGACGAGTGGATCGTGCTCCAGCGGACCGTCGCGCGCGGAGGATTATGTGTGAGTGGTCGTGCGATCGCGCATCCGGGGGGTGCACAGATCGTCCTCGGGCCCGACGAGGTCGGGGCGACGCGAGGCTGGCGAGTCGCATCACCGTCGCTGCTGGGACGGCAAACGCTCGTGCTCCGCGAGCAGGGAGCCGGCCTGCGAGTCTTTCGAACGCCCTGGTCCGGGAGCATGGACGAGCGGCTCGGCGCGGATGCACGGGTCGTCGAGCTGCGCTGCGCCGATGAATCCGAGCAGGCCTACCGTGAGCTCCTCGATCCGAGCGAAGCGGCGGAGGAGCTCGTGAGCCACGCTGTGCTCCCGCTCTGCGACGAGCGATTTCTCGATCGGGTGCTTCGCAATGCACGCCTGGCGAGCGAACGAACACAGCTCGTTCGCGTCGGAATCCCCGCTTCCGCGGAGCGGGCCGAGATCTGTCCGCCGCCCGCACTCGCCCATGCCCTGTTGCCCCTGCGCAACCTCGGCTGACACTTCGCATTCGCGCGCGCCCCTCCTGTACCGCGTTCCGACTCTCAGGTACAAAACGCCGGGTTGGGGGGGCTTCACCTGTTGCGCACGTCACAATCAGATAGGATGCTCCGCTAATCCCCACGGGAGCCGTTGCTTCGATCCGCGTGAACGAAACGACTTCATCGGATCCGTCGAATGCGGTCCGCGGGCGACACCGAGACGAGCCAATCACGCGACGCAAGGCAGCGGGGTGCCGACTTTGATGAAGCAACTGATCGAAGACATCGTCAAGGCGCTCGTCGACCGGCCCGAGGAAGTCCAGATCAAGGAAGTGGTGGGCGATCACGCTCACGTCCTCGAGCTTCGTGTGTCGAAAGAGGATCTCGGCAAAGTGATCGGGAAGGGTGGGGCGCACGCCTCCGCCATTCGAACGCTGATGGCCGCCGCGAGCGGCAAGGAACGCAAGCGTTACATCCTCGAGATCATCGAGTTCTGAGCTCGGCTTAGGTTCCCGCCACCCACTCTCCTCCGCAACGCCACTGTTTCGTTCCCGGTCTTCATTCGACGGGGACGCAGGGCATTCCGTCGGCGTCGGATGGGCAACTCCCCGGACAGGGCGATCGCCTCGCCCCCGATTTTCCCGACCGCCTCCGCGGCCCGGAAATTTCCTCTTCGGGCACCGGCCTGACGACCCGATAGGTCCGCCGTATCCGGGCCACGCCCGGCTGATTGGCGGGGGTGCGGTTCGGCATGCTGCAGGACGGGGACGGATTGCAATCGCGCACGACGACGGGGCGCGGGGAGCTCGCCGGAAAGGCGCGTGAGGCCTTCGAGCGGGGGCAGCGGCTGCTGGAGGCGAACGAGGCCCAGGCGGCGGTCGAGGCGCTGCAAGAGGCTCAGGCGCTCGCGCCCGAGCACGCGCAGATCCGCTCGACGCTGGGGCTCGCGGTGGCCCTCGGCGGGCGGGACTTCGAATCGGCGCGGACGCTGTGCGAGTCCGCCGCCAAGCAGGAGTTCTTCAACCCGGACCTCTATCTCAACCTGGCCAAGGTGTACCTGGCAGTGGGTCGCCGGCCCGAAGCGCTCCGCTACCTACGCCGCGGCCAGATGATCGATCCGGGTCACACCGCCATTCGCGAGGCAATCACGGAGCTCGGCCTGCGCCGACACCCGATCGTGCCCTTCCTGCCCAGGCGCCATCTCGTCAATCGCATGCTCGGGAGCGTGCGGAGTGTGTTCGTCGATCGGCTGCTCGGGATCTGATCGGAATGGGTGATTCGATTGCCCGAGGGGATCCCTTCCTCGTGCTCGGATCGCCGCCACACGCGTGCGGCGTTCGCTTGACATGGTGATGCCGAGCTTCTAAACCTCCCCGCGCCTCGGGGACCCGGCCTCGGCTCATTCGCTCGTCGGAGCGCATTGCGAGCGGCGAGACGAGTCGTCTTTTTATCAGCAGAGCATCGACAGGCCGGCGCTCAAGGCGCGGAGCACGGAGATATCCAGTGGGTAGTGTGATCAAGAAGCGCCGCAAGAAAATGCGAAAGCACAAGCAGCGCAAGCTGTTGAAGCGCGCTCGGCACAAGAAGTAGTCCCGCCTGGACGTCGATCGCGGCGAGTTCGGACCCGGTCCGATCGCCTGCGAGCCCCCCTTTTTACTTCGGCCATGTCGGCGCCGCTCGGTCTTGGTGAGCGGCGAACGGCTGCCCGCGTCCGCACGGCGCGGCCTGCGCGTGCGCCCATCTCCCGTGAATTTCGTTCGAATCGAATCCGCTCTCCGCAGCGGCGATGCCGCCCTGTCGGCGTCGTCGGGCGCGTCCTCGTGCGCGGCGACGGCCCGACCTGCGACCCGTTTTTCGGAAAGCGCGTCTCGTCGATCGCAAGATGAATAGACATCTGTCCGTTTTTTTTGGCGAATTCTCTTGACGGCATTTGCATCGTGTTGTTATCTGGGGCGCAACAAACGCTCTATCGTTGCGGATCGATACATGAAGGATTGTTTGTTTCCTTCAAGTTGCCTGAGCGTGATCCCGAATGGGACCGCAACCGAGGAGCTGGCCGCCCGAGAGCTCGAATCGCCGAAGCCCGCCTGGAGTGATCCAGGTGGGACCAAGTTCTTCGAATCTCACAGGGCTGCGGCCCCGAGACCCAGGTGGGTCAAAGGGCCAGACCGAGGTGACTGGGCGGGGCCGGAGTGGATCCGGATCCGTTCGACGCGCTGGCACCGACCGAGTCGAAGAGAGCGATTGATAAAGGGGGAAACCCAGTAATGGCAGCTCGAAAGAAGGCCTCCAAGCGGAAGGCCACGAAGAAGAAGGCCACCAAGAAGGCGGCGACGAAGAAGAAGGCCACGAGAAAGAAGGCGACGCGCAAGAAGGCCGCCAAGAAGTAGTCGTGTTTCCTCCGCGGCGTCGCAAGGCGCTGGCGGCTGGAGGCCACTACGGATCAGCCCTCTGATCGGCAACGCTTCTGGTTGACATCGAGGGTTGGTTTCTCGAGGTCAAGGGACCCCGGCTGGGATGACTAGCCGGGGTTTCCTTCGTCTGGGGTCTGATCTAGATTGCGACCGCTCTCGGCCCCCTCCGAGACCCCCTCTGAACCATGCCAGCGAGGACGCATGGCCCGGATCACGATCGAAGACTGCATGGAAAAGGTTCCGAACCGGATTCACCTGGTTCGCATGGCCTCTATTCGCGCCAAGCAGCTCAAGAAGGGCGCGCGGCCCCTGCTCACGTCGGAAGACAACAAAGACATCGTGATGAGCCTGCGCGAGATCGCTGCTGGTCTCGTGAAGCCCGGGAAGGCCGAGGCCGCCCCGGTTCGTCCGGTTGTCCCGGCCGTCGTGGCGACCCCGCGACCGACCCCGCGTCCCGCGGCGCCGCCGGCCCCCAAAGCGGCCTCGAGTATCGATTGGGATGATGAGCTCGAAGAAGAGAGCGACGACTGAGCCCTCGGCCCAGTTAGAGCCCTCAGCCCAATAAGAGCCCTCCGCTCGGCGGCGAGAGCTCTAGACGATCGTGACGGGCAGGCTGAATTCGATCCGCGTGCCGCTGCCCGGCTCGCTCGTCAGCATCGAGTCGCCTTCGAGCAGGATCAGCAGGTCATGCACCAGCGTGAGGCCCAGGCCCGCTCCGCGGTACCGAGCGCTGGCGCGGTCATCCACCTGAAAGAACTCGTTCCAGATGCAGCGTTGGTCGTCGGCACAGATGCCGATGCCGGTGTCAGTCACCCAGCAGTGCAGGCGTCCGTCGGAAATGCGGGCGCCGATCTGGATCTTGCCCTGCTCGGTGAATTTAACCGCGTTGTCGAGCAGGTGGAACAGGATCAGGTTCAGCTTGCCGAGGTCCGTCCGGATCTTCCCCATCGGCTCGGGGATCTCCTTCTGGATCTCGACGGGCTTGTCGCGCAGGGCGTCCTGGACGCTGAAGATCGTCTCGTCGATCACGTCCGAGACGGAGAGCTCCTGGATCTCGATCGGCAGCTCGTTCTGCTTCAGGCGCCACAGGTCGAGGATGTTCTGGAGCGTGCGCTGGTAGGCCGTGCCCTCGTCGAGGGCGTGGCGCAGGGTATCGCGTGAAGCGGGCGAGAGGCTCTCGTGCTCGCTCGAGAGAACGGTGATCGTCGCTTCGATGATGCTGTTGAGCGGGGTGCGGAGCTCGCGCGACATCTTCTCGATGAAGTCGTTCTTGAGCTTCTCGATCTTGCCGAGCTTCTCGTTGCTCCGGAGCAACTCGATGTCCTGGGCGAAGAGCTCTTCGGAGAGCCGCAGCAGCTCGTCGCTTTGCTCGTCCGCTCCCGTGCCCGGTACTGCGCCCGAATTGTCGGACCGACGCGAGAGGATGTCGTACTCCGCCGCCAGGGCCAGGTGATCGATCTGGCAGGCAGACGCCCAGGCGAGGGTCTCGATCGCTTCGCGGGCGTCCGCGGCGAGCGGTCCAGTCGGCGCCACCGCGACGACGCCCACCGCCCGCGATCGAGCCAAGAGCGGGATCACGAGAATGCCTTCGGAGCCCCCGCGACCGGCCACGGGTCCATCGATCGGTCCCCTGCGCGGCATGCCCGCCGAGAGCGTTTCCTGCACGAGACCCTCGATCTTCGCCGCGAGCGAGCGCGCCTCCTCGGCGGCGCGGAATCCGGCCGCGGCACGCAGGCGCGGCTTTTCTCCCGACACATCCGGAGCACTGAAGACGAGGGTCGCGCCGCCGCCGGCGAGACTCGAGGTCTGGCTCGCGGTGATGCGCAGCGATCGCACGAGGCGATCCTCTTCGGCCGTCCCTTTTCGCGTGTTCATCGCGGGTGGCCTCTCTAGAACCGTTCGTCGGGTTCGATGTCGAAGAGCGCCTCGGGCTTCGCATCGACTTCGCCGTCGTCGTGGAGCAGACCCTCCATCTCGAGGCGGGTCTGGAAATCCGTCGGATTCGAGGCCGTATTGAGGGCTTCCTCGATCGTGATCTTGTTGGCCTTGAGCAGGTCGAATAGATGCTGGTCGAAGGTCTGCATGCGCTCGCTGCGGCCGCGCGCGATCAAGTCCGTGATCTCGTGGGTCCGCGCCGGATCTTTGATGCATTCCTGGATCGAGCGCGTCGACCGCATCACCTCGACGGCCGGAACCCGGCCGTTCTGCTTCTTGTTGATGAGCAGGCGCAGGGAGACGACGGCCTTCAGGTTGTCCGAGAGGCGGGCGCGAACCTGCAGATGCTCCTCGGTCGGAAAGAACGAGACCAGCCGATTGATCGTCGAGGCGACGTCTGCGGTGTGGATCGTCGAGAAGACGAGATGGCCCGTTTCCGCGGCCTTGAG
>JANMTD010000421.1:0-26197 GCA_031390075.1 Deltaproteobacteria bacterium | reverse complement strand
TCATGGGCTGACGGCTCCTCATGGGCTGAGGGCTCAGGGTACGAAGCGGATCATCGCAGCCAGGCGCTGGTCTTCGATCCGGAGCAGATCGACCATCGAGAGCGGGCTGCGCGCGCTCCAGGCGAGCTCGAGCTCGAGGTGGGGGGCGAGCGTGCGCGACAGCGCAAAGCGGCTCTCGATCAGGCGCGCGCCGCGCCGGCTCGCGCCGGCCGGGAGCTCGGCGAAGGGGACCGTGAGGTCGTGGCGGGGTGTGAGGCGGTCGAGGGCCTGAGCCTCGTAGCGGGCGCGCAGTCCGAAGGGCAGGTCGATGAAGGCGACCCCGCGTGCGCGCCAGCGGTCGTCGGCGGATCGGAGAGCCGCGGCATCGCGCGGGTCCGAAGCGAGCGCGCCCTGGGCGTTCGCGGTGTCCCCTCCGAGGGTGGCCGCGAAGAGCACGAGGGCCAGCGCGAGGGATGCGACGCGGAGACCGCGAGCGGTCCTCGACCCCGTCGCCGCGAGACGGCGTGTCCGCCGGGCGGCCGGTGCCCCATCCATGCAAACAGAGCGCGTCATGGTGCGATTCATCGGCGAATGCCCGGCCTGTCCCGTGATCTCGCACACGGCCCGCCGCTGCGCGGGCCGTGCCGCGCTCGAACTGCACTAAGCTTGCCGCCGCCATGAAGGCCATCGTGATCGACAAGCCCGGCGACGAGAGCTGCATGAAGATCGGCGAGATCGATGCGCCCGCGCTCGCGCCGGGGATGGTCCGGATCCGGAACGTGGCCTGCGGCGTCAACCGGGCGGATCTGCTGCAGCGCCAGGGCTTCTATCCGCCGCCGCTCGGGGCTTCGCCGATCCTCGGCCTCGAATGCGCGGGGCGGATCGCCGAAGTCGCGGCGGACGTGAAGGGATTCCGGCCGGGCGAGCGCGTGATGGCGCTGCTGCCGGGGGGTGGTTATGCGGAGGAGTCGGTCGTCGACGCCGGCTCGGTGATCCGTCTCCCCGATTCCCTGTCCTTCGAGGAGGGGGCGGGCTCGATCGAGACGCTCCTCACGGTCTTCCTCAACGTCTTCCAGCTCGCGGCCTGGCCCGAGGGCGGAAGCGTCCTGGTCCACGGCGGCGGCTCGGGCATCGGCACGACGGCCATCGATCTCGTGAAGCGCGCCGGGGGCCGCATCATCGCGACCGCCGGGAGCGACGAGAAATGCCGCCGCTGCCTCGAGCTCGGGGCCGACGCGGTGGCCAACTATCGCAGCGAGGATTGGGTCGAGGTCGCGCGCAAGGCCACGGCGGGCCGCGGGGTTGATGTCGTCCTCGACTCGATCGGTGGGCCGTACCTCGACGGCAATCTCCGGGCGCTGGCCGACGACGGGACCCTCGTCGTGATCGGGCTGATGGGTGGGGCGAAGGCGGAGCTTCCCCTCGGTGCCCTGCTCGCGCGGCGGCTGCGGGTGATCGGATCGACCCTGCGGACCCGCAGCGCGGCCCAGAAGGCCGCCATCGTCACCGCCTTCCGCGGCCGATTCGGGGCCGATTTCGACGCCGGCCGGATCCGGCCGATCCTGCATCGGGTCTTTCCGCTCGCCGAGGCGCCCGAGGCCCACCGCCTGCTGAAGGCCAGCAGCCATTTCGGGAAGGTCGTGCTGCGGATCCGCGAAGACGCGGCCTGATCTGGGCATTTTTTCGCGGCAGGGCGATGTCGATCCGCTACGATCCGCGCCCGCGCGGACCGGGCCCTCCCGGACCGTCGTTATCCGGGAACCGAACAATTTTCCGGCCGGTCACGCGTTAGGCGGGCGGGCCCATTCGAGGAGATTCCGCCATGGCGGTCGAGCGCACCTTCGCCATCATCAAACCCGACGCCGTGAAGAATAAATCCGCGGGCCAGATCCTGGCGCGGATCGAGGCCACAGGCCTCGAGATCGTCGCCATGAAGAAGCTCCAGCTCTCCGAGCAGGCTGCCAAGGGTTTCTACGCCGTTCACAAGGCGCGCCCGTTCTTCAACGACCTCGTCAAGTTCATGAGCTCGGGACCGGTCGTCGCGCTCGTACTCGAAGGCGAGGGCGCGATCAAGAAGTGGCGCGACCTGATGGGGCCGACCAATTCGCTGCAGGCGCCGAAGGGCACGCTGCGCGGGGACTTCGGAACCGACGTCGAGCAGAACGCGACCCACGGCTCCGATGCGCCCGAGACGGCTCGTCTCGAGATCTCCTACTTCTTCAATGCGAGTGAAATCTGCGCGATGACGGAAGCGCTGCCCGCCTGAGACCTGGAAGGGCGGGTGTTCCGGGCTCGCGGGCGTCCCTAGCTGGCGAAGCCCTTGGCCATCAGCAGGAGCAGTCCCAGGTAGGCGAGGGTGAGCCAGAGCTCTTGGCGGCGCAGTGCGCGGGTCACGGGAGGTTCCTTCCAGTCGATTCGTTCGTTGTCGAGCCGAGAACAGCGGCCCCTTCGCCGCTTCCTATCGAAATCCATGCGCGGGACTTGAGACCCACCCGGCCATGGCTAACGTCCGGAGAACCGGGGCGCGCGCCGCTCCCGGATCGCCGTGATCCCTTCCTGCGCATCGCGGGTCTCGAAGGTCCGAGCCTGCTCGGACGCCTCGAATTGCAGCTGGTCTTCCAGCGAAGCCGACTCGCTCCGGGCGAGGGCGCGCTTGATCGCCCGCACCGCGATCGGGGCGTTCGCGGCGATCTCGCGTGCCGTCTGCTGCGCCTGCGTTAGCACCTCGGCGGCAGGCAGCACGCGGCTCGCGAGCCCCATCCGCAGGGCCTCGGCGCCGTCGATCAGCCGGCCCGTGTACAGGAGCTCCGCGGCCTGCGCCGATCCGACCAGGCGGGGCAGGGTCCAGGTCGCCGCCATTCCGGGATGGACGCCGAGCCGCGCGAAGTTGAGTCCGAGCTGCGCGTCGGCTGCGACATAACGGATGTCGCATCCGAGCGCGACGCAGAGCCCTGCGCCGACGGCGGCCCCCTGGATCGCCGCGATCGTGGGGCAGGGCAGGTCGCGCACTGCGAGGAACAACCGGTAGAAGCTGCTCATCTCGTCGCGGATCCCGCGCCAGGCCACGCCGGGCGCCGCGGCACCCGAGATCGCCTGCCGTTCGAGCATGTCGAGATCACCGCCCGCCGAGAACGCCCGGCCGCTTCCGGAGACGACGACCGCGCGCAGCGACTCGTCGCGGGCGAGCACCGACACGTGGTCCCGGAACGCCTCGCCCATCGCGCGTGTCATCGCGTTGCGACGGTCGGGGTCGTCGAAGAGGAGCGTGGCGATGTCGCCGTCTCGGATCAGACGGACGAGCTCGGTCGCAGCCATGCGGAATGAGTTCTCTCTCGGTCGAAAAAGGGGGAGCGCGAGCAGCATAGCGGCTGCGTCGTGGGCTGCACCGGCTCGTGGCTCGAGAAATGTGTCGGGACGTGTTCGCCGGGCGTCTCGCTCGCTCGCTCGGCGGTGCGTTTCGGATGGGTATATTCAGGCAGCAGCGAGCGAGGGAGAAGACGCGATGCCGGACGAGAGCCAGGACCGTTGGGAGGTGATCTTTCCCTGGATGGAGAAGCATTTCGGTGGCCGCATCCTGAGTCGACGTCGCCAGGGCCGCGAGTCGGGGGGTCGCTTCGCCTGGTTCGTCGACCTCGAGATCGATGGAAAGACGCGAAAGACCTACGTCCGCGGCACCCGCGACGAATCGTTCTCCTATACGCGCATCTATTCGACGCGCCGCGAAGCGAAGATCCTGGAGGTGCTCCATCGCGAAGGGATTCGGGTGCCCGAGGTGCTCGCGTTCCACGAGGATCCGCAGGCCGCCGTGCTCGGCCACGTCGAGGGACGAGACGACTTCAACAATGTGAAGGACGAGGCCGAGCGCGAATCGATTCTCGAGAGCTTCCTCGAGCTGTTGGCGGAGCTCCATTCGGTCGACGCCCGGAAATTCGATGCGATCGGCCTACGCATTCCCGCTACGCCCGAGGAGCTCGCGCTCCACGATCTCGACGTCTGGCAGTCGACCTACGAAGGGGCCGTGCGCGAGCCCTTGCCGCTACTGACCTTCGCCTGCCAATGGCTGCGGCGAAACGTCCCGCGAAAGCCCGTGCGGCCCGTGCTGTGCCAGGGGGATACGGGGCCTGGCAATCTCCTCTTTGCGAACGGGAAGGTCACGGCGCTGGTCGATTTCGAGATGGCCCATCTGGCGGATCCGATGACGGATCTGGCCTGCGTGCGGTCCCGGGATCTCTATACCCCCCTCGGCCGGTTCTCCGAGCGGCTCACCCGCTATGCCGAGCTCTCCGGACGCGAGATCGACTTCGAGACGCTCCTCTATTACAGCGTGAAGACCCAGGCCCTGGTTCCCCTGTCCCTCGCCCCCGTCATGGAAAACCTGCACGCGGGGACCGAGCACTCGGAATGGATCGCCCAGCACGTCTTCTATCTCCGCACGACCGCCGAGGTGCTGGCCGAGGCGATCGGCGTCGAGCTCGCGCCGGTCGAACTTCCGGAGGGCGGGACCAGTCGCTTCTCGGCCTACTACGACATGCTGCTCGAGAATCTCGAAAAGGAGCAGGCCCCGGCGATCGGCGATCCTTTCCTCGCCAACCGCATGTGGTTCGCGACGCGACTCGCGCGCCACCTTCGAACCGCCGAGCGAAAAGGCGCCGCCTTCGAGGCCCAGGAGCTCGACGACATGGGCGAGCTGCTCGGCCGCCGGCCGAAGACCCTCGTCGAGGGCCACCGCCAGCTCGATGCCTACGTGCGGAAGGCCGGACCCGATCAGGACGCCGCGCTGGTCCAGTATTTCTACCGCCACGCGCGCCGCGAGGAGGCGCTGATGGAGGGCGCCCTCGGCATGTGCGAGGGCGCGCGGCTCTCCCCGCTGCGGGCCTGATTTGCGCACGGATTGCGCGCGGCCGGGCGTCACCTCCGCACGCGCCGAGTCACTCACCGAGCATGGAAAAGCGACGCGCGAGCCGGATCAAACACCGCCTGACCTGCGAGCTCATCGTGGACCGTCAGTCCTATCCCGCCGTCGTGCGCGACCTCGCACCGACGGGCCTCTTCGTCCAGACTCGCCACCGCCCCGTGCCGAATAGCGTGATCGAGGTCCGTTTTCCGGCGACCGCAGGGCTCCCTGGATTCTCCATCGAGGCGGGGGTCGCGCGTCATCGCAACGTCCATCCGCGCCTGCAGGCGGAAGTCCAGAGCGGTGTCGGACTCGAGATCCTCGGGCGACCGGCCGACTATCTCGCCCTGGCGAGCCGGGTGGTCGCGCCGAGCGGCAGTAGCGATCCGACTGCCGATCGGGGCGTGCAGCCGGCCTTGAAGGCGGGCACCCCGCACGCAGTCAAAGCTTCGGACGACCAGGCGCCCCGCAGCTATCGCATCCGCCTCGCCGCCCACGGCCGGAGCCAGCCACGCACGCTCACGGTGCAGGCCTCGGGCGTGGCCGCCGCGCGGGCCCGGGCTCTCACCCAGGCCGGCGCGGGTTGGAAGATCACGGAAGTCGAAGCGATCTGACGGCTCGGACTGAAGTGTCAGTCGTTCCCACGGCGCATGAACGACCCGAGGCCGCCCTTGCGAAGGAACGCGGGCGTCTCGAACTCGTCCTCGAAAGGCGACTCGAAGCCGCCGCTCGAGGCGAGATCCGAAGCGCTCGGGCCGCCGTTGGCCGCCTGCTGGAACTGCTGCGGGACCTCGAAGTCGACGTCGTCGCGCGCTCCGTTCGAAGCTCCGTTCGAAGCTCCGTTCGAAGCTCCGTTCGAAGAGAGCGCCATCGGCGCAGCAGCCTGCGCCTCGCGGATCGGCGTCACGTTCGGCGCCTCGACCATCGCGCGCTCCCGCTCGATCTCGTAGGCCGGCTCCGTCGTGCGTCGCCGAGACGGCGGAGGCATGCGCCGCATCTCCTGACCGTTGAGGCCGGTCGCGATCACGGTGACCCGGATCTCGTCCTCGTGGAGAGTCTCGTCGATCACCGCGCCGACGATGATGTTCGCATCCTCGTGGGCCGCCTCGTGGATCAGCGAGGAAGCCTCGTTGACCTCGTAGAGGGTCATGTCGGATCCGCCGGTGATGTTGATCAGCACGCCGCGGGCGCCGTCGATCGAGAGGTCCTCGAGCAGCGGGCTCGAGATCGCCGCCTTGGCGGCGTCGATCGCGCGGGTGTTGCCCCGGCCGACCCCCGTCCCCATCAGCGCGACGCCCGCCTCGTTCATCACCGTCCGCACGTCGGCGAAGTCGAGGTTGATGAGGCCGTGGATCGTGATCAGGTCCGAGATGCCGCGCACGGCATTCAAGAGCACCTGGTCGGCGATCGAGAACGCGTCCCTCACGTTGGTCGTCTTGCCGGCCAGCGCGAGCAGCCGCTGGTTCGGGATCGTGATCAGCGTGTCGACCACACTGTGGAGCTCTTCGATGCCGTGGCCCGCGTGCTTCATGCGGACCTTGCCTTCGAAGGGGAAGGGCTTGGTCACGACGCCGACCGTGAGCGCACCGACCTCGCGGGCGACCTCGGCGACGATGGGCGCGGCGCCGGTGCCGGTTCCGCCGCCCATGCCGGCGGTCACGAAGACCATGTCCGAGCCCTCGAGCAGCTCGCGCAGTCGGTCGCGGGCTTCGAGAGCCGACGCCCGGCCGCGGTCGGGGTTGGCCCCGCAGCCGAGGCCGCGGGTGATCTCGGCGCCGAGCTGGACCTTGATCGCCGCCCGGCTGTGGACGAGGGCCTGTGCGTCGGTGTTCGCCGCGATGAACTCGACCCCGGAGAGGCCGGAGAGGATCATGGTATTGAGGGCGTTGCCGCCGCCGCCGCCGACGCCGATGACCTTGATGGTCGCCTTCTGGTGCGCGGATTTCTCGAACTCGAGCAGCTCCTGCCCGTCCTCCGGACCGAGCTCGAGCAGGTCGACTCCGTCACTCCGGTAGCTTCCGCTGTCTCGATCGCCTCGATCGCCGTATTTCTTCGCCATGTCTCACCCCCCGCGACGCCTGGCTGTGGCGTCGACTGTAACACGATGGATCTTTTTTGTGCCCTTCTTGACGGACTTTTTCCATCCGTTTTTGTGCGATTCGGCGCCGATCAATCGAACTCGGCGTAGAACCACTCGCGCATACGCTGCTTGACCCGACCGAAGATCGAGTTGTCCCGGATCCGGAAATGGCTGCCGCGGGCCGAGCGCTGCTGATTGAGCCCGAACAGCACGAGCCCGACCCCGGTCGAGTACATGGGACTGCGGACGACGTCCTGGAGTCCGCCGATCGAAGACGGCAGACCCTGGCGAACCGGCGCCTCGAAGATCTCCTCCGCGAGCTCGCCGATGCCGGCGAGGGCCGAGGCACCGCCGGTCAGGACGACGCCCGACGGGATGCGACCCAGCAGATCAGCCCGGATCAGCTCCTGCCTCGCCAGAGAGAGGATCTCCTCGACCCGGGGCTTGATGATCTCGCACAGGATCTTGCGCGAGATCTCCCGCGGCTTGCGGCCGCCGACCGAGGGCACGCTGATGATGTCGTCCGAGCTGAGGAAACGGGCCGAGGCGACGCCGAACTTCTTCTTGATGCGCTCCGCCTCTTCGAAGGGCGTCCGGAGGCCGACGGCGATGTCGTTCGAGAGGTGATAGCCGCCGAGGCCCAGGACCGAGGTGTTCTTGATCGCGCCGTCGCCGAAGACGGCGATGTCCGTCGTGCCTCCGCCGATGTCGATCATGCAGACGCCGAGCTCGCGCTCGTCGTCGGCCAGCACCGCCGCCGCCGACGCCAGCGGTTCGAGCACGATGTCGATGACGTTGAGACCCGCCTTGTTGCAGCATTTGACGATGTTCTGGGCGCTCGTCACCGCGGCCGTCACGATGTGGATCTTCGCCTCGAGACGGACGCCGCTCATGCCGAGCGGCTCGCGGATCCCCTCCTGGTCGTCGATGATGAATTCCTGGGGAATCACATGGATCACTTCGCGATCCATCGGGATCGCGACCGCCTTCGCGGCGTCGATCACCCGCTTGACGTCCCCTTCCCGCACCTCGCGGTCCTTCACCGCGACGACGCCGTGGGAGTTGAAGGCGCGGATGTGGCCCCCGGCCACCCCGGCGTAGACCGACGTGATTTCACAGTCGGCCATCAGCTCCGCTTCTTCGACCGCGTGCTTGATCGATTCGACGGTGGCGTCGATGTCGACGACGACGCCCTTGCGGAGCCCCCGGCTCGGATGCGTCCCGATGCCGACGATGTCGATCCCGTTCTCGTTGGCTTCTGCGACGATCGCGCAGATCTTGGTGGTCCCGATGTCGAGTCCGACGATCAGGTCCTCCTTCTTGTGCCTGGCCATTTGATCCCCCCCAAAAAGACCTCCATCCGGAGATCCCTCTTTTGGGTGGCGTCTCCCATCCGGGAGCCACCACCACGAGCAACCCACCTCACCCCGACGTGGGTTCCGTAAAAAGCTCGGTATGCAGGACCGCGCGGTCCGCGTACCTCAAATCGATGACGCTCGCGCCGGCGAGCAGCGCGTCCCGCTGCTCGAGCAGCGAGGCGAGGCGGGCGATGCGTCTTTTCAAGAAGCTCTGTCCGAGCAGGACGCGCGGTCCATCGCGCCCGATCTCGAGCACGAATCCCGCATCCGCGCCCCGGGTTCCCGCTGCCGCCGGCGATACGGGCAGGTGGAGCGTGAGCGCCGAGAGATCCCGGGCGAGGCCTTCGTGGCGGGCCAGCTCGGTCAGGATCTCGAGGGCGGTCTGCGAGAGCAGTGCATCGCTGTCTTCTGCACCCTCCGTGGACATGGCGCCGGCGACCAGCGGCAGTGCGCCGGCCGCCGCGATCGCGCCCATGAATCGCCGTCCCGTCGGATCGACGAGCGCGACCTCGTTCTCGGGTGCGGCCTGATGGCGGGCGATCGCGCGCCGCTCGACGACGCGGACGAGCAGTGTCCCGTCCGGGAGTCGGAAGCTGTCGGTCGACTCGAACCAGGGATCCGCCGTCACGAGCGCCTCGACGCTTTCCGGCCCGAGCAGGGAGAGGGGCGCGCCGGCGCTCTCGAGCAGGGCTCGGGCGATCGATTCCGACTTGCGGACGGCGGTGCCGAGGACCGCGACACGCTCGAGCGGGGCACGGGGGAGCCAGAGGCCCTCGAACAGGGGCCGCGCGGCGGCGAAACCGAGCAGGCTGGCGAGCAACGAGCAGACCGGCACGACCAGTCGCGGAAGCGGTCGGGTCGGAAGTGCGGTGCGCGGGGCCGTGCTGCGCGGCGCGGCGGTGACGGGGGTCCTTCGGTGCGGTGTTCCGGGGTTGGTCCGGGAATCAGGAGTCGGCGGTCGCTCGTCGCGCCCGCGGTCCTGGCGCCGTTTGCGCGCCAGGTGGTCGCGCGCGCGCTTCGCCCGCAGCGCGGCCTCGACGGCCGGGGATTTCCCGAGTCGCTCGGCCGATCGCCGGCTGCGGAAGAAGCCCAGGCGATTCACTCTGCGTCCTCCGTCATGCCGCCTTCTCCGCCGGTGTGCCGAGGATCTTGACCTCGGTCTCGAGCAGGGTGCCCGTTCGGGCCGCGACCGCGCTTCGCGCGTGTTCGATCAGACATAACACGTCCGATGCCTTCGCGTCACCGTGATTCACGATGAAATTCGCATGCACCGACGATATTTCTGCCGCACCGGCCCGCGTCCCCTTGAGTCCGGCCGCATCGATCAGGCGACCGGCGTAGTCGCCGGGCGGATTGCGGAAGACCGAGCCACAGCTCGGTTGGTCGATCGGTTGCGTGGCGTGGCGGTGTTCGAGGAGCCGCGCGACCTCGGTCTCGACCCGCGCGCGCTCCGCCGGCACGACCTCGAGCCGCGCGCCGACGATCACGCTGCCCGGCGCGAGCGAGGCGAGCTCGCGGTAGCGGAAATCGAGGGCCGAGCGCGGGATCGCGTCCGTGGCCTGGCCCTTTCGATCGAGGACGTCGAGCTCGCGCACCACGTCCTTCAGCTCGCGGACGCCGATGCCGGCGTTCATCGCGATCCAGCCCCCGAGCGTGCCCGGGATGCCGGCGCCGAACTCGAGGCCCGCGAGGCCGTGGTCGACGCAGTATCGGGTGATCGTGGCATGCGAGGCCCCGGCTTCCACCGAGATCAGGTCGCCGGCGACGCGCTCGATCCGGCGGAGTTTTCTCAGGCGAAACACGACGCCGCGCACGCCGCCCTCGAGCACGAGGACGTTGAAGCCGCCGCCGAGGACGGTGGTCGGCAGGTCGTGCTCGGCGCAGACGGCGAGCGCCCGCGCGAGCTCCGCCCGGTCGGCCGGCGTGGCGAGCGCATCCGCCGGCCCGCCGATCCGAAGCGAGGTATGGCGGGACAGCGGCACGCCGAACTCGACGCGGTCGCCGAGACAACCCTCGAGAGCCTGGCGCGCGGCGGATCCGATCATGTGCCCGCCTCCGTTTGTGACTCTGCCTGTGAAGAGAGCGCGCGCAGGAGTCTGGGACCGAGGCCCGCGATGTCGCCGGCGCCGAGGGTCATGACGAGCTCCCCCGACTCGAAGCGCTCGGGCCAGTCGCTCGCGATCTGGGCGAGCGCACCGCCGTAGACCGCGGCGCGGTGGCCCCGGTCGGCGATTTCGCGGCAGAGCTTCTCCGCGTCGATGCCCGGGATCGGGGCTTCGCTCGCGGGGTAGATGTCGCTGATCACGACCCGGTCGGCGTCGCCGAAGGCGGTCACGAACTCGTTCCAGCAGTCGCGGGTGCGGGTGAAGCGGTGGGGCTGGAAGATCGCGGTCAGCTTGCCGGGATGGATGCTGCGCGCGGCGGCGAGGGCGGCGCGGACCTCGGCGGGGTGGTGGGCGTAGTCGTCGACGACCTCGACGCCGGCGGCGCAACCCTTGCGCTCGAAGCGGCGGCGGACGCCGGGAAAGCTCGGGAGCGCTTCGGCGAGGTGTTTGGCGGGCAGGTCGAGCTCGAGGCCGACGGCGAGGGCAGCGAGCGCGTTCAAGACGTTGTGGCGACCGGGCAGGGCGAGCTCGAAGGCGAAGCGGTCGCCGCTCGCGAGCCGCACCTGACAGCGCTGGCCCCCCGCCCGGGTCTCGATCGCTTCGGCGCGGACGTGGGCGTCCGGGTGAAAGCCGAAATGGATCTGGCGCGCCTCGATCCGGGGCGCGATCAGGGCGACACCCGGATGGTCGATGCCGAGGATCGCAGCGCCGGAAAAGGGCACGCTGCTCGCGAAGGCGGAGAACGCATCGAGCAGGCGCTCGCGGCTGCCGTAGTAGTCGAGGTGCTCGGGATCGGCGTTCGTCACGACGGCGACGACCGGCCGCATCGCGAGGAAGGACCCGTCGCTCTCGTCCACCTCGGCGACGGCCCACTCGCTCTGGCCGAGCTGGAGCGGTCCCGCATCGCCGTCCGCGAGCGGCACGCGCCCGCCGACGACGGAGGTCGGGTCGAGGCCGGCGGCCCGCAGCAGGTGGGCGGTCATGGCGGTCGTGGTCGTCTTGCCGTGGGAGCCGGCGATCGCGACCACGTCGTGCTTGCGCAGGCACTCCGCGAGCAGGGCCCCGCGGCCGACGATCGCGAGGCCGCGGCTGCGCGCCGCCGCGAGCTCGGGGTTGTCGTTCCCGATCGCCGACGAGCGGACGACGACCTCCGCAGACCCGATGCGCGCGGCTTCGTGGCCCACGTCGACGCGGATGCCGAGCCGGCGCAGGCGCTCGACGTTCGAGCCCGCCACGACGTCCGTGCCGGTGACGGCGAAGCCGCGGGCGTGGAGCAGCTCGGCGAGGGCGGCCATCCCGATGCCGCCGACGCCGACGAAATGGAAGCGCTCGAAGCGGGCCCTCATGCGCGCTCCTCCGCCGAAGCGAGGGCGGAGCCACGCGGGGCGCTGCCTCCGTCGAGCCGTGCGACACAGCGCTCGATGATGTCGGTCGCGGCCCGCGGCCGCGCGAGGCGCACGGACGCCTGGCGCATCAGCAGCAGGCGGCCCGGCGTCGTCACGAGCTCGGCGATCGTCTGGGCGAGGGCGTTCACGTCGAGGGGCTGGGCCGGGATGCGCCGGGCGGCGCCGGCCTCCTCGAGGGCACGGGCGTTCGCCGTCTGGTGGTCGTCGGCGGCGAAGGGATAGGGGACGACGAGGGCGGGCATGCCGGCCAGCGCGAGCTCGGCGACGGTCAACGCGCCCGCCCGGCAGATCGCGAGGTCGGCCCAGGCATAGCGCTTCGGCATGTCACGCTCGAAGGCGACGACCTCGGCCGGAATGCCGAGCTCCGCATAGCGCGCGGCGACGGCGGCGCGGTCCGTCTCACCGGTCTGGTGGAAGACCTCGACCCCGCCCTTCGCGAGCTTGGCGAGGGCTTCGGGGACGTGCTCGTTCAGCTGGCGCGCACCCTGGCTACCGCCGAACACGAAGATTCGCAGCGCCTTCGTGGGAAGCCGCGGCTCGGGGCGGCCGGCGAAGGCGCGGTAGAGGGCGCGCCGAAGCGGCACACCGACGCAGACGCTCTCGGTGCGGCGCGGCAGGTAGCCGCGAGCCGATTCGAAGCCGACGAAGACGCAGCGCGCGAAATGCGCCGTCAGGCGATTGACGCGGCCCGGGATCGCATTGGGCTCGACGAGAAAGAGCGGCCGGCGCGCGATCCAGGCCGCGAGCGCCGTCGGCATCGCCGCATAACCCCCGACCGAGATCACGGCATCCGGGCGGTACTGCCAGAGGATCCGGAGCGCGCTGCCGACGCTCTTGAGAATCGAGAAGGCCCCGCGTATCCGGCCGAGCAGGCTGCGGCCCATGACCTGCTCGCTCGCGAGCACGCGCAGATCGAAGCCGGCGTCGGGGACGAGACGCGACTCGAGGCCGCGGCTCGATCCGATGAAGAGCACTTCGTCGCCGCGGTCGACGATCGCTTCGCCGAGGGCGAGTGCCGGCGTGACGTGGCCGCCGGTACCCCCGCCCGTGATCACCCAACGCCTGGCCATGTCGCCTCCCGGGTCGTTTGGTTGGGACCCGCCGGGTGGCGTCGCGCCACGCCGAGCAGACATCCGAGGGCGAAGCAGCAGACGACGAGCGACGTCCGGCCGTACGAGAGGAAGGGGAGGGTCAGGCCCTTGGTCGGCACCAGCCCCATCACGACCGACGCGTTCAGCAAGGCAGGGATCGTCAGCAGTGCGACCATTCCGAAGCCGCACAACACGTCGAATTTGTCCCGCGCCCGTCGCGCCACGCGCGTGCCCGAGATCCAGAGTGCGGCGAAGGCCCCGAGGACCACGAGCACGCCCGCGAGGCCGAGCTCCTCGGCGACCAGCGCCAGCACGAAATCCGTGTGGGCTTCGGGCAGGTAGTCGAGCTTCTGGCGGCTGTTGCCGAGTCCCTGGCCGACCCAGCCGCCCTGGCCGAAGGCGAGGTAGGACTGGACCAGCTGCCAGCCGGCGCCGAGCGAATCGCGAAAGGGATCGAGGAATCCCGTCACGCGGCGCATCGCGTACGGGTTGAACATCACGTAGATCCCGAGGAACAGGATGCCCGCGAAGCCCGGCATCACGAAGCGGGGCCACGGCGTGCCCGCGATGAAGAGCAGCAGGGCCGTCAACGCGACGAGCACGACGGCGTTGCCGAGATCCGGCTGCAGCAGGAGCAGGCCCGCCGGCACGATCCCGAGTCCAGCCGCCTCGAGCGTGCGCCGGGTCGTGATCTCGCGGCGATCCTGCCTGCGCGATAGCCAATCGGCGACCGCGACGAGGGTCACGCATTTCGCCAGCTCGCCGGGCTGGAAACGAAAACCGACGCCGGGCACGTCGAGCCAGCGCTGCGCCCCGTTGACCTCGACGCCCGCGAAGATCGTCACGACGAGCAGCAAGACCGAGATGCCCCAGGCCGGAAGCGCGAGTCGCCGGATCACGACGGGAGGCGTCCAATAGGCGAGCGCGCCGAAGGCGAGGCCCGCGAGGAGTCCCGTCACGTGGTCGAAAAAGAGCGGCGGCAGTCGGGCATCGAGGGCCAGGGCGGCCGTCGCGCTGTAGCTCATCACGACGCCGAACAGGATCAGGATCAGGCTCGAGAGCGAGACGCCGGTATCGAGTCCGCCGGCGTCGGCGCTCCGGTTCGCTGCGGCATTCATGAGGCGCTCTCCCGATGCACGAGTCGCTCGACGGCGGCGACGAACTGGCAGCCGCGATCTTCGAAGCTCTCGAACTGGTCGAAGCTCGAGCAGGCGGGGGCGAGCAGCACCGAGTCGCCGGGCTGTGCGACCTCCGCCGCCCGCTCGACCGCTTTTGCGAGCTCGCCGACCCGCTCGCAGGGCACCGCGCCCGCCAGCGCGCGTTCGAGCTCCGGCGCCGCCTCCCCGATCAGGAGCGCCACGCGCACCCGGCCGCGAGCGCTCTCGCGAAGCGGCGCGAGATCGGCGCCCTTGTGCTTCCCGCCGGCGATCCAGACGATCGGCGGCTTCATCGTCTCGAGGGCCCGGGCAGCGGCGCCGAGATTCGTCGCCTTCGAGTCGTCGTACCAGCGGACGCCCTCGCGAAAGGCGACCTCGACACAGCGGTGGGGCAGCCCTTCGAAGCGCGCGAGCGCCTCGGCCGCCCGGGCGAGATCGATGCCGAGCTCGTCTTCGACGGAAGCGAGGGCGAGCAGCGCCGCCATCACGTTCTCCTTCTGCTGCGCGAGCCGCGGCGCGCCGGCCAGCGAGATCGAGTGCGCGCGTTCATTGCTTCGGATCTCGATCCGATCGCCGGCGATCCACGCCTGTCCGGCGTTTCGGGAGGTGGCCGCGGTCGGCTCGTCCCGGAAGAACTCGAGTCGCTCGACACCGGCCGGCGTCCTCAGTCCGCGGACGACCGCGTCGTCGCCGTTCAGGATCACGTGATCGCCCTCGCCCTGGCGCGCGAAGATCCGCGCCTTGGCGGCGAGGTAGCCCGCCAGGTCGCCGTGGCGGTCGTAGTGGTCGGGGGTGATGTTGAGGAAGACGGCAGTCCTCGGACGGAAGGACTCGACGCTCTCGAGCTGGAAGGACGAGACCTCGAGCACGGCGAGGTCGAGGGGCGCGTCGACGAGCGCGAGGGCCGGGGTCCCGATGTTGCCCGCCGCCTCGGCGCGCAGGCCGGCGGCGCGGGCCAGGGCTTCGATCAGACGGACGACCGTCGATTTTCCATTGGTGCCGGTGACGGCGACGATCGGGACGCGCAGCGCCTGCGCGCAGAGCTCGATGTCGCCCCACGCACGCCGGGCCTTGCCCGCATACCGCGCGAGCGGGATGCCCGGGCTCGGGATCACGAGGTCGAAGCGCGCGAGATCCGGGAAGGGCTTTCCGAAATGGCCGAGCGTCCCTGCCGGAAGACTCGTCGCCTCGGGGATCGCGGTCACCGGGCGCTCGTCCGCGACGACGACCCGGGCCCCGCGGCGGACACAGTAGTCCGCCGCAGAGCGCCCGGACACGCCAAAGCCCAGTACGAGGACTTCACGGCCAGCGAGCTCCACAGCCAATTCTCCAGCACCGCGCAGAGCGCGGACTTACCTAACGCAACTTGAGCGACGAGAGCGCGACGAGCCCGAGGATGATCGACACGATCCAGAAACGGACCACGATCTTCTGCTCGGGCCAGCCCAGCTCTTCGAAATGATGATGGATCGGCGCCATCCGGAAGACGCGCTTCCCGGTCAGCTTGAACGACACGACCTGGATGATGACGGACAGGGTCTCGATCACGAAGATCCCGCCGACGACCGCGAGCAGGATCTCCTGTCGGATCAGGACGGCGATCGTGCCGAGCGCGCCGCCCAGGGCGAGCGAGCCGACGTCGCCCATGAAGAGCTCCGCCGGCGAAGCATTGAACCACAGGAATCCGAGGCCGCCTCCGACCAGCGCGCCGCAGAAGATCGCGAGCTGGCCCGCGCCGGGGACGTTCTTGATCTGGAGGTACTCGGCGATGCCCGCGTGGCCCGCGGCATAGGCGAGCAGCAGGAACGTTCCCGCGGAGATCATCACGGGTCCGATCGCGAGCCCGTCGAGCCCGTCGGTCAGGTTCACGCTGTTCGAGGCCGCGACGATGATGAAGGTCGCGAGCGGCACGTAGAGCCAGCCGATGTTCGGCGTGAAGTTCTTGAAGAAGGGCACCGCGAGCTCGCCGTCGAAGTTCGGGCTCGTGTAGATCGCGATCGCGACGCCGAAGGCGAGCAGCACCTGCCAGAAGAGCTTCGTGCGCGCCGAGATCCCGGCGCTCGACTTCTTCGTGACCTTGGCGTAGTCGTCGATGAATCCGAGCACGCCGTAGCCCGCCGTGAGGCCCAGCACGATCCAGACGAAATTGTTCGTGAGGTCCGTCCAGAGCAGCACGGAGATCGTGAGCGACAGCAGGATCAGGAGGCCGCCCATCGTGGGCGTGCCGGCCTTCGCGGCGTGGGCCGGTCCGATCTCGCGGATCTGCTGTCCGATCCGGAGCACCGCGAGCCGGCGGATCAGCCACGGCCCCACGATGAACGAGATGAAGAGCGCGGTCAGCGTCGCCGCCGCCGTTCGGAACGTGATGTAGCGGACGACGTTGAGTCCGGGGATCGTCTCGGCGAGGGGATAGAGCCAGTGGTACAGCATCAGCGATCGACCTCTTCCAGTGCCTCGATGACTTTTTCGACCCGCGCCGAGCGCGAGCCCTTGAAGAGCACGCGGTCGCCGGCGGCGGCACGGCTCGCGATCTGCTTCGCGAGCGCGGTCGCGGTCGCCTCGAAATGCACGCGCCCGTCCGGCATGCCCGCCTCGCGGGCGCCCTGCACGATTTGCGACGCCTCGGCGCCGAGCACGAAGAGCTCGTCGATGCCGAGCGACGCGGCGAGCCGTCCGAGCTCGAGGTGCGCTGCGTCGGCCTGCGGACCGAGCTCGCCCATCCGGCCGAGGACCGCGAAGCGCCTGCCCTTCTGCTCGAGGCGCGCCAGGGTCTCGAGCGCGGACCGCATCGACTGCGGATTTGCGTTGTAGGTATCGTCGATCGCCAACACGCCGCCCGGGAGCACGCGCGGCTGCATCCGCCCCGCGATGCCGGCGGAGCGAGCGAGCCCGCGCACGACCGCATCGAGGGGCGCCCCGGCGGCCAGCGCGCCCCCGGCGGCGGCGAGGGCGTTTTCGATCATCGTCTCCGCGAGTCCGGGCACGCGGATCTCGCCCTTGCCGAAGGGCGACTCGAAATCGAAGACGAAGGCGCCCTCGTCGAGGAACCTGATCCGGCTCGCGCGCAGATCGGCCTGCGGATCGCGACCGAAGGAGAGCACGCGGGCGCGTGTGCGACGGCGCTGATCGAAGGCGAAGGGCTCGTCGCGGCCGACCACGGCCGTACCGCTCGCGGGCAGGCTCGCGAGCAGGTCGCCCTTCTCCTCGGCGATCGCCTCGCGTGATCCCAGGAACTCGATGTGCGCCGTCCCCACGTTGGTGAGGATGCCGATCGTGGGCTCCGCGATCTGGCAGAGCAGGGCGATCTCGTGCCGGTGGTTCATGCCCATCTCGACGACGGCGAAGACGTCTTCCTCCCGGCGCCGGAGCAGCGTCAGCGGCACGCCGAAATTGTTGTTCAGGTTGCCGCGGGTCGCGAGCGTGGGGCCGACCTCTTCGAGGATGCCGGTGCAGAGCTCCTTCGTCGTGGTCTTGCCGTTGCTGCCGGTGATGCCGATCAGGGGGCCCGAGTAGGCCTGCCGGTGGCCGCGGCCGAGATCGCCGAGGGCCTGCGTCGTGTCGGCGACCTCGATCACGAAGGCGCGACCCGGGACGAGCGTCTCCTCGCTGCGGCCGCGCTCGATCATCACGCCGGCGACGCCGCGGGCGAGCACTTCGGGGACGAAGCGGTGGGCGTCGTGGTTCGGGCCGACGATCGCCACGAAGAGCTCGTCGGGTCCCACCTCGCGGCTGTCGATCCGGGTGCCACGGGCGGCGAGGTCCGCTGTGCCGGCGAGCAGACTTCCGCCGGTCCATTCACAGATCCGATCCGCCCGCGCGCCGACGATCATGGGCCGCTCCGATCGATGAGCGCGCGCCGGGCTTCGACCCGGTCGTCGAAGGGGAACTTCTCGCGGCCGATGATCTGGTAGTCCTCGTGCCCCTTGCCGGCGAGCACGATCGTGTCTTCCGGGGCGGCGCCGGCGATCGCGAGCCGGATCGCCTCGCGGCGGTCGGCGACCGTTGCATAACAGGGACGCCCGGCGGCGCGCTTGGCGAAGAGCTCCTCCGCCGGGACCTTCGTCAGCGAGGCGAGTCCGACCTCGACGTCGGCCAGGATCGCCAGGGGATCCTCGGTGCGCGGATTGTCGCTCGTCGCGATCGCGAGGTCGGCGCTCGCGGCGACCGCCTCGGCCATGCGCGGGCGTTTGCTGCGGTCGCGATCGCCGCCGCAGCCGAAGACGGCGACGAGTCGCCCCCTGCAGAGCGGGCGGACGGTGCGCAGCACCTTGTCGACGGCGTCGGGGGTGTGCGCGTAGTCGACGAGCACGGTCGGCTCCGAGTCGCCCGGCCCGCCGCCCGGTCCAAAGACGCGCTCCATGCGGCCCGGCACCTGGCGGCACGCCGCGGCCCCCGCCGCGATCGTCTGGCCATCGATGCCGAGCGCGCGGGCGAGCCCCGCCGCGACGAGCAGGTTCTCGAGGTTGAAGTCACCGAGCAGCGGCAGCGCGACCTCGAAGCGCCCGCTCGCGTCCTCGAGCAGCGCGCGCGTTCCCGTGAGCGTGATCTCGCTCGAGACGAGGCGCAGCTCGGCCGCAGCGTGAATGCCGCGGCCGACGCGGATCACCTCGGCCCCCGCATCCCGCGCGATCCCGATCAGCTTCTCGGAGACCGGATCGTCGATGTTCACGACCGCGCCGCCGCCCGGTGCGAGGTGGTCGCGGAACAGCCGCGCCTTGGCGGCGAAGTAGGCGTCCATGCTGCCGTGGAAGTCGAGGTGGTCCTGGGACAGGTTGGTGAAGCCGGCGGCCCGGAAGACGCAGCCGTCGACGCGGCCGAGCTCGAGGCCGTGGGAGGAGACTTCCATGACGGCGGCGTCGATCTGCTCGTTGCACATCGCCCGCAGCATGCGCTGGAGGTCGAGGCTCTCGGGGGTCGTGTTGACCGAGGCCTGGCGGTGGCCCGCATAGCGGGTCTCGACCGTGCCGATCAGTCCGACGCGCCAATGCGCGAGCGACAGGATCGACTCGACGAGGTAGGTCGTGCTGGTCTTGCCATTGGTTCCGGTGACGCCGACCAGGCGGAGATCGCTCGCCGGGTGGCCGAAGAAATGGGCCGCGAGCTTTGCCATGGCGCGCCGCGTGTCGGGGACGCGCACCACCGGTACGCCGCGACAGGCATCGGCTTCGGGCATCGTCTCGACGAGCAGCGCGGCGGCGCCGAGATCGAGGGCACGGCCGATGAAGGCGTGGCCATCGGAGTGCGCGCCGCGCAGCGCCACGAACAGATCGCCGGGGGCCACGTCGCGCGAGTCGTAGCGGATGCCGCGGATCGCGGGGTCGTCGGAGGGATTCGCGCGCAGCCATTCGAGGGGAGCCAGCGATTGCGGCAGCGCGCCGAGCAGCGATGAGAGTCGCATCAGCCTTCCTCCCGTCGGGGGGCGAAGCGCAGGCGCACCGTTCGGTTCGTGCCCTGGAGCACCGTGCCCGCGACGGGAAGCTGGGACACCACATGGCCTTCGATGGCTCCGAACGTCGAGATCTCGAGGAACTCGCTCTCCGCCAGGCGCTGCGCGTGGGCCATCGTCTGGCCGAGGAAGTCGGGGACGAAGACGGGCTCGGCGTCTGCTTCGATCGGAAGGTCGAAGACCGCGTCGGTCGACGCTCGGGCGACGACCGGAGAAGGGGGAGGTCCCGCCGCCCATTGGACGGCGGGACGGGCCGGGGGGGCCGCGATCGCCGCTATGGGCGGCAATTCGGAAATCTCCCTGACGAGTGTCGCCACGGGCGGACTCGCCGGGGCGGGGGGGGAGTCGTCCGCTGCGTCGACGGCTCCAACGATGGCTTCATCGATGGCCACGTCGATGGCGAGATCGGGACTCGCCGCCGCAGTCGCAGTCGCAGTCGCGCTCGCGACGAGCGTCGTCGGAGGCGGGGGCGCGGCGATCGGCTCCGGCTCGGTGATGATGCCGCGGCGCGCCAGCTGGGCGGCGGCGACGCGGGCGAAGAGCGGTGCGGCGACGTAGCCGCCCGTGTGCAGATAACCCTTCGGCTCGTCGATCGCGACGACGATCGCGAGCTCGGGATCATCGGCGGGGACGACGCCGATGAACCAGGCGATGTAGCGGGTCGTCGAATACTTCTTGCGGTCGACGTCGAGCTTCTGCGCCGTGCCGGTCTTGCCCGCGACGGCGACGCCGGCGAGGCCCGCGAGGCGTCCGGTGCCCGTCGGACTGACGACGGTCTGCATCATGTCGAGGGTCTTGCGAGCGGCGACCGGCGAGATGGCCTGTTCGGCGGGACGGGTCGCGGTCGGCTGCCACGCGCCCTCGCCCCGGCGCCGCGCCAGCACGATGCGCGGCTGCATGCGGAGGCCGTCGTTGGCGAGGGCCGCCAATGCCGATCCCAGCTGGATCGGGGTCACCGACAGGCCATGGCCGAAGGCGATCGTCGCCTGGTCGACGGGTCGCCAGCGCTGCCACGAGCGCAGCAGCCCCGCCTCCTCCAGCGGAAATCCCGAACCCGTGGGCTTCCCGAAGCCGAAGCGCACGAGGCCGCGGTGCTGCGCTTCGGCGCCCATGCGCTGCGCGACCTGGACCGCGCCGACATTGCTCGAAACGCGCAGTATGCCGGCGAGCGTCAGCACGCCGAAGGGATCGCGATCCCCGATCCGCTTGCCGGGCACCTTGATCCAGCCGTCGCCGGTGTCGAACAGGTCCGTGTCGTCGACGTCGCCGTTGTCGAGGGCGGAAGCAGTGAGGAAGACCTTCATGGTCGAGCCGGCCTCGACCACGTCGCTGAAGGTGCGGGCGCGCGTCTCGGCGTAGTCGAGCTCGCGGAATCGGTTGGGATCGAAGCCCGGCGCCTCGGCCAGGGCCAGGATGTCGCCGGTCTTCGGATCGAGGGTCAACACGATGCCGCCCTTCGCCCCGCGCTCGGCGATCGCATCGGCGAGGGCCGCTTCGGCGGCGCCCTGCATGGCGGCATCGAGGGTGAGCGCGATCTCGCCGCCCTCGACCTGGCGCGGGTCCGTCGCGTGCAGGGCCAGGGCACGGCCGCGGGCATCGCGCTCGAACTGCACCGTGCGCGGCTGACCGGTCAGCCACTCGTCCTCGATCTGCTCGACCCCGCGCACACCCTTGCCGTCGATGTTCGCGAATCCGATCAGCGCCGCGGCGAGCTTGCCGGCCGGATAGCTGCGCCGCGGCTCGGGATCGATGCCGATGGCCTCGAGCTCGAGGGCGCGGAGCTTCTCGGCCTTCTCCGGATCGACCCAGCGCGCGAGGTAGGTGAAGCCCTCGTGCTCGAGCAGGCGCTTCTCGATCCGCGCCGGGTCGAGACCGAGCGTTCGGGCCACCGTGCGGCCCGTCGCGACCCGATCCTTCATGAGGCGCGGAATCGCGTAGACCGACGTCGAGCGGACCGTCAGGGCGAGCTCGCGACCCTCGCGATCGACGATCGTGCCGCGAGACGGGGGCAGGCGCTGATTGCCCTGGATCTGCTTTTCGTACAGATCCTGGGCGGGTTTGTGGGCGACGGTCAGGTGGGCCGCGCGCGCGGCCAGGCCCACGCACGCCGCGAGTCCCGCCAGCCGAAGCCACGCGATGCGTCGATAGGCCTTGTCGAGCGCCTGGCTCCTCATTGCCACTCGCTCCCGGCAGACGCGCTGTTCACGCGTCCGGCCGAAACCGCGGCGACGGAGGGCGTCGTGACCACCGGCTGCGGGGACACGATCGACTCGAGGGTCCCGAGCGTCGGATCCGGAAGCGACACGACGTGCGTGGGCGGCCGGAAGCCCCGCTCCCGCGCCTTGACCGCGAGCTCGACCGGGTCCCGGAGCTGGCGGCGCCGCACGATCAGCTGGCGCTGCTCCTCGATCAGCTCGTTCTCGCGCGCCATCGCCGCCGACACCGCATAACGCGTCCGCAGCAGGTCGATGCGCACCGCGGCGACGCCGAGGGCGACGAGCACGGCCACCGCGAAGAGCGGATAGAGGCCGCGCGGCGTCCGTCGCGCAGGCGCGCTCGAGACGTCGATCCCGATCCAGGCCTGGCGCCCCCGATTCGGGTCCAGGCCCGGGGATCCCTCGCCCGGAGTGCGCCCGCCGACCGTGCCGAAGCGGGGCGTGCTCATGCGGCCTCCAGCCGGATGGCCGCTCGCAGCCGCGCCGAGCGGGCGCGCGGATTGGCCTCGGTCTCGCGCGCCGAGGGCTCGATCGGTCGCCGCGTGGCGAGCGCGAGGGAAGGCTTGCGTCCGCAGCAACAGACCGGAAACGAGGGCGGGCAGACGCAGCCCTTCGCGGCGCTCCGGAAGGCGAGCTTCACGATCCGATCTTCGAGGCTGTGATAGGTGAGGACGACCAGGCGTCCGCCGGGACGAAGCACGCGGACCGCCGCCTGCAGGCCTTCTTCGAGGGCCACGAGCTCGTCGTTCACGGCGATGCGGAGGGCCTGGAAGACGAGGGTCGCGGGATTGTGGCTGCGGCCGCGTCCGATGCCGGCGCCCTTTATCAGGTCGATCAGATCCTTCGCGCTGGCGAGGGGCAAGGTCCCACGATGTTCGACGATGGCGCGCGCGAGACGACGGGCGCCGGGCAGCTCGCCGTACTCGGAGAAGACCCTTTCGAGCTCGCCCGCGGAGAGCGTCGCGAGCAGCTTGGCCGCCGTCGCGCCGTCGTGACCGCGATCCATGCGCATATCGAGGGGACTCGCCGGGCCCGGGCTGAACCGGAAGCCCCGCTCGGGCCGATCGAGCTGATGCGAGGAGACGCCGAGATCGAGCAGCACGCCGTCGATTCCGATCGGTCCCTCTTCGCGAGCAACCTGCTCGAGGTGGCGAAACGATGCCTGCACGAGCCGCACACGGTCGCCGAAGGGGGCGAGTCGCTGGCCGGTCTCGCGGATCGCGTCGGGATCGACGTCGAGGCCGATCAGGATTCCGTCGGGCGCCGTGCGGGCGAGGATCGCTTCTGCATGGCCGCCGCCACCGAGCGTGCCATCGACGATCACGGCGCCGGGCTTCAGGTCGAGCTGTTCGAGCGTTTCATCGAGAAGGACGGGGACGTGGTAGGAAGTGGTCGCCACGCTGGGCGCCTCCCGTCGATCAGACCGCCAGGTCTCCCTGGATTGGGTTTCGCCGGATGAATTGCATCGTTTTTTGAGAAGAAATCTTTTGAGAAGACATCGAAGACATCATCGAAGACATCGAGGAAGACATTGGGGCGTCCCGGGGCACGTATCTTCGGCACGTACCCCCCAGTAACCGCGCCGGAGACCCTTTGTGCCCCGGGAACACCCCAACCTCTCTCCTGGAGAGCTCGCGCTCTCCAGTCCCCCCTAACAACTCAACGCGTCGAACGGTGGGCCTGGTCCACCGATCGCTGAATGCCGTCCAGGTTCACTATGGTCGCGGCCTGGTTCTCTTCGAATCGCGACGGGCTCCAGATCTCCACCCGATCGAGCACGCCCGCGAGGATCACCTTGGTGTCGAGACCCGCGTGGTCCCGCATGAAGCCCGGCACCCCGATCCGGCCTTGCGGATCGACAGGGCAGGGCACGGAGCCGGCGGAGAAGAAGCGGCGCAGCCGCTGGGCGTCGGGATCGAACTCGGGCAGGTCGCGGAGGTGCCGTTCCGTCGCGGCCCACTCCTCGGCGGGGAAAAGCGCGATGTGATCTTTCTGGATGACCAACATCGGTGGATTCTCGCCTCCGCCTTCCAACTCGCCCCGGAACACCCGCGGAATGCTCAGTCGGCCCTTGCCGTCGATCGTGTGGTCGTAGCGTCCGCGAAACATCGTTCTGCCAACGCCTCGTCTGCCGTCCCGATCCGCCTCTCATCCCCTCGCATGCCGCTATTCGAGGGTTTGATCAGGCTTCAGATCCCACTATTTCCCACATGGATTGGTTTCTATCCCACTTTCTCCCACCTGCGCAAGCAAAATCAGCGGCCCGCTCCGATTTTTTTGGCGCTCGCACCGCCGGCGTAGCCCGCCCGTCCATCCCGCCGGCGAACGCGCGAGGATCGGCTGGCGAAACGAGCGCGAAGATCCTGCGAAAACGACACGAAATGGAGGACGCGTTCGCGGCTTGCTCAGGCGGCACCGAGGTCGGCGATCCGAGCGCCGTGGACGCGGACGGTGCGGTCGACGACGGCGCGCAGGACCGAGCCGGCCTCGAGCGCGGGTCCCGTCGGCAGCGGACTCCCGCTGGCCACGACGAGGCTCTCGAGCACCGCGCGCGTGCCCTCTTGCACACCTAACAGCGAGTATCCGCCCTCGAGGACGTACACGATGCGGCCGTGACAGAGCGAGTCCGCGAGCGCGCGCAGCTGCATCGCCATCGCGCGGTAGCCCTCCTGGCCCACCTCCATCGACGCGAGCGGATCGTCGCGATGCGCGTCGAAGCCGCAGGACACGAGGATCAGGTCCGGGCGGAAGGCGAGCGCCGCCGGCGTGATGATGCGCTGGACGACGCCCACGTACTCGGCGTCTCCGCACGCGGCGGGCATCGGCACGTTCAGGGTCGCGCCGAGGCCACGTCCGACGCCCGCTTCGCGGTGATCGCCGGTCCCGGGATAGAACGGGAACTGGTGCGTCGACATGTAGAAGACGTCGGGATCGTCCTCGAAGATGTGTTGCGTGCCGTTTCCGTGGTGGACGTCCCAATCGAAGACGAGGATGCGCGGATTCCCGAGCTCGCGTTGTGCCACGCGTGCGGCGATCGCGACGTTATTCAGGAGACAGAAGCCCATCGGGCGGTCGACCTCCGCATGGTGGCCGGGAGGCCGGACGGCCGCGAAGCCGCGCGGGACCTCTCCGAGGAGCGCGTCGCGCACGACATCGATGCTCGCGCCCGCGGCGAGACAGGCGACGTCGAAGCTGTCGGCGACGTAGTAGGTGTCCGGGTCGAGCTGGCCGTCGCCGGAGCCCCGGGTCGCAGCGAGCGTGCGCAGCATGGCCTCGTCGTGGACCGATCGGAGCTCGTCGAACGTCGCGGCACGGGGTAACCGGCGCTCGACGCGGTCCTCGAAATCCGCGAGGGCCAGCTCGACGGCATCGAGCCGCTCCGGGCGCTCGGGGTGGCCGGGCGGGGCGCGGTGCGCGCGGAAGCGGGGATCGCCGACGAACTGAACGGAGGCGTCGCGCACGCTGGAGCCTGTCAGGACCGCGTGCGGGGCTGCGCGAGCGCGCTCTCGAGCCGGTCGAGTGCCGCGGCGACGCGTTCGAGATTGCGATTCAGGCGCTCGATCTCCGCCCGCGACGGCCACTCGCCCGCGTCGGCTTCGTGCTCCGGCTCGCCCGGCTCCTCCATGTGGGGGCCGCGGCGATCCCAGGCGAAGGCACGGCCGCGGGCCATCGCCCCGTCGCCCCGTTGAACCAGCTGTCGGAAGCGCTCCTGGAACTCGCCCAGGCCATCGCTCGCCTCGTCGACGCTCTTGCGAATCGCCGAGTAGACCGCGTCGCCCCCCCGCGAGAGGATCTGCGTCAAGAGCGTGTCGGAGGGAGTCTCGCGGGAGCGCTTGTTGTCGACCAGGATCTGCGAGAGGGCGACCTGGGTGATGTCCTCGCCCGTCTCGTTGTCGACGACACGGACCTCGGCGCCCCGATCGAGCAGCTCGCCCACGCCGCGGAGCGTGATGTAGCGGCTGGTCTCGGTGTTGTAGAGCTTTCGGTTCGCATAGCGCTTGATCAGGATTGCCACACGGCCACTCTAGCAGCTCGCGACGAGCGCGGGTTCGGCGGTCAGCTGGGCTGCGATCTCGAGCAGGCCTTCCAGGTGATCGAGCGGCTCGGAGAGCTCGGCGACCCGAGCGAAGCCGAGGTGGCGGTCGCGCGCTGCGTCGGCGAGGCGCGCGCATCGCGCGCGCTCCGACCGACACTTGCGCGCGTAAGCCAGGACGGTTGACGCGATCTCCGCTTCGGGCTGCGCGACCGCCGGCACGCCTGTCTCCGGGGCGAGGGCCTCGGCGAGGGTCTGGAGATCGTTTTCGAAGGGCTCCCCCTGACAGCGCTCCAGCAGCTGTGCGGGGGATCCGGCGACGGGCCAGGGCTGCATCCGATTGACGACCAGGGCGGCGAGGGGTGCGCCGAGGTCGGCCATGTCGGTCAGGACCGCCTGCGTGCTCGCCTCCGAGCCCGAGAGGGCGCGGCA
>JANMTD010000376.1:0-3510 GCA_031390075.1 Deltaproteobacteria bacterium | reverse complement strand
GCGAGGGTCTCGTGGAAATGGATCACGCCGATCTCGTGGGTTCCGATCACGAGCGAGGGCGCCGCCCCCGAGTCGAGGCCGCGCTGGATCTTCTCCTGCATCGGGAAATCCTCGGCGCCGGTCACGCGCAGCTGGAGCTCGAAGGCGTCGCGCCAGCGCTTCTCGAGGGCCTCGTTCGCGACGGGCTCGGCCGTGTAGAAATGGGTTTCGACGTCGCAGGTATTCGGGGTCGAAGAGCTGAAGCGCCAGAGGAGCGCGTAGTCGCGGGTCGCCGAGAGGAGCGCGTTCGGCGCGAGGTACCACTGGACGGTCGCGTGATCGACCAGCCGCCAATCGCTCTCGGCCTGCGTGCGGAGATCGGCGAGCGTCCGCCGCGCGACGGGAAAGCGCAGATGCGGCCCGACCGGGTCGGCCACCATCGGGAGCGAGAAGTAGAAGGGGTGCACCGTCTCGCGATGCAACGAAAAGACGTGATAGGACTCGAGGAATGTCTCGAGCAGGAGCTTCCAGTTGGCCTGCCAACGGGTCGTTCGAGAGGCGAAGGGATGGAAGCGGGCGAGTCCGAGGGCCTCGAGATCGCCTGCGACCTCGCCGAGCCAGCTGGCCGCGTCGATCGGCTCGTCGCCTTCGGCGCGGACGAGGATCAGGCCCGACGACTCGCTGCACGGTCGCGGGTGCAGAGCGAGCCGCTTTCGATCGAAGGTCGCGTATCCGGCTTCGCCGAGGGGGATCGCCGCGAGCGCGCCTTCGAGGTCGTAGGTCCAGGCGTGGAACGGACAGCGGATCCGCCCGCCCTCGGCCTGCCCGCGGCCCTCGGCGACGGGGGCGCCGCGGTGGCGACACACGTTGACGTAAGCCCGTGCGTGCCCGTCCTGTCCCCGCATCACGAGCAGCGGCACGCCGCCGGACTCGAGGGTCCGGAAGCTACCGGGCTCGGGGAGATCCGCCGAGAGCGCCGCCGCGATCGGCTGACCGCGAAAGAGGGCGCGCCGCTCGGCAGCGAGCCAGGCGTCGCTCGTATGCTGCGATGCGGGGAGCGAGAGGGGGTGCGCCGCTCGATCGGTCGTGCCGGCGTCGAGATGGGCCAGCAGTCGGCGGATCAAGGAGAGCTCGGCTGCGCGTTGCAAGGACGGGCTCCTCCGCGAGGGCGAGCCCCATTCCCTCGACGGACCCTCGCATGGATTGCTAGCAGAGGGCTCCGATGGCGGCGAGCGCGAGTGCACGCGAGGCCAAGCCTCGACGGACATGCCCCCGTCGCCCATCATCGCGCGTCGGCAACGGATCGAAGGCAGGAGACGCGGATGCGAAGGGTCGGGCGAGCAGTCGGGTTCGGGCTTGGCGTGTCACTGTCATTGTCGATGGCCGGCTGCGCCTCGCGTTCGCCCCACCACCAGGAATTCGTCGAGCTCAGGACCCGGAACTTCCTCGTCACGAGCAGTCTGTCGCCCGACAAGACGCTCGAATTCGCCCGCAGCCTCGAGTACTTCCACGCGGGCGTGCTCGCGCTGCTGGGGCTGCCAGAGGACGCGCCGGTGGCCTCGCCGACGCCGGTCTACATCTTCGACGATCGCAGTCTCGGGCGACCCTTCTCGGTCGAGCAAGAGGCCGCCTATCTCCTCGACGAGGTGGAGGCGCCGGTGCTGGTCTTCCGCGGAGCCCGGGACTTCACCGCCCGGGCCACGCCGGACCTGCGCCATCGTTATGCGCACCGCGTGCTGCGCGATCACGCGCGCGTCGAGAGACCGCTCTGGTACGAGGAGGGGGCTGCCCAGCTGTCCCGCACGGTCGAGGAGGTCGGCGAGGGCGTGCGCATCGGGCGAGTCGATGCCGACCTCGCGCAGATCGTCCTCGATTGGCGCCGGGGGGAGCTGGTGTCGGCCATGCAACGCTTCGATGTCTCGGACGAGACGCGCGCCGAACGCACGCTCTTCGAAGCCCAGGCCTGGGCGATCGCGCATACCCTCGAGTTCTCGGGACCGGTTGGCTCGGGCAGCTCTACCCCGCTCGACGCCTATCGGCGAGCCCTCGACTCCCGCAGCGAGGCCCAGCCGGAGCGCGCATTCTCCGAGATCGGCCTCTCGCGGGAAGCCCTCGAGAAGCGGATCTACCGCCACCTGGAAGCCCGGGAATCGAGGGTTCGCGTCCTCGAGCCTCGGGGATACGACCCGAGGCGGATCTCGGTCGTCCCGATCTCGCGCGCCGAGTCGCGGTCGAGGCTGGGCGAGCTGGCTCTCCTGCTCGACCGCGCCGATCTCGCGGCCGACTATTTCGAGCGGGCGCTCGAAGACGAGCCGGATCATCCCCGCGCGCGTGTCGGGCTCGCCTGCGCGTCGGCGATGGGGGGCGATCCCGCCCTCGACGGCTCTCTCCTCGAGGCCCTCGATGAGGTCATGGCACGCCCGTCCGATCCCCCGGTGGCGCTGCAGATCGCCGCCGGCGACGCGGCCCGCGCGATCGCGGCGGTGAGCACCGCGCCGGAGCTCCGGAGCAAGGCGCTCGCATTCGCACGCGCACGTTATGCCGAGGCCCTACGAGACCCTTCACCCTCGGCCCGGGCAGAGATGGGAATGGCGCTCTCGTACCTGGAGGTCGCGGGGGAGGATCCGGCGGGGGCGGTCGAATGGATCGAAGCGGCGAGGAAGCGCCGCGGCGGCTCGCTGCTGCTCGAGCTCCGGCTCGCGCAATCCGAGGCGAAGAGCGGCGCCGAGCGATCGGCGCAGATCCGCGCGCGCAACGTCATCTCGCGCAGCCATGACCTCGCCCTCGAGAGGGCAGCGCGGGCGCTCCTCGAGTCGCGCTCATCCCGCTAGGGTGGACGCCGGCCGCACGTCGATCAGGATGCCCGAGAGGTGCGACATCCCCGAGAGTGCCTCGATGTGCGCGGGGCCATCGCCCGCCAGCAGATTCGAGTTGACCCCCGGATGTTTCGCGGCATGCGAGAGGCCGTCGGCCTTGGCGTGGCCCCAGCACTGGGGAATGGCGACGGTGCGGGGCATCATCTCGTCGCTGATGCGCACGGGAATCCGGATCCGCCCGTGGGCCGACTCGACCTCGATCGGATCGCCGTTCGCGACGCCGATCTTGGCGGCGTCCTCGGGGCTCAGGTAGGCGTAGTTGGTCGCCTCGCGCACGAGCGCCGCGCTGTTCGACGACGCCGTGTTCATGCGCTTGATCTGGCGCATGCCGATCAGCTTGAGCCGCTCGCGGTTGGCGAGCTCCTCGGCGTAGAAGCGCTCGGCCGTCTCCTCGAAGGCCGCGGCGATCGGCGCGGGGGCGAGGTCGACCCGCTTGTGCGACGTCAGCACGCGATCCGTACCGAGGAAGTTGTCGCCCTCGTTCTCCGGCAGCAGCAGGCCATGCGGATGGTTCTTTCTCATCGCGTCGATGCCCGGCAGGCCGGCCTTCTTGAACATGCCGTCGAAGAGCTTCTCGGGGCCGGGGAGGAAACGGCCGACGGGTGAATAGAGAAGTCGCGCGTAGAGCTTTGCCGCCGTCGAGGTCAGGCGATTG
>JANMTD010000375.1:0-7121 GCA_031390075.1 Deltaproteobacteria bacterium | reverse complement strand
GCCCCCGACAGGTCGACCGTCGCGTTCTCGCCGAACACGACGCCGTCGGGATTGATGAGGAAGAGATTCGCACCGGCGATCTCGGAGGCGAGCTTGCCGTCGATCGACGAGCGTCCACCGGTGATCGTGGTGATGAGATTGCGGATGCCGGCATCGCCCTGGTAGACGGCGGTCTCGTCGGATTCGAGGTTCAGGCGCGAGAAGCTGTGGAAGAGATTCTGGCCACCACCGGGGCGAAGGCCGTCGGATTCGCGGATCAGGTAGCGGAGGCCGCCCGCGCCATCGGACTCGGTCGCCACCCCCCCCGGCCCCGCCGACCCGACGCGCCCGTCGCGAACGACGTCGGCGTGCGCGTCGTGGACGTCCAGGGCGATCCCGACGGCGAGCGCGACGAGCGCTGCAAGAGCCGGCACGAGGGGAGCGATCGGTGCGAGGAGCACGCCCGTGAATCGCCGGCTCGACATCGCTCCCCTCCGTCCGCCGCTCACGGCGCTTGTTTGGCGACCTCGGCCAGGCGATCGCGATAGGTGGCGAGCTGCTCGACCTCGGGATGGGCCTCGGCGAGCGAGGCGTAGAAGTCGAATGCATCGTACCAGAGCCCGAGCTCGGCGAACTTGTTGCCGCGCGCCGACGCGGCAGCGCTCGACACGGTCTCCCGCCGCCCATCGGCCGCGCCCGCCACCCGCAGCGATCCCGCCGACACGGGATTGCGGGACGGGCGGTCCGGGTCGACCACGATCGAGACGAACCAGCGGTAGTCGACATCGGGCGAGAGCTCGACACCCTGCTTCGAGAGGTCGAAGGCGTGGAGTCCCGCGGCGTGGGGGCCGGGCAATTCGATGCGCACCAGCGGATCGATCGCCTCGCCGTCGACGAGCGTGATCTGGATGGGCAGATCCGTCGGCTGGTCGAGGGCCCACCAGAGGCGCGGGCTGCGCGAGAGTGTCAGCCCCGTATGGTTGCCGGGTGCGCGGGCCAGGACCTTGACGGACCCGGGCGCCGAGCGAACGGCGCCGAACTGGCGCATCCAGACGACGGCCTCGGCGCCTTCGGGCGACGCATAGCTCGGCGGCGGCAGCTCGCTCACGGCGGCGAGCAGAATCTCCTCCTGCTGCGGCGCTGCCCTCGGCGTCGGCACCGACTTCGGCGGCGTGGGCCGGATCGGCGGCCTCGACTCGGGCGTCCCCGGCGAGGCGCCGGGCTCGACCTGCGCGAGCTCGACGGGCGGGCTCGTTTCGAGCGCGGCTTCCGGCTCGGGCTCGCTCGCCTCGACCTGCTGCTCGGCAAGGAGCGGCTCGGCCGCCCCGGGCTCGGGCGTCATGCCGGGTGCCGCGCCCGGAGTTAGGCCGGGCGCGCCGCTCCCAGCCTCCGGCGCCGGACTCTCGACCAGCTGCGGCGCGCTCGACTCGAGCCGGCTCCCGCCGAGCCCCTCGAGCGCCCCGCTGAACCAGAGGCCCGCGAGCACGATCACCGCCATCGCGAGGGCCGGCGCAGGGCTCAGCAAGTCGAAGCCGCGCAGCCCCTCGAAGAAGTCGGCGAGCGCTCCGCGGAGGGAATCAAAGAGGCCCGCCTGGGCGGGAGTCCGCTCACGTGCGCGGGCCGGCATCGCCGCGTTCTGCGCGCCGAACATCGCCGGATCGAAGCTCCGGATCAAGACGAGCTCGGAAGCGCAGCTCGCACAGCTCGCCAGATGGTTCTCGATCAGCATCGCTTTTTCTCCCATGCGTGCGGGGGACTCCGCGAAGCCGGCGAGGTCTTCGGGCTCGGGGTGGGCGGCGAGCCTGTCGCCCGCCTCGACCGCGACCTCTCGCATAGCTCCGTCGAAGGCCATCCAGTCCGCCACCGCCGCCGCACAGTCCGCGCAGTGCGGGTAGTGCTCGCGAAACGCGTCGACCGCCTCGTCCTCGCCGGTCACACCTCCTGTCGAACGGAGGAGGAAGGCATCGAGCTCGACTCGCTCCGCACGCCCACAACGCATCAGGCGCTCCTTCCTCGGCCATCGCTCAGCCGGTCCCGATGCCGACCCTCGGCATCTCTTCCGGCACGCCCTTGGAATCGCTCGCGGTCGGCCGCCCGGATCAGCCCGGGAGAGAAAAGGAAAAGATTTTCGCTTCCCACGGGTGAGGACGCCGCGGGCAAACTCTCCGCAGACGCGTGATCAGGCCGGGCGCGGGTCACCGAGGACCTCCTTCAAGCTCACGAGGGCGGTGCGGAGCGCGCGTTTCAGGGTGCCGAGGGGGATGCCGGTCGCCTCCGCGGCTTCTTCGTAGGTATGCCCGCGCAGGTAGACCCAGGTCACGGCCTCGCGTTCGCGCGGATCGAGCCGGGCCATCGCCTCGCGAATCGCGAGCCGCAGCTCGACGCCTCGGCCGTCGCCCCCGTCGGCCGGAGGCCAGGCGAGCGAGCCGCCCTGCACGGCGGCATCGGTCTGCTCGTTCAGCTCCACGGGTCGCCCGCGCCGCTGCAGCACGCGGATCCGGTCGATGAACTTGAAGCGCGCCGCCTGGCGCACATAGGCGACGAGCGCTCCGGAATCGTCGATGCGGCCGGCGCGATAGGCCTCGATCGTCGAGACCAGCACCTCCTGCACCATGTCGTCCCAGTCGGCGCGGAAGTCGTAGGCGCGCCAGCTCGTGAGGTGGCCCGTCACGAGGCGGATCAGGCGGGCATAGGCGGCGCGATCCCCGTCGAGGACGCGCCTCACGACGAGAAGCCAATCGATCGCAGCGGGCGAAGTTGCGTCGGCTTTGCCTTCGGTCACCTTCACAAGCTAACAGAGTCGGGGCGGCCCCTCGCCGGATTCCCCTTCGGATTTCGGGGCGTGTGGCGGGCGGGTCATCGGCCTATCTTGCACCGCTTGACTTCCCAAGAGCCGCAGCCCGAGCACCCGGGAACCGTCTTCGCCGAACTTCGCCGGCGCCGTGTGCTCCGGGTAGCGGGGGCCTACGTCGTCGTCGCCGGGTCCCTGATGCAGGCCGGGGCGGTGATCCTGCCGGCCTTCGAGCTGCCGACGAGCGCCGTTCGCCTCCTGATCCTGTCGCTCGGCGCCGGCTTTCCGCTCGCCGTCCTGCTGGCCTGGATCCTCGACATTTCACCGCGTGGGATCCGCCTTGCGCGCCTCCGCCTCGGACGGGCGGGCGTCGAGGACGAGGAGGGGAGCGAGCCGGCGGCGGAGACTTCGATCTTCGCCCGCTCCCTCGAGATGATCCTGCTCGGCCTCGCCCTGCCCGTGCTGGGCTTCGCAGTCGTCGTGCTCGTGACGAGCTGGCGCACGGGGGGCGAGGAGATCGTGCGGGCCGCGACGGCGCCGCGGGCTGCGGGCGTCGCCTCGCTCGCGGTGCTCCCGCTGGTCGATCTGTCGAGCGGCGGGGCCGACGGCGGCTTCTTCGCGCGCGGCATGCACGAGGACATCCTGACCCATCTCGCGCGCATTCCGTCGCTGAAGCTGATCTCGCGCACGAGCGTCATGACCTACGAGGGCACGACCCAGTCGATCCGCGAGATCGGCGACGCGCTCGGCGTCGACCACGTCCTCGAGGGCAGCGTGCGGCGCTCGCCGACCCACGTCCGTGTCACGGCCCAGCTGATCCGCGTCGACACCGACGAGCACGTCTGGGCCGAGCAGTTCGACGCCGAGCTGAAGGACGTCTTCGAGGTCCAGACCCGGATCGCCGAGGCGATCGCCCGGGCCCTCGAGCGGGAGCTCGAGCCGAGCGGGGCGCCCAGGGGCGCGGGCGGGCAGGCCGTCGTCCCCGCGGCCTACGACGCCTATCAAAAGGCCCGCGATCTCCACCGCAATCTCGACTCCGCCGACCGCCGCACCTTCGACGAGGCGCAGCGCCTCTACGAGGAAGCGCGCCGCCTCGACGAGCGTTTCGCGCCGGCCTGGATCCAGCTCGCGATCCTGCACGCCGAGGCCCGTTGGTTCGGCCTCGATCGCTCGAGCGAACGCGTCGAGCAGGCGCGCCGCTGTCTCGACGAGGCACGCCGGCTCGCGAGCCCCGACGACCAGCTCGCCCTCGCCGAAGGCATCTTCACCTACTACGTCGACCAGGATTACGGCAAGGCCCTGCTCTTTTTCGACGACGCCGCACGTCTGGCCCCGGGCAATCCCGAGGCCTCCTTCTACCGCGCGATGATCCTGCGCCGCCGGGGCGAGCTCGCCCTCGCCCTCGAAGCCGAGCGCGTCGCCCTCGATCTCGATCCGCTGAACCTCGCCTATCGCGACGAGCATGCGCTGACGCTGGCCCTCGCCGGCGAGCTCGAATCCGCCCGAGACGAGCTGAAGAGCATCCTGAGCCGCGATCCGCGCCGTCCGCGCGCGCAGGTCCAGAAATGGCAGCTCGATCTCGAGCTCGACGGCCGCCCGGACGCGCTCGTCGAGGAATTGCTCGCCAGCGACCGCCGCCTCTGGCAGGAGCCTCACTACACGATGCTCGAGACCGCTGCGATCGTCGCCGGTGAAGCGCGGCGGGCCCTCGCCGCGATCGACCGACCTGCGCCGATTCCGCTCCTGCGCGCGCGCGTCGCCTATCAGCGCGCCGTGCTCGAGCGCAGCGCGAGAGATCCCGAGCGGGCGGCCGCGGATCTCGCCGAAGCACGGAATGCCTTCGCGGCCGCGGGAGCCAAGCCCGTGACGCCCCTCGAACGCATGGAGCTGCGCCAGTTCGAGGCGCTGCTCTCCGCCGAGGGCGAGAAATTCGACGAGGCGATCCGACTCCAGGCGCAGAACGTCGAGGAGTTTCCCGTCGAGACCGACCTGATCACCGGCGGACCCGCCCTCTGGCTGCTCGCCGAGCTACAGGCCCGCGGCGGCGAGTTCGAGCTCGCGGCGGCCTCCCTTGAAAGGCTCCACGCGAAGATGGCGCTCGGGAGCGTTCCCTTCGGCGGCCATTTTCTGCTCGCGCGGTCGCCGACCTTCGCCGCGGCGCGCCGCAACGCAGGATTCTCGGCGACCCTCGTGCGCCTGCGCCCCGCCTACGCCAGCGGCTGGCCCGCGCGGCGCTGACACGCGGAGCGCTTCCGCGCGACCCGAGGCGATCAGTCGCGAGCCGCCGTGCGGAGGCCTTCGTCGGCCGAGCGACGCGGGGATCGAAGGCTCGCCACGCGGTAGGAAGCCTCGTCGCGGGTGTGCCGCACGACATCGAGTCGAGGGGTCAGCAGATAGACCGGCCGCGCCCGGCCCAGGCGGTCCTCGAGCAGGCGCTTCTCGCTGGCGCTCAGCCTTTCGTTCGCACGGTCGAGATCGGATTCGCCCGACGCGGGATGGACGATGAAAGTCGCGACGTCATCGGCCGAGAGTGCGAACCGGACGGCGGCGGGGCGGCTCGATTGGACACCCGCAGCGGCGATCTTCGGACGCACCCATGTGTACCCACCCGCCTCCTCCCGGATCGAGCCCAGCCGGATCGACTTCCGCTCCGCGAGCGACGCGGTCGCGCGGGCCTCGGAGAGCGCCGCCACGGCGGCCTCGTCGATCGAGGCGAAGATCCTCGCCGGGAGTACCTCCGGACCCGCCGCTGCTCCACTCCGGACCATCCGCGCCGCGGGATCCGAAGCACAGCCGCAGGCCAGCAGGATCAAGCTCGAGAGAATATTTCGAAAGCCACGTCGATTCCGGTCCATCTGCGCCCCCTCTGGATTCGAGATCCGTTCCATGAGCGGGGAATCAACGCGAGTCGAGTATTCGGATCAACCCACTCTCGCGGGATTGGACCTCGACGGCGTCCCGGGTCGCGGACGGGGCGCTGTGCTAACGCCACGCGAGGCCGAGATCGCAGAGCGAGGAGGATTCCGATCATGATCCCGAGACGGCGATTCCCCTCGGTGCGCGCTCGCCGCGAAGCGGCGCGCTTGGCCCTCGTGACCTTCATGGCCCTGCTGGCGGCATGTGCCCAGACGGGTCCCCACCCGGCAGACGACGCCTCGACCTCCGCCGCGCGCCCAGCGGGCATGCCGGAGGACATCAACGCACCGTTCCTGGCCGATGACATGGTGATCGACGAATGGGTCGAGCGATTCGAGGGGGAATCGCGCGCGGTCTACGCCCGGCGATCCGAGATCGTCGAGGCCATCGAGCTCGCGCCGGGCGCCTCGGTCGCCGACATCGGCGCCGGAACCGGCTTCTTCACGGCGCTCTTCGACGCGAAGGTCGGCGACGCGGGGGACGTGTACGCGGTCGAGATCTCGCCGGGATTCCTCACGCATCTGCGAGCACGCGCCGAGCGGGAAGGGCTCGCCTCCGTGCAGGTCGTCGAGGGCAGCGACCGCTCCGTCGAGCTCGCGCCCGCGTCGATCGACGTCGCCTTCGTGTGCGACGTCTACCACCACTTCGAATATCCCGAGGCCACGCTCGCGAGCATCCGCCGCGCGCTGCGGCCGGGCGGAACCCTCGTGCTGATCGACTTCGAGCGGATTCCCGGCGTCACGACCGAGTACCTGCTCCAGCACGTGCGCGCGGGTCGCGAGGTGTTCAGCGACGAGATCCTCCGCTCGGGCTTCCGCTTTCGCGACGAGATCGAGCTCGAAGGCCTCGAGGACAACTACATCCTGCGCTTCGTTCGCTCGGACTGAGATTCCGGACTGAGTCGGCAGATCCCCCGCATTGCGCCCGCAGCGTGGCCGGGAAAGCCTGCTTTCCCCTCATGCCTCTCCGCGTGCGGCCCGATCCCGAACCCTGTTCGGATTCGCGTCACCAGCGGGAGGGTCGGTCATGCTCGACGGAGCGGATTCACAGGACGTTCGGCTGGCCATGCGGCGCGCGCGCCGCTGGCGGCGGCGGGCGCGGATCGCGGCGCCCTTTCTGGCGGTGCCCGTGATGTTGGGCTTGCTCCTGCTGTCGGTGGATCTCATCGAATACCAACCGAGCACCGACGCCGAACAGCCGAAGGTGCGGCCGCAGAATGCTGCGCCCGCGACCCCGGCGAGTCTGGCGGCCGGCCGCGCTGCGATGGGTCTCGCACCGGAATCCGCGCTGTCCGTCTCCGTCGTCGAATCGCCGCTTTCGGAGGGGATCGCGCCGTCGGCTCCCGCGCCGACCGCCGACGGGCTGAGCACCTGGCCGGGGGATCTCTCGAGCGCGGCGAGGAACTGAGCGGAAGCGCCGAACCAGGTCCGCTCTG
>JANMTD010000314.1:0-7896 GCA_031390075.1 Deltaproteobacteria bacterium | reverse complement strand
GCAAGCAGCTGATGATCTGGGCCGACTTCGCCAACAAGCACGCCGAGCAGATTCCGCGGCTCGCGCCCGACACGCTGCTGATCGATTGGTGGTACGAGGCCGAGTTCGAGGCCGACCGCGTCGCGAAGCTCCGCCGCCACGGCTTCGAGTTCTGGGTCTCGCCGGGCACCTCCGCCTGGAATTGTCTCTTCCCCCGCGTCGCGAATAGCGAGGCCAACATCGCGCGCTGGGCCGATGCCGGCCGACGCCACGGCGCGACGGGACTGCTCAACACCGACTGGGGCGACTTCGGCCACTACAACACCCTCGGCGGCTCGCTCTACGCCTACGCCCAGGGCGCCCAACACGCCTGGTCGGGGGCCGCCGACGCGGCGAGCTTCGACCGCGCCTTCGGGCGCGAGGTGTTCGGCGAGCCCTCTACCGGCGGAGCGCGAACCTTCGGCCAGCTCTACCGCCGCCTCGGCGCGGTCCACGAAGCGGGCTTCAAGATCTTCAACGGCTCCGCACTTCAGTACCTCTACTTCGACGGCCTCGAGCGGAGCTATTTCCTGCAGCATGGCGACCGCGCAGTTCTCGAACGCAGCGCGCGGCGCATCGAGCCCGTGCTCCGGCAGATCGACCGACTGGCGGACGTTTCCGTCGTGAACGATCTCGGGGGCCTCGCGCGCTTCGAGCTCGCCTGGGCCGCGCATGCGACGGCGCTCGCGATCGCCAAATCCCTCGCCGCCCTCGACTACGGCGCCTGGCGCGCCGATCCGAAATCGCTCGGCGCCCGCGAACGCCGCGAGCTCGCAGGCCGCCTCGAGGAGCTGGCCGAGCGCCAGCAGGCGCAGGCCGAGCTGCTCCAGGCCCTCTGGCTCGCGAGCAGCGAGATCTCCGAGTTCGAGAAGACCGCGGGGCGCCTGCGGCGATCGATCGGCGATCTGCGCGGAGCCGCTCGTCGACTGCGCGCGAACCGCCCCGCCCGCCCGCCGAAGCCGACCTCGATTGCGATGCTCGACGTCTTCAACGAGCTGCGTGAACAGATCGGCCTGCCGGCGCGACCCCGTCAGGTTGAGGAGGCGCCGGCGGCTTCGCCGAGCACGCGCCGCGCGATCCCCGCCAGATAGACGGACCCGACGGCGCAGAGCCGGCGACCGCCTTGCAGCGCCGCCCGCGCCGAACGCGCGGCGGCGGCGGGATCGAGGACGACGTCGACCTGGAGCTCGGGGCGGTGGGCGCGAACCTTGATCGCGAGCTCTGCCGGATCGACGGAGCGCAGCGCATCGGCGCGGGTCAACCAGATCCGGCGCGCGCCGGGCAACAGCACCGCGAGCACTGCGTCGACGTTCTTGTCGGTGGAGATCGAGAACAAGAGGTCGTAACCCTCGGGCGCGAGGGTCGTGAGCGCATCGACTACGACGCGGGCCGAGCGCTCGGTGTGCGCCGCGTCGATGATCACGGCGGGATCGTTGCGCAGGATCTCGATTCGCCCGGGGAGCGCCGCGCGAGCGAGTCCCCGCTGCACCGCTTCACGGACGGCGGCCTCCGAGTAGACGCCGAGGGCGCGGACACAGGCGATCGCGAGGCCGGCGTTGGCGACCGCGGCGGCGCCCGGCGAGGGAAGCATCGCTTCGATGGGCTCCCAGCCCTGGGATTCGAAACGAATCCGCTGGGAAGACGGGCTCGCCGGCACAGCGCTCACGTCGAAGAACCGACCCCTCGCCCAGACCGGCGCGCCGACCTGCTCGGCACGCTTGCGGATCACCTCCTCGGCGTCGGCACCCAATTCCCCGAGAACCGCCTGGACACCGGGCTTCAGGATGCCCGCCTTCTCGCCTGCGATCGCCGCCTCCGTCGTGCCGAGCTTGTCCGTGTGCTCGAGCTCGATGCTCGTGATGCAGGTGACGGCGGGGCGGACGACGTTGGTCGAATCGAGACGGCCCCCGAGACCGACCTCGATCACGGCGCGATCGACGTTCGCCTCGGCGAAGAGCGTGAAGGCGATCGCGGCCGTCGCGTCGAAGAAGCTCGGCCGCGTCTCGGTCGGCCCTTCGCACAGGGCGTCGACGGCCGGACGAACGCGGCGGACGGTGGCGACGAGGCGCTCTTCGTCGACCTCGCGGCCGCCGACGCGGAAGCGCTCGATCCAGCTCTCGAGGTGGGGCGAAGTGAAGGTGCCGACGCGTTCGCCGAGGGCCTCGAGGATCGACTCGGTCAAGAGACAGGTCGAGCCCTTGCCCTTCGAGCCCGCGACGTGAATGACGGACAAGGAGTCCTGGGGCCGGCCGATCGCGTCGAGCAACGCCTCGATGGGCCGCAGGTCGAGGCGGTCGTAGACGTAGTCGCCGGTCCGCTCGCGATTGATCAGGCCATCGAGGTAGCTCGACGCCTCGGCGAGATTCGTGATCGGCTCTTCGCTGGATCTCCGCATCGAAATCCTCTCAAGCGGGTGTGACGGGTGGCGGGCGGTCCCGCCGTGAAACGCGAGAAGGCGGCCAATTGCTTGACCGCCTTCTCGATCGGGCGCCGGACCGACGGTCTACTGGAGCATGTACTTCTGGCGCTCGCGGTAGGCCTTGAGCGCGGGGCTCGTCGACTCCGTCGACGGGTAGAAGTACTTGACGGCGTGGCCACACTCCTGGCACACGCGGTAGCAGAACATGAAACCCTCGACCTCGCGCACGGAGCCCACGTTGATGCGACTGTCGTCCGTGCAGCACTTCGAAGCCCGGGTGGGCGAGACGATGCGGCGCGGGTAGTCGTTCTTGGGGGTTTCGGAATCCGAGTACTCGATGATGTTCTTCGTGAGGCGGTGGGACCGCTCTTCCGAGCTCTTCTTGCGAATGTTGCTGCCGATTCTTCTCAACGCTTCATCCTCACATCGTTTCGGTCCCAGCTACGCGCTCAGTCGAACACCGAGCTCCCGCAACAGGGACGACCGATCCTCGAAGGGCCGCCGACACGGCGGTCCATCCGTCGTCCAGAGTCGGCTCGTCGGGACATCCTCGGACAGCTCCAGCAGGAGCGAGCTGCGAGTTCCATAACGATCCGCCACATGGACACATGTCGACTCGAAGGGGCTCTTCGGTCTCGGCAGGGCGCCGAGCTCGTTGGGACTCCCTTGTTCGACGTGTTCTCGACAGATCCGCGCCAGCCCCTCGAAGAGGTCCCGACCCGGCTCCGTCAAAAGCTTTTCGACCCGGCCCCGGATGCGCATCAGCTTCTGCGCCCGCGGCTCTTCGGTGTCGATCAATCCCTCGATCCCCTCGAAGCCCGGAAAGGGCTTCTCTTCACCCGTCGCGCCGACACCCGCCGCGCCGACACCCGTCTCGACCGTCGCGACACACGACTCCGCGAGCTGCTCGTTCAACGCGGTCGCCGCCCGCTCGTCCTCGACGTTTCCGATCACATGCAGCCCCGGCTCGAGGGCGAAGATCATCGGCGTCTCCCGGTAGACCAGCAGCGCCGCCGAATTCGCGTCGGCTACGCAGAGCTGGAACGGGTTGTAGACGCCCTCCTCCAATCGCGACGACATTCGAAACAACGACTCGGCCGCTTCCTCGGCGGTGCGCGCTTCGAGCGCCGCCATCACGAGTTCTCCGCGCGACCGAAGCGCCTTTGTCTTCTCACCACCTGGCTGACCACCCGGCTGACCGCCTAGCGAGGTCCGCAATTGCGTTCCGGCGATCGGCCGGAGGTTCGTCAGCCCCGCAAAGACGCCTCTCTCACTCAGCCCGACCCAGCTTCCGCCCGCCTCGAGATCGCGAGGCGCCAGGATCCTTCCACTCGACGTCTGCCGAATCGCCGGGCCCTCCGCCGGACGCGCGAAGAACTCGTCCCGATTCGCCGCGACGACGAGCGGCTTACCGGGTACGCAGCGATGCAGGACGATCAACGTACACATCGCGCGATCCCCGACTCGATCCGGGCAGACCCACCGCATCCCAAGCAGGCTCGGGGGCGGGCTCGGAAAACTAGCGTGCGGACTCTGGGACCGCAATGAAAACCTATGAAAAATCAGATAGATGGCGGCATTCCCCGGGAATCTCGACGAGCTTGATGGGCGATCGGGGCGAGGCCTGCCGGATGCGCGCACACGGACTGCATTCTGCGCGAAACCCCGCTCACGGGGGACGCCCGCGAGAATTTGCGTAGCGAGCGCAGAATTTTTGACACATCGACAGCTCTCTCGACACTTGAAATATGTAGACCCGCTCCTCGCGGGGCTTTTCGAAAGTCGGAGGCAGAGCTCTACCCTGAGAGCTCTGCCTCCCTTGCGTTTGGGCTGAAGCACCCGGTCCCGGCGAGTGCCTGGATGACGCGTGTCTGGAGTGCGACGGTCGTTGGCGTGACGGGTGTGCCCGTCGAAGTCGAAGTTCGAATCTCCTCCCAGCTTCCCTGTGTCGACGTGGTCGGGCTGCCCGAGGCGGCGGTGCGCGAGAGCATCTCCCGGATCCGGGGGGCGATCGCGGCTTCGGGTCTGCCGTTCCCGGACCGCCGGGTCACGGTCAACCTCGCGCCGGCCGAGCTGCGCAAGAACGGCGCGGGCCTCGACCTGCCGATCGCAATCGCCATCCTCGCGGCCGGGGGGGCGTTCCCGGGCGAGGCCCTCGACGGACGCGGCTTCGTCGGCGAGTTGGCCCTCGACGGACGCCTCCGGGCGACCCGCGGAACCCTCGCCTCGCTCCTCGCGCTCCGGGACGCCGGCGTCTGGGAGGCGATCGTGCCGGCGAGCTGTGCCCAGCGCGCCCGCCACGCCCCCGGACTCGAGGTCCGGGCCGCCTCGGATCTGCGCGCCGTGGTCGCCCATCTGCTCGACGTCGAACGGCTTCCCTTCGCCGAAGCGGCTGGGGAGGAGGGTGGGCCAAGGGCCGCCCAGGGCGGCTTCCTCCGCTCCGGCGGCGCGGACGGGGGCATGCCCCCGTGCCTCTCCGAGATCCGCGGCCAGCCCCTGGCGAAGCGCGCCCTGGAGGTCGCTGCGGCTGGTGGCCATGGGCTGTTGCTGACGGGGCCCCCGGGCACGGGCAAGACCCTGCTGGCGCGGCGCCTGCCGGGTCTGCTCCCACCGCTGCGGGACGAGGAGCGGCTCGAGGCCTTCTGCATCCTCGATGCGGCCGGCATCATCGCGCCCGAGGCCCCCATCCCGGACCGACCCCCCTTCCGCGCACCCCACCACACGGCGAGCGCCGCAGGACTCCTCGGCGGCGGAAACCCGATCCGGCCCGGCGAGGTCTCGCTCGCCCACCGCGGCGTCCTCTTCCTCGACGAGCTGCCCGAGTTCGACCGGCGTTGCCTCGAGTCCCTGCGCGAGGTCGTCGAGCAGGGCGTCGTGCGGATCGCCCGGGCGAACGGGACCTGCGAGCTCCCGGCGAGCTTCCAGCTGGTCGCCGCCGCCAATCCCTGTCCGTGCGGCAGCTACGGCACACCCGGGCGCGACTGCCGCTGCGACGATGCGGCGCTGGCGCGTTACCAGCGAAGGCTCTCGGGGCCACTCGTCGATCGCATCGATCTCGTGGTGTCGGTGGGCGAGGTGCCCTGGGCGGTCTTGAACGGGCCGGCCGACGGGCCGACGAGCGAGGTCGTTCGCGGCCGCGTCGCCCAGGCTCGCGCGATCCAACAGGCGCGCGGCGTGCTCCACAACGCAGCGATCCCCGACGCGCGTCTCGACGAGCTCATCTCAACCGAGCCCGAAGCGCTTCGCCTGCTCGGCCGGGCGGTCGAGCGGCTCCATCTCTCGGCTCGGGTCGCGCGCCGATTGCTGCGGGTCGCCCGCACGATTGCGGACCTCGCGGGCCGCGAGACGACCTCGAGCGAGGCGGTCGCCGAGGCGCTTCTGATTCGCCAGCACCGGTGACGGGGACCGTTTTCCGCAATGGGCAGGTTGATCGAAATGCGACCAGTCGTTGCCTCTTTTGGCGTCGACTTCCGTTCACGGCCATCGCTCGCGGCGGCGCCGAATCGCCCCAGACAGCCCCACCGCCGCACCGGAATCGGCGCCTGCGGCGCTCCTGGGGCGTACCGGGCTCCTCAGAGCGGGATCCGATTCCAGGCGCTCGAACGATGACACGGGCGACTCAGGACCGGCATGCGGGATGCAATAGGTCGAGACAAGCGACCCAAACCAGGCGTCTCGACTTCAGAAGATCGGGCTCCAGCCGATCGAAGAAGTGTGACCGACGTGTGAAGAAGAGGAGCGAAGGCATGGCCCAGGCGAACACGGTCGCGATTCCGGTCGAGCATCTCCGCCATGTGCACGAGATCGAGACCTTCGCTCGGTCGGAGCACCAGGCGGACGGCGAAGCCGATGCCGACTCGATCAACTTCTTCGACCTCGTGGAAGCGGTGGCCGAGTTCAGCGACTCCGAGCAGGAAGTCGTGGCGACATTGATGCACATGCTTCGCTCGGGGCACGTACAGCTCCACGGGGCCTACAGTGAGCCCGCCGAGACCAAGCTCTGCGGCTGATTCCAAGGCATCCTCCCCGCTCGTCACTCGTCCCGGGGAGACCCTCGCTTGCGGATCACGCACACGGCCCTGCCCGAAGTCCTGCTCGTCGAACCCACAGTGCACCGCGATGATCGAGGCTTCTTCCTCGAGACCTGGCACGCCGCGAAATACGCCGCCGCCGGCCTGACCGCCGACTTCGTCCAGGACAACCACAGCCGATCCCGCCGCGGCACGCTGCGCGGCCTCCACGCTCAGATCGCGAGACCCCAGGGCAAGCTGGTCCGCGCCTCCCTCGGCGAGATCTACGACGTCGCCGTCGACATCCGCGTGGGCTCGCCGAATTTCGGGCGCAGCGTCGGCTACGTCCTGTCGGCGGACAATTTTCTCCAGCTCTGGATTCCGGAAGGCTTCGCCCACGGCTTCTGCGTGCTCTCGGAGGTCGCCGAGATGCAGTACAAGTGCACGGATCTCTACGACCCGACGAGCGAGATCACGGTCGCCTGGGATGATCCGGCGCTCGGGATCGAGTGGCCCCTCGCGGACCCGCTGCTCTCCGCGAAGGACCGGGTCGGGCGGCGACTCGCCGATTTCCGGGAGAGCGAGCTTCCGCGGCTCTGATCTCCAGAGCGGTCAGCCGTGCTGGACGCAATCGGAGCAGTGGCCGTAGAGCTCGTGGCGGTGGCGCAGGATGCGGAAGCCGTAGCGCACGGCGATCTGGCGCTGGCTGTCCTCGATCATGTCGCACTCGAATTCCTGGATCTTGCCGCACTTCACGCAGACCAGATGATCGTGGTGCTCCAGCTCGATTTCGTAGCGCGTGATGCCGTCGTCGAAGTGGCGCTCGGTCGCGAGCCCCGCCTCGACGAGGAGCTTCATCGTCCGGTACACGGTCGTGTAGCCGACGTTCGGATACTTCTCGCGAACGACCCTGTAGAGATCCTCGGACGAGACATGGCGCTTGGCCTCGAGGAAGGCCCCGAGCACGACCTCGCGCTGCTTCGTGTGCTTGAGATTGTGTTGCCCGAGGTACTCCTCGAGGGCTCGCATCTCGACTTCGTGCGCCATCCGCGCAGCGTACCATTTCTAGGCGAGCAGGTCCTCGGCGCGGGACGCCAGGTCATTGTCGAAATCCTCGGCGAGCAGACGGAGCTGGCTCTTCAAACCCCCTTCCAGCTCGAGGCTGCCCGCGTCTTTGCGCCGGAGCAGCTCGTCGAGCACGGGCAGGCTGATCCCCTTCTCCCCCGCATCGAGGAAGATCGACGCCAGCTCGCCCGAGGCCGGCGGCCCGACCCGTTCGAGATAGGCGCGACAGGCGGCCGCGAGCTCCTTCGTCCCGTGGGCCTCGCGCACCGCGCTCGCGAGGGCCTTGCCGGCCTGGCCGCCCTTCTCGTCGGTGAAGAGCGCGTCTGCCGCGGCGAGCGCGAGTCGTGAACGCTTCTCCTCCACGTCGCGATCGCGACCGCTCTG
>JANMTD010000297.1:0-13810 GCA_031390075.1 Deltaproteobacteria bacterium | reverse complement strand
CATCGCGATGACGAAGCCCTGCACCAGCTCGGTCACCTCGGCCCCGATCATGTGGGCCCCGAGCAGCTCGCCGGTCTTCGCGTCGAAGATCGTCTTCACGAGGCCCTCGGTCTCGCCGAGGCCGATCGCCTTGCCATTGCCGGCGAAGGGGAAATGGCCGACGCGCAGCTCGCGGCCCTGCGCCTTCGCCACCGCTTCCGTGAGCCCCACGCTCGCGATCTGCGGGCGGCAGTAGGTGCAGCCGGGAATCCGCTCGCGCTTCATCGGGTGGATCGCCTCGCTGCCGGCGATGCGTTCGGCGCAGAGCACGCCCTCGTGGGTCGCTTTGTGGGCCAGCCAGGGGGCCCCCGCCACGTCGCCGATCGCGTACACACCGGGCTCGCCCGTCTCGGTCCATTCGTTCGTCACGATATGGCTGCGGTCGAGCTTGACCCCCGTGCCCTCGAGGCCGAGTCCCTCGACGTTGCCGACGATGCCGACGGCGAGGATCACGCGGTCGAAGACCGCCGTCTTCGATTCACCGCCGTCGCTCTTGATCGTCGCCGTCACCGCGCCGTCGCCCTTCACGAGGGATGCCACCGTCGCGCCGACATGGATCTCCATCCCCTGCTTCACGAACTGCTTGTGTGCGAGCGCGTAGATCTCCTCGTCCTCGACGGGCAGGATCCGCGGCAGCGCCTCGACGACCGTCACCTGCGAGCCCAGATCGCGGTAGAAGCTCGCGAACTCGATCCCGATCGCCCCAGATCCCACGACCAGCAGACGCCCCGGAATCAGGTCGGGGACCATCGCCTCCTTGTAGGACCAGACGAGCTCGCCATCGGCCTCGAGGCCCGGGAGCGAGCGCGCCCGCGCACCGGTCGCGAGGATGATGTGTTTCGCCGTGAGCTCGAGGGCGCTCTCGCCCTTGCGATCGACGGCGACGCGGCCGGGGCCGGCGAGGCGGCCTGAGCCCTCGTAGACGTCGATCTTGTTCTTCTTCATCAGGCTCTTCACGCCGGTGTTCAGGCGCTTCGCGACTTTGCGCGAGCGCTGGACGATGGCGGCGAGATCGATGCCGATCGCGCCCACCGTGAAGCCGTAGTCGCCGGCGTGCTGGAGCAGATGATGGACCTCGGCGCTGCGCAGCAGGGCCTTGGTCGGGATACAGCCCCAGTTGAGGCAGATCCCGCCGAGATGCTCGCGCTCGACGAGTGCCACGGAGAGCCCGAGCTGGCGAGCGCGAATCGCAGCCGGGTATCCCCCCGGCCCTCCGCCGATCACGACCACGTCGTACGCGCTGGTGCTCATCGCCTGTCTCTCCTCTCTCGTCCTGTCTCTCGTCCTGTCTGTCTCTCGATCCCCATTCGCCGACCGCCCGGCAGACGCCTATCAGAGCATCATGCTGAGCGGATCTTCGAGGTGCCTGCGGAGGGCGCTCAGGAGCTCCGCCGCCCGCGCGCCCCCGATCGCGCCCGGATCGAACGCGAGCGTCAGCGACAGCGTCCAACCGACGGCGAGCGCCCCGCTCCGCACGATGGGCTGCTCGAGCACGGTCCCCACACCGAGGACACAGATCTGCTCCCGGGGCAGCATCGGATAGGCGGACTCGATTCCGAAGCGCGCAAAGCTCGTGATCGCGAGGCTGCTGTCCATCGCCGACTGCGCCGGCGAGGCCCCGGATCGGGCGGCCGCGGCGAGCGTCCGGATTTCCTCGGAGAGGACCGCGAGCCCCTTGCGGTCGGCGTCCCGGATGACCGGCGTTCGCGGGCCGGCCTCCGTCGCCACGACGAGGGCGACGTCGACCCCGGGCGCGACCTCGACGCCGTCGCCCGCGCGGCGGAGATTGGCCGCGGGCACATCGCGCAGGGCCAGCGCCGCGGCGCGCACGATGAAGTCGTTGAGCGTGATCCGGGCGGCGTGTTGGCGCGCGGCGAGATCCTCGTTCAAACGTGCGCGGGCGGCGACGATCGCGTCCATGGCGCAGCGCAGGTTCAGGTGGGCCGCCGGCCGCGGCGCATCCGCGTCCACACCGGGCGCAGTCGCTCGCGGCGGCGGCGAAACCCGGCGCTGCGCTGTCGCGGCGGGTTGCTCGATCGCCTTCTCGGCGGCGAGCGCAGGGCTCGCCGCGGCGCCACTCCCGCGCGCCGAGCGTTCGATGTCGGCCTGGACGACTCGCCCGCCGACACCGGTTCCGGTCACGTTCTCGAGGTCGATGCCCTGCGTTTGCGCGAGCCGCCGCGCGAGCGGCGTCGCCGGCGAGCGGGACGGCTCGTCATGCGCGGGCTCCGCGGGCGCGGTGATCGACGCAGCCCCGGCAACGGCCAGCGGTCGGACCGCCGGACCATCTTGTTTCCCGGGCTTCTCGGGCGTCGCGGCCGTCGCGGGCGACGCACCCGCCGGCGCCTCGGCCACCGAAGCCGTCGGCACGATCCGGCCGAGCAAGGCACCCGGCTTCAGGCCCTCGGTCCCGGCTGCGACGACGAGGGCTTCGATCTGTCCCTCGACCGGCGCCTCGAGCTCGACCGTCGCCTTGTCGGTCTCGAGCTCGGCGATCAGCGAGCCCTTGTCGACGCGATCACCGACCTTGACGAGCCAGGCGGAGAGCGTCGCCGTCCCCTCCTCGGACGAGAGGCGGGGCATCTCGATCGGCACCGCGCGTCCGCCCGGCGAGCTCGGCTTGGAAGATTGCGGACGCATCGTCGGAACTGCCCCCCACAGGCCACCGCTTCGAGCGAGTCCAGAAGTGGAATCGAAGCGACGATAGCGTGTCGACGCGCGCGTCCGCAGCGCGAGGCAGACGCTACGCTGCGAGAATGGCGCAGGCGCGGGCGGTGGCGGGCGAACGGTGGGAGAGGGCATGGTGCGGGCTCTCCTTCCGCATCGAGCTCCGCTCGGTCGCGGAGGATTCGGGCGCGACGCTTCGCATCGCCGCCGCAGAGCCCGATGCTTCGGCGGACGCGCCCGGCGAATGGCTGCGCTTCGACTGCTTCGAGGCCCGGCCCCACTGGCATCTCGATCCCCACGGCCTGGACGAGACCTCACCCCTCGACGAGCGCGGCGATCCGATCGCCGAGACCTTCGCGCTGCTCGACGCCGAGCTCCCGAGTCTGCTCGAGCGCGCCGGTGCACCGCCCTCTGTCACCACCCCCGTCGCCGACGCCGCCTCGGATCCCGCCCGCCGGCGCATGCTCCGCGAAGCCGAAGCCGCCATGCGCCACCGCCCTGCCCTCCTCGACGACCTCGACCTGCGCCAGCTCGAGGCGCGGCGCAGCGAGAAATGGCACACCTATCCCCGCGACGTCCTGCCCGCCTGGGTCGCCGAGATGGATTTCCCGGTCGCCGCCCCGATCCAACAGGAGCTCGCGCGTTTCGTGGCGGCGAATGACGTCGGCTACCCGCTCGGCCTGCGCCAGAGCGGCGTCGCCGAGGCCTTCTGCGAACACATGGCCGATCGCTTCGCCTGGGCGATCGAGCCCGCGCGCGTCGAGATCCTGTCCGAGGTCGTCCAGGGGCTCTACCTCGCGCTCGCCGCCTACTGCCCGCCCGGCGATGGCGCGATCGTGCAGACACCGATCTATCCGCCCTTCCTGCACGCCGTCCGCGACCTCGAGCGGCGCCTCGTCGAGAATCGACTCGTCCCGCAGGCGGGGGCGCTCGCCTTCGATCTCGACAGGCTCGCGCAGTCGATCGATCCGGGGACGCGGGTCCTGCTCTTCTGCAATCCGCACAATCCCTCGGGCCATGTCGCGAGCCGCGCGGAGCTCGAACGCGTGGCGGGACTCGTACTCGCACACGACCTCGTCGTCGTGAGCGATGAGATCCACGCGGATCTCGTCTTCGACAGGGGCCGCCACATTCCCTTCGCGAGCCTCTCGCCCGAGATCGCGCGCCGGACTGTGACGCTCTCCTCGGCGAGCAAGGCCTTCAACATCCCGGGGCTTCGGTGTGCCGTCGCGCATTTCGGGAGCGAGGCGCTGCAGCAGCGCTTCAACGCGGTCGCACCGAAACGCTTTCGCGGGGGGCTCGGACTCTTCGGGCTCGCCGCCAGCACCGCGGCCTGGCGTTTCGGCCAGCCCTGGCTCGACGAGGTCGTGCCCTACCTCCAGTCGAACCGCGACTTCGCGCAGACCTTCCTCGCGGAACGGATCCCCGAGATCCGTTTCTACCGGCCGAGCGCGACCTATCTCGCCTGGCTCGACTGCGCCGAGCTGGCGCTCGCGACGACGCCCGCCACGCATTTCCTGCAGCACGCCCGCGTGGCCCTCTCCGACGGTCGTTTGTTCGGGAGCGGCTTCGATTCCCATGTTCGACTCAACTTCGCCACGTCCCGGCCCATTTTGCGTGAAATCCTCGAGCGCATGGCGCGCTCGCTCCGACCCGACCTGAGGGAATCCGCCCAGCAGAGCCGCGCCCGGAACGGACGGACCGCCTGATGCCGAGCCGACCCACGCATGACCACGCGCGTGACCACACGCATGAGCACGGCCGCAGCCACAATCAGCGCCGGCTCGCGCTCGTGCTCGCGCTCGTACTCGGCTATTCGGGGGTCGAGCTGATCGGGGGCGTGTGGACCGGGTCGCTGGCGCTCTTGTCCGATGCGCTTCACATGGTCTCGGACTCGGCGGCCCTCGCGCTGTCGCTGCTCGCCGGCTATCTCGCCGCACGTCCGGCCCAGAAGCGGCGCACCTTCGGCAACAGCCGGGTCGAGATCCTGGCGGCCCTCGCCAACGGCGTGGCGCTCGCCGTCGTCGCGCTGTTCATCAGCGTGAACGCCCTCGAGCGCTATCTCGTCCCGCGCGACGTCGCCGGTGCCGGACTCTTCGCTGTCGCCGCGGGCGGCCTCGCTGTGAACCTCGTCGCGCTCTACCTGCTCGAGCACGGGCGCCACGATTCGCTCAATCAGCGCGGCGCATTTCTCCACGTCGCGAGCGACACCCTCGCGAGCGTCGGCGTTTGCCTCGCGGGCATCGGGATCTGGACACTCGGCTGGCTCTGGCTCGATCCAGCGGTCTCCCTCGTGGTCAGCGCGCTCGTGTTGGGATCCGCCTGGCAGCTGATCCGCGCGGCCCTGGACGTCCTGATGGAGACCGTCCCCGCCCACCTCGACCCCGAGGAGATCCGGAGCGCGCTGCTCGACGTCGAGGGCGTGCGCGCGCTCCACTGCCTGCATGTCTGGACGATCGGAAGCGGCGAGGTCTCGCTCTCGAGCCACCTCGTCGTCGACCCCGGCCCCGGGACCGAGGCGCTGCTCGAGCGGGTGCGGGGTCGACTCGCGGAGCGCTTCTCGATCGACCACACCACGATCCAGATCGAGCAGGCCGGCCCGGGTCCCGCCGAAGCGATGGCCTGCCAGGATGCCTGCGAGCCCATGGGCCAGCCCGCCTGAGCGCACGCCTGAGTGCGGATCGCCCGCGACTGAACTCCAGGTCACCCAGATGGGCCTTTACCGGGCGACAGAACTGACGTTACTGTCATAAATGACATGTCCGTCAGTTCGACTCCTTCGCAGCCCATGACTCGCCTTCCCCGCACCGCGCGCACGCGCCGACGTCTGCTCGATGCCGGGCGGACGCTTTTCGCCCAGCACGGCCCGACCGGTGTCACGAGTCATGCGATCGCCGCCGAAGCGGGCTTCGCCGCGGGGACCTTCTACCTCCACTTCAAGCACAAGGGCGAGCTCTTCCAGGAGCTCGCCGACCAGGCGGCGAGCGAGCTCGAGGCGCGCCTCGTCGCGGTGGCCGCCGTGGGCACCGATCGGCGCCGCATCGTGGAGGCCCAGGCCGAGGCCCTGGTCGGATTCGCCGACGACCATCGCGAGCTGTTCCGGATCGTATTTGCCCCGGGCGGGGAAGCGGCCGAGGCCGGCGCGCGGGTCCTCGAGCGCCTCGCGCGCGGCGTCAGTGCGCGGCGGCGGGTCGCCGTGGCGCAGGGTCAGGCCTTCGAATGCCTCGACTCGGACGTGCTCGCCCAGGCGATCGTCGGCATGTGGGTGCGCGTCCTGTCGTGGTGGGTCGACGACCCGACCCGCGCGACGCGCGCCGCGATCGTACGCACCCTGAGCCATTTCCAGCTGCACGGCAGCCGGCCGACCGACGACCTTTCCCGCTGCCCGAAGAAAACCAGAGGAGTCCCGTGACCATGATCGAACGGCACATCACCTACGACAAGATCTACAACACCGTCGACCGGGACGACTTCGACTCCCTGATCGAGGTCGATCGTTATGCGGACCGGACCAACGCGTTCGACGAGATCATCTCCGCGACGAACGATCATTTCTGGGATCCGACGGACGTGCGCTACGTCGATTACGCCTCCCAGCCGATCGATCTGCGCGAGCAGACGATCATGCCCCGCGAATTCTGCATCGAGCTGAAGACCTCCGTCGCGGACAAGCTCGACGAACGCCAGAAGATCCGACTCGCGAACCAGAGCACGCGCTTCATCCTCTCGAGCATCCTGCACGGCGAGCAGGGCGCCCTCTCGCTCTCGGCCAGCTTGACGCAGATCCTGCGCGATCCCGGCGCGATGGAGTACGCCGCCAACCAGACCCGCGAAGAGGCCCGCCACGTCACGGGCTTCTCGAAGTACATCGAGACGCGCTGGGGCACGCCGCTGCAGTCGGGCTCGACGATCCGGAACCTGATGAACGAGATCGTGAAGTCGGGCGCCGTCTACAAGAAGCTCGTCGGCATGCAGATGCTGATCGAGGGACTCGCGATGGGCGCCTTCGCGACGATCCAGCGCGAGACCCACGATCCGCTGCTGCGACGGCTCATCCATTTCACGATGTCCGACGAGGCCTTCCATCACAAGTTCGGAAAGATCTGGGCCGACCGCACGATCCCGAAGCTCTCCGAAGAGGAGCACGAGCACGTCGAGCAGTGGGCGGCGAACGCCTTCCAGGTGCTGCTCTTCAACCTCGTCAACGCCGAGCAGAAGCAAGAGATCTACACCGAGTTCGGTCTCGATTGGCGCTGGGTGCGCAGCGCGATCCTCGAGTCGTTCACCGACGAGGACCGCCGCCGCGACATGACCCAGAACACGAACATCTTCCGCGTGCTGATCAAGACGCTGCTGAAGGCCGGCATCATCACCGACCGCACACGGCACGTCTACCAGGCCTGGGTCGACATGGACGAGCTCGCCCGCGAGCACGACGAGGTCGCCGGCGCCGAGATCGCAGCCCGGGCGATGGACGAGCTGAAGCTCATCAACCAGGGCCGCCAGAAGATGGGCACGCACTTCCGCCCGCACTGACCCGGCGCCCGCCCAGAACCGGCGAACGCTCGGGCTTTGACCGGAGTCCTTCTCGGTGTTGGACCGGATCAAAGTCCGGATCCCCGTGCCGATCGATGGCTGGTGGGATCCCGCCGTGGTCGCGCAGCCTGCGCGCAGGGGGTCCCGCAACCCCACGCCCGCTCAAGAGTTCTGGAATGCGACCGATGTTCCCCGCCAGGACCGCCTATCGGCGAGGGAACCCCCGCGTGTCACGACAAACACCGCAAGCCAACCCTGCTCGAGCACGCAAACGCGTGCGCGCGCGGAAGCCGTCGGCGTCCCGCCGCGCGGCGAGCCCCGCGAAGGCGGAGGCCGCCACGCCCCCGGCCGAGCCCGTGACGGAGGCAGACCTGAAGGCCCAGCTCGCCCTGCTCGCCGATCCCGCGGCCATCGCGAAGGGCGCCGCCACGAAATCGAATTCCCGCCGCAACAGTCCCGCCCGCGCCGACCGTCCGGCGCAGCGCGCGTCGGCAGAGCCGACCGCCCAATCGACCGTGCGATCAGAGACCCCCGCTCCGGCACCCGCCGAAGCCCTGGGCTGGCAGCACCGCCCGCTCGTCCAATCGAAAGCCCCCCTCGCGAAGCCGACCCTTCCCGCGCCGCCTTCGGCCGAACGCGCCCTCGCCGCCGAGCTGCGCGAAGCGCGGGCCACGCTCTCGATCGCCCGGGAGACGACCCAGCTCCAACGCGACGAGATCACACGCCTGCGCGCCGCCGTCGCCACGGGCCAGCTCGCCGTCGAAGCGGCCTCGGCGACTGCGAGTGTCCAGCCCGAGATCGGAGGCGCGCTCGCAGAGCGGTCGCAGCTGCGCGGTCGCATCCTCAGCCTCGAGTCCGAGCTCGAACGCGCAGGCCTCGAGCGCGCCGAGCTCCACCGAACGATGGCCGCGAGCCAACAGGAGCTGGTCGAGCGAAGCCGCCGACTCGCTGCGATCGAGGAGCGCTTCGAAGTCCAGGAGCAGGCCCTCGAGCAGACCCGCCGGCATGCGGACCAGGAGCGCCGGCGACACACCGAGGCACAGGCCCTGCTCGAACGCCTGCGCGCGACCCTGCGCGGCGTCGAGCTCGAGCAGCCGGACCTCGCGATCGCAGCCCACGAGGCCGATTCGGAGGCGATCGCGGCGCCTCCGGCGATGCGGGCTGTGCCCGCCACGGTGATCGCGGCTCCAGTGGTCGCGGCGCCGGTGATCGCGGCTCCTTCCGCGGCCTCCGCGTCGAGCGCGCGGGCGCCGATCTTCGAAGTCTGGCTCGCGGAACAGGTGCGCCGCAATTTCGGGCCGCTCGGAATCGACTCGACCAGCGATCTGCTGCGCGAGCCGCTGGCGCGTCGGGCGCGGCCGAATGGCCCGGCCCTGCCGATCCTGCTCGTCGGCCGCGGCGTCGCCGCGACCGCTCGCCCCCTCGCCGAAGCGCTCTTGCGAAGCGGCGCGCCGAGCTTCGTGGTCCACGTCGCCGATCCGGGCGGCACGGCGACCTTCCCCGCCCGCGACGACGATCCGCTGCGCGGAATTCTCGAGCGCTGTGCCTTCCCCGAACGACCCGAGGCGCTTTCGGCGCTGCTGCGCGAGCTCGCGCCCGCGGCGGTCGTCGCCCAGGATTTCCTGACCTGGCAGCCCGACGTCACGGAATGGCTCAGCGAGCTCCGCACGGCGAGCGCGTCGGGGACCTGTCTCGTCTTCCTGGAGCAAACCGGTCTCGGCCAGGTCGCACCGAGTGCTGCGCTCGCCGCGGTCGGAGAGCGCATCTGGGAGCTCCTGCCCGAGCGCTACACCCGGGAACCCGGATCGGGCGCGCCCGTCGCGAGCTTTCGCGAGGCCTTTGCACGCCGAGCGACACCCCCGTGCAACGAGCTGCTCCGGCGCTTGCGCGAGGGCTTCGAGCTCGAGCTCTGCGCGCAGTTCGGATTCCTGGCCGAAGCCTTCGTGAGCGGCCCGATCGCCGGCTGCTTCGACGTCGGCAACGCCCGCGACGAGCGCTTCCTGAAGCAGATCGCCGACGTCGACGAGCGCCGCCTCGAGGCGGGCAGCGCTTCCGCGCTCCACCTGATCGCGCGGATCGATCCCGAAGCACCTCGCTGACGCCGGACGATGCTTGCGAGGACACGCGTCCCGACATAGAAATCGCCCATGAGCGAGACCCGACCCGCGCCGAGCGTGCCCGGACGATTCGACGTCGGCGTCGTGCACGCGGTCGTCGAGCGCAGCGACGCGCCCGGCCGCCTGCTCCCCACGGAGATCTGGTACCCGGCCCTCCCGGCCGCGGCGACCGGCGCGAATGCCGGGCCGAAGGCGCCGCATCCGCTCGGACTGCCCCACGACGCCGTGCCGGGGCTCCCGCCGATCGCGGGGCCCTGCCCGCTGATCGTCTTCTCCCACGGCAACTCCGGCTACCGTCAGCAGTCGACGTTTCTGACGACCCGCCTCGCCCGCGCTGGCTACGTCGTCGCCGCGCCCGACCACGTCGGCAACACGTTTCCCGAAATGCTCGCCCTCGAAGGCGAGGACGCGCGCCGCGCGGTCCACCGCGAGATCCGCCGCCAGCGCCCCGCCGACCTGCACGCCGTCGTCCGCGCCCTCCTCGACCGAATGCCTCTCGACAGAAAGCCTCTTCACCAAACGACTCTTCACCAAACGACAGAGGCGAGCACCGCACTCCCCCCGCTGCCCGCCCTCGACCCGACGCGCGTCGGGGCCCTCGGCCATTCCTTCGGCGGCTGGACGGTGCTCAAGCTCCCCGCCCTCGATCGGCGCGTCCAGGTGGTCTGCTCGCTCGCCCCGGTCTCCGAGCCCTTCGTGGGCCGCAGCGCCTTCACGCCGGAAGAGCTTCCGCTGCGGGATTCCGTCCGCGCCCTCGTCGTCGCGGCCCGGGACGATGTGCTCGTCGATCTCGAGACGAGTCTGCTGCCCCTCTTCGCGCGGCTCGGCCCGGGCGCTTCCCTCGAGATCCTCGACGGCGCCGACCATTTTCATTTTTGCGACGGCATCGAGCTGCTGCACAGGATGCACGAGAACAGCCCGCGCGCAGGTCAGCGCAAGCCGACCCGATCGCTGTCGGAGTTGCGGGGCGAACGCGAGACACAGACACTCCTCGCGGACCAGGTCGAAGCCTTCTTCGTCCGACACCTGACTCGGGAGCGAACGACATGAGCGATCTCAAGGGCAAGACCTGCATCGTCACCGGTGCGACCTCCGGGATCGGCGAGAGCTCGGCCGAGGCCCTGGCGCTCCGCGGTGCGGACGTCGCGGTCGTCTGCCGCTCCGCCGAGCGGGGTGAAGCGACGAAGGCGAAGATCGAGCAGCGCGTCGGCCGCCCCTGCGTCCGGCTCTTCCTGGCGGATTTCGAGCGACTGGCCGACGTGCGCCGCGTCGCCGAAGAGCTCGATCGAGCGCTTCCGCAGATCGACGTCCTGCTGAACAACGCCGGCGTCACGATGCTCTCCCGCAGCGAGACGCCCGACGGCTACGAGACCACCTTCGCCGTGAACCATCTCGCGCCCTTCCTGCTCACGAACCTCCTGATGCCGAAGCTGCTCGCGCGCCCGGGAACCCGCGTCGTCAACGTCGCGTCCCACGCCCATCGCTTCGCCTGGTTCGACCTCGACGACCTGCAGTCGCGCAAGCGTTATTCGTCGATGCGGGTCTACGGCGGCTCGAAGCTCGCGAACATCCTCTTCACGAACGAGCTCGCAAGCCGGGTCGGGACGCGGGACCTGCGGGTCTGGTCGGCGCATCCGGGGGCCGTGGCGACGCGGCTCGGTGCGAACAACGGCGGCATCGCGAAGCTGCTGCTGCCGCTGCTCGCGCTCTTCTTCAAGACGCCCGACCAGGGGGCGGCGACCTCGATCCATCTCTGCGCGGATCCGGGCATCGACGCGCAGAACGGCAGCTACTTCGCCGACATGAAGCCCGTCGCGCTGAAGGGGCGCGCCGAGGATCCGGAGCTCGCGAAGAGGCTGTGGAGCGAGAGCGAGAAGCTCGTCGGGCTCTCCGGCGGAACGGGCGCGATATGGCAATGATCCGCGGATGATCTGTCCACGAGCCGAGGCGGCGGCTATTCGACGGCGCGCAGCGGGGTCGGATGGCCGAAGAGCCAGCCCTGGCCGAAGCGGATGCCGAGTCGCCCCAGCATCTCGAGCTCTTCGAGCGTATCGAGTCCCTCGCCGATCACCTGGGCGCCCATCTTGTCCGCCAGCTGCAGGACCGCGGTGAGCACGTCCTGCCGCGCCGGGTCCTGATCGACACCGGAGACCATCGAGCGATCGATCTTGATGTAGTCGGGCTCGATCTCGACGAGCTCCTCGAGACCCGCATAACCTGCGCCCGTATCGTCGAGGGCGAACTGGAAGCCGAGTCGCCGGTAGTGATCGCGCATCTCGCGAAACGCGCCGAAGCTCCGGATCGACTCCTGCTCCGAGATCTCGAACACCACGTCGTGCGGAGAGAGCTGGCGCCGCTCGAGGGTCTCGATCAGGCGATCTTCGTGGAAGTTCGGGTCGTGGATCGTGGTCGGGCGGATGTTGAGGAAGAGCTTCGTGCCGCTCGGAAAATCCATCGCCCCGCGCAGCCCGCTCTCGCGGCAGGCGCAGTCGAGCTCGAAGACGAGATCGAATTCCTCGGCGGCGGTGAAGAGCGCGATCGGCGAATGGAAGCGCGAGCGCTCGGGGCCGCGCGCGAGCGCCTCGTAGCCGAAGACCGTGCGTGTCGCGACCTCGACGATGGGCTCGTAGACCGAGTAGATGCGCTGGTCGAGGATCGTCTCGAGCAGCTCTTCGCGGTGCGCGCGGCGGGTCGTCTCGGCGTCGTGCTGGCAGGCGCGCCGGGCCTGCTCGACGAGGCGGCGCAGCTGGGTCGCCGTCCCGAACTGGGGATTGCGCAGCTCGACGGCCAGGCCGACGGGCAGTGAAGACGGTCCGCGCAGGTAGGGGTAGAAGATCTGGGCCCCGTCGGCGGCGAGAGCTCGACCGACCTCGTGGCGGAAGCCGGGCATCTCGGTTCGGTAGAAGCCCGCCGAGCTCGGCCGTCGGAAGAGCACGACGACGACCTCGTCGAAGCCCGGCTCCGAGAGACAGACGACGAAGTCGGTGCGCAGGCGCTCTTCGGCGACCTCGGCGACCTTGGCGCGCAGGGCGTCGAGGCAGATCGAGCGCGCGCGCTCGCCGTGGCGGCGTTCGACCTGCGCGAGCATCGGTGCGCCGAAGACCAGCATTCCGACGGCTCCCGCCCGGTCGAAGCCCGCCCCGAGCTCCGGGAACCGGTCGCCGAGGTGGGGCGAGACCAGGCTCGTGCCGGAGCTGACGGGTCGGAATGCGGTGGGCTGCGCCATATGGGGCGTCGATCGGTCGGCGCCGGATGGGTGTTGAGATTTCCTGCGGGGCGAGAGATGCGACCGAGACGATATTTTCACAGCCTCTCAGAGCAGGAGCTGCATCGGGTCGGCGAGAATCGCCGCGAGGCGGGTCGTGAAGCGCACGGCGAGGGCACCGTCGACGACGCGGTGGTCGTAGGAGAGCGAGAGCGGCAGCACGAGCCGCGGCTCGAAGCGACCGCCCTCTCCCGAGGGCGGAAGGTCAAGGGGCGACGGCCCGCGCCAGAGGGGCGCTACCCGCGTCTTCGAGAGCCCGAGGATCGCGACTTCCGGGGCATTCACGATCGGTGAAAAGGCGGTGCCCCCGATGCCGCCGAGGCTCGAGATCGTGAAGCAGGCGCCGGCGAGATCGTCGGGGCCGAGCTTGCGATGGCGAGCGCGCGTAGCGAGCGCCTGGAGCTCGGCGGCCAGCTCGAAGACCCCCTTGCGATCGACGTCGCGCACGACGGGCACGACGAGACCCTGGTCCGTATCGACGGCGATCCCGAGGTGGAAGTAGTCCTTCACGAGCAGCCGATCGCGCTCGGGCGAGAGCGTCGAGCGCAGCGTCGGATGCTCGCGCAGCGCGATCACGACGGCCTTCATCACGAATAACAAGGGCGACAGCTTCACGCCCTTCGCCGCCGCCAGGTCCTTGCGGTCGCGGCGGAAGCGCTCGAGCTCCGTGATGTCCGCCTCGTCGTGCTGGGTCACGTGGGGCACGTTCAGCCAGCTGCGGTGGAGCGCCGGGCCCGACACCTTCTGGATCCGCGTCAGCGGTTGATCGTGGACCGGACCGAAGCGCGCCGGATCGACGAAGGGCACCGGCGGGATGCCCGTCCCGGCCCCCGTCCCCGCGCTCGCCCCGGCGGTCGCCGTCGCGCCTGCCTCGGGCGCGGACGGCCCGCCCTCAGCCGTGAACCGCTCGCGCACCTTCGTCTTCACGTCTTCGATCAGCACCCGCCCGTGCGGACCGGTCGCCGGCGTCTCCGCCACCGGCACACCGAGCTCCCGCGCGAAGCGGCGCACGAGCGGGCTCGCGTGCGGCAGACCCGTGCGATCGGGTACCGGATTCGCCGCCGCCGGCGAGAGCTTCTTGCCCGCGAGCGGCTTGACCGGCGCGGCCTTCTCTGGGATCGGCGGGGACGCGACCTCAGCGACCGGGGCGCGCCCGGTCGACTTCGCGGTCTCCGCGGTCTCCGCG
>JANMTD010000294.1:0-2890 GCA_031390075.1 Deltaproteobacteria bacterium | reverse complement strand
GCTCGATGCTCGAGGTCATGGCCATCGCCAACTCGACGATCAGCGACATCATGAACTCGATGCAGGGTCGGCCGGCGCTGCTGACACCGCCACGCTCCTTGGAGTCACCGTCGATCGAGAGGGCCAAGGACGGCTGGGTCGGGTTCAACACCAATTCCTACCAGCAATTCTCCGACTTCCTGCTCCTGATCGGACGCCAGGACCTCCTGGCCGAGCCCGAGTGGGCCCAGATCGGGGGACGCATGGCACGCATGGAAGAGTGGAACGCGATCGTGCGCGCCTTCACGACACAACACACGACCGCCGAGATCGTAGAGCGGGCTTCCCTCCTGCGAATTCCCGTCGCGCCGGTCTGCAGCGGCAAGACCGTCCTCGACCACATCCACCTGAAAGAGCGCGGCGTGTTCGTGAAGAATCCGACCGGCGGCTTTCTTCAGCCACGCGCGCCCTATCTCCTGGACGGCCAAGGCCCCCGCCCCTTCGAGCCCGTTCCCCGTCTCGGTGAGCACACGGAGGCCTTGAATCAGTCGCCGGCGCGCAAGCGGGCCAAGCCCGGTCTGGTCCCCGTCGCGAAGGCGAAGCCCGCGCTTCCGCTCGCCGGCATCCGCGTGCTCGATACGACCGCCTGGTGGGCCGGCCCGTCGGCCTGCCAGATGCTCGCCTATCTCGGGGCCGACGTGATCAAGGTCGAGGCGATCCAGCGCCCCGATGGCATGCGCATGGCGGGCGGGATCTTCGGCACAGAGGGTCAATGGTGGGAGAAGAGCGCGATCACGCTCGCGGCCAACACGAACAAGCGCGGTCTGACGCTGAATCTCGCGGACCCGAAGGGCCTTGCCCTCTGCAAGAAGCTGATCGCCGAGAGCGACGTCTTCATCGAGAACTTCTCGCCCCGCGTAGTGGAGGGCTTCGGCCTCGACTGGACCTCGGTCCAGAAGATCAATCCGCGCACGATCCTCGTCCGCATGCCCGCCTTCGGCCTCTCGGGCCCCTGGCGCGACAATGTCGGCTTCGCCCAGACGATGGAGCAGATCTCGGGCCTCGCCTGGATCACCGGCCACGCCTACGACCAGCCCCGTATCCAGCGCGGCCCCTGCGATCCCCTCGCCGGCATGCACGCGGCCTTCGCAACGCTCGTCGCCCTCGCCGAGCGCGAGAAGACCGGTGTGGGCCACCTCCTCGAATGCTCGATGGTCGAGGGCGCGCTCAACGCGGCGGCCGAGATGTCGATCGAGTGGTCGGCCTACGGGGTCGAGCTCTCGCGCGACGGCAACCGCGGACCGGAAGGCGCACCGCAAAACCTCTACGCCTGCAGAAGCGGAGAGCAGGGCAAGGAGAGCTGGCTCGCACTCGCCGTCACGAATGACGCGCAGTGGAACAGTCTGAAAGCCCTCCTGGGCCACCCCGCCTGGGCCGAAGACGCCGAGCTCGAGACCCACGCAGGCCGTCGGCGCAAGCACGAAGTGATCGACGAGGCCCTCTCTCGCTGGGCGGCCGACCACGAGCTCGACGCCGCCGTCGAAGCACTCGTTTCACGGGGCATTCCTGCGGCCGCCGTTTGGGACGCGCGAATCCAGAGTCGACATCCGCAGTTCATGGCCCGCGGCTTCTACGAGCCGCTCGATCATCCGGTCGTCGGGACCCACGGCTACGCACGCCCACCTTTCCGCTTCGCGACGATCGAGCGCTGGAATCGCACGCCCTGCCCGACGATGGGCCAGCACAACCACGAGATCCTGCGCGAGCTCGGTCTCACCGCCGACGAGATCAGCGCCCTCGAGCACGAAGAGATCATCGGAACCCGACCCAAGGGCTTGTAGCCTTCGCGCGGCCGACGCCTGACGTCATTGCTCTCCGGCGAAAACCGTCTCCTGCGGATGCCTCGGTACGGACCGAGTGCTCAGCTCGGAGGGGAAGGCGGTGCGTTCGATGGCTGCCGGCGGAGAAACGCTTCGACGGCTGCCTCGACGGACGTGCCCCGGAAGAATCCGGGGTTCGTCGCGGTCCAGAATCGAACGGGATTCCCGAAGACGAAGTCCCGGAAATCGCCTGGCGAGATCTTCTCGTCCTCGACGGGTTCCCACGCCTCGACCAGGACCCGTGCCATGTCGGGTACGTCGAAATGTCCGATGTCCGATCCGAATAGCGTACGAAGCCGCGCGCCAAAGGGATTCATCGTCGACGCATAGGCCCAACCCGTGAGCGGGTCGTCCGCCTCGCAACCGAAGTAGAAGCTCTCGACGAAACGAGTCCGAACGTCCTCGGCTGTCTCGATTCCGCAAGACCGCCACTCGTCGAGCTGATCCTCCCGACGTTCGGTCGCGGCGACCTGCGGGTCCTGCAATGCCGGCCCTGCAACTCGATCACGCAGCATCCTGCCGGCGTGCCTCCGGTAGAGGTCCTCGAAGAGATCTCGATCCACCCGCGCAGGATCGCAGCTCTCGAGCGCCCGGCGGCTTCGCGTCCTGAAGTGACCCACGAGATCCGCATAGAGTCGACAGCCCCAGGCGACGCCGCCTTCCAGGAACGCGAAACGCAGCTCCGGAAAGCGACGCGTGACGCCGCCGAGAAAGAGCGCCCGACAGGTGGCTTCGCCCGCGGCGGCGAAGTGGCCCAGATGGTTGTGGACGTAGCTGGAGAGCGACCGTCGCGTACCGACGCCCAGTGTGCCGGTGTGAAAGATCGGGTTGACCCCGAGCTCGAGACATTTGCGCCAGACCGGATCGTAGTCGTGGTCGCTGTCGAGTCCGTAGGTGTCGTGCCACTCGCCGAGCCGACCGGCGCCCCTCCGCTCGGCTGCAGGGACCGGACGGCGAACGTAGGTGGCGGGCATGACGACCTTCATGCCCAGCTCGCGAACCACGAAGTCGAGCTCCGCGATCGCCTCCGC
>JANMTD010000235.1:0-8093 GCA_031390075.1 Deltaproteobacteria bacterium | reverse complement strand
GGGAATCGGCGAGTCGTCGGCGCCCGGCATCCGGCCGTCGGGGCTGTAGGGGTACTTCGACTGGTAGCCCCTCGGCACGACGACGTGCTCGACGGTCCAGAGGGATTCGAAGCCGACGGACTCCGCCGTCTGGGCGAGATGGACGAGCCCTTCCGGCTGACCGAAGGGTCCGACGTTCGCGAACATGAGGCCGAACTTCATGGCTGGTCTCCCGGTCCGCGGTTTATAACACGTCCGGGCCCGATCCGGATGCTAGGCCCGCGCAGCGATCCGCCCCGCCCCGCCCCAGCCTTCAACCCGACACCGGCGCCGCTATAGTCGCATCCCCACGGACCCCCAGGAGCCCCCGATGAAGAGCAAGCCGACCGACTCGAAGGTCATCCCGTCCAAGCCCCGCAACACCGCATCGATCGAGCACTGGGGCGACGAGTTCGAGGTCATCGTCGTCGGCTTCGGCGTCGCCGGCGGTGCCGCGGCGATCGAGGCGGCCCGGGCCGGCGCGCGGACCCTGATCCTCGAGCGCGCGACCCGCGGTGGCGGCGCGACGGCGCTGTCCGAGGGAACGATCTACTTCGGCGGCGGAACCCGCGTCCAGAAGGCGACCGGCTTCGAGGACAGCTTCGACAACATGCTGGCCCATGTCCGCGCCGCGGCGGGCCCGACCGCCGATCCCGAGAAGGTCCGCCTCTACTGCGAGCAGAGCCTCGAGCATTTCGATTTCTTCCAGAGCATCGGCGTCGAGTTCAACGACACCTTCTTCGCCGACAAGGTGATCTTCCCGCCGACCGACGACTGCCTGATCTTCTCGGGCAACGAAGAGGCCTTCCCCTTCTCGCAGGAAGCGAAGCCCGTCCCCCGCGGCCACAAACCGAAGAAGACCGGCAGCGCCGGTGCCTACATCATCGAGCAGATGATCGACGCCGCGACGAAGCTCGGTGTCGAGATCCGGAACGAGACCCGCGTCGAGACCCTCGTGCGCGACGATTCCGGCCGCGTGGTCGGCGTGATCGCGCGCAGCGAGGGCCAGGAGATCGCGATCAAGGCGAGCCGCGGCGTGATCCTGACGACGGGCGGCTTCATCATGAATCGCGCCATGGTCGAGCACTACGCCCCCGACCTCGCGAAATGCCGCTATCCGATCGGGAGCGACGGCTGCGACGGGAGCGGCATCCGCATGGGCATGGGCGTCGGCGGCGCCGCCGTCAACATGCACGAAGGCCTGATGACGACCGCCTTCTTCCCGCCGGTCTCGCATATCAAGGGCATCCTGGTCAACGCGCAGGGCCAGCGCTTCATCAACGAGGACTGCTACCACGGCCGCGTCACCGACGCGATCATGCAGAAGGCCGACGGCCGCGCCTACCTGATCGTCGACGACGCGCTCTACGGCAAGGCGATCGTCCCCTATCAAATGGCCGGCGTCGAAGACACGATCGAAGAGCTCGAGAAATCCCTCGGCATGCCCGAGGGCCAGCTCGTCCACACCTTCGAGTCCTACAACCGCGCCGCCGAGCGCGGCGAGGACCCGGTCTTCCACAAGGCGAGCAAGTACGTGACCCCGCTCAGCAACCCGCCCTATGCGGCGCTCGACCTGTCGGTCGACAAGAGCGTCTGGGCGACGTTCACGCTGGGCGGCCTCGACACGAAGGCCTCGGGCGAGGTCCTCGGGGCCGATGAGCAGGTCATCCCCGGCCTGTATGCCGCCGGACGCGCATCGGCCGGGCTCACGCGCTCGGGCCGATATTATGCGAGCGGCATGTCGATCGGCGGCGGGAGCTTCTTCGGGCGGCTCGCGGGGAAATCGGCGGCGAAGGCAGAGAAGGCCTGACAACCCGAGCCGCTCAGCGACTGAGCCTTCAGCCCAACAGGAGCGGCCGCCCCGGCGTGAATCGACACGTCATCCGCTTGATGCCGTGGATGAAGTTCGACTGGAGCCGCTCGGGCGGACCGGTGATCTCGAGATCCGGGAGCCGCGCAAAGATCCGCTCGAACACGACGCGGATCTCGCGGCGCGCCAGGTTGGCGCCGAGGCAGAAATGCGGGCCGGGGCCGCCGAAGCCGACGTGGGGATTCGGCGTGCGCCCGATGTCGAAGCGATGCGGATCGGCGAAGACCGCTTCGTCGCGATTCGCCGACGCATACCAGAGGACGATTTTGTCGCCGGCCTTCATCGCCGGGCCAAACAGGTCGGTGTCCTGCATCAGATTCCGGCGCATGAAGATCACGGGCGAGGCCCAGCGCACGATCTCCTCGACCGCCGTCGCCGCGAGCCCCTCGAAATCCGCCGCCCAGCGCCGACGCTCGTCGGGGTAGTCGCAGAGCGCCTTCATGCCGTGGCTGATCGCGTTGCGCGTCGTCTCGTTGCCGGCGACGACGAGCAGGATGAAGAACGAGGTCAGATCCTCGCTCGCCAGCGCGCCACCTTCGAGCTCGGCGTTCAGCAGCACCGAGGTCAGATCCTCGCGCGGCCGCTTGCGGCGATCCTCGGCCATCTCCTTCATCAGGGCCGCGAGCTCGGCGCCCGCGCGCAGCGCCGTGCCGACGAGATCCTGATTGCCCGCCGTCAGGTCCGGGTCGCCGAGACCGAGGATGCGGTTGGTGTTCTGGAAGACCTTCTCCATCTCGCTCTCGGGGATCCCCATCAGGTCGACGATCACCTCGAGCGGCAGCGGCGCCGCGAGCTCCGCCACGAAATCGCATTCGCCCCGCTCGATCACGCGATCGATCATCGCGTCCGCGCGCCGGCGCACTCCCTCTTCGAGGCGCGCGAGGGCGCGCGGCGTGAAGCCGCGGGAGACGATGCGGCGCTGTACCCCGTGGCGCGGATCGTCCATGTTGATCATGCCGCCGAAGAACTCGTTGAACTCGCGCGGGAGCGACGTGATCGAGGTCGCCCCTGCCGCCGAGCTGAAGAGCTCGGGCTGGCGGCTCGCCTCGAGGATGTCGGCGTGCCGCGTCAGCGACCAGTATCCGGGGCCGACCGGAAGGGCGAGGCCGGGAAACGCGCGCTCGATCATCCAGGGGACCGGCCGCTCCGCGCGCAGCGTCGCGAAGGCGCCCTCGCGCTCAGCGGTGGGCCTCAGCCAGAACGACTGGTGTGAGAGGTCGATCGCGTCGACACCCAGAACCCGTTCGATTTCCATGTCGGTCGGACCTCCGTCAGCGCGCGCCAGACCTTCGCATGGGCTGCCCGATCTGTCCTACGGGCCCCGCTCGCACAAACGCGAACGCGAGTCAGTCCGTGCTCTCCGGGCATCCGCCCCGGCTAGACTCGGACGCTTCCAGGTCCAGCCGAGAGTGAAGGAGTCCGTCGATGTTCGAATGGAGTGAATCACAGCAGACGATCCGGGAGATGGTGCGCCGATTCGTCGAGCAGGAGGTCGTCCCCCACGTAAAGGAGCTCGAGCACGGCGATCTCCCGCCCTACGGAATCCTGCGCAAGATGTACGCGGCCTTCGGCATGAACGAGATGGCCCGCGCGCGCTTCCGTAAGCAGATCGAGGCGGAGAAGGCGGGCGCTCCGCGCGAGAAGAAGGGCGGCGGCTCGGGGGATCCCGCCGCCCGCGCCGATCAGGCGGCCGCGACCCTGATCCCGATCATCGAGCTCTGCCGTCACTGTCCCGGCATGGTGACCGCACTGGGCGTCAGCGTCGGCCTGACCAGCGCCGCCATCCTCTCGAAGGGAACGACGGAGCAGAAAGAGCGCTGGGCCCTCGACCTCCTGACCCTCGACAAGATCGGCGCCTGGGCGATCACCGAGCCGGGCTCCGGCTCCGACGCCTTCGGCGGCATGCGCGCCTCCGCTCGGCGCGAAGGCGACGAGTTCATCCTGAACGGCTCGAAGACCTTCATCACCAACGGCCCCCACGCCGACACCACTGTCTTCATCTGCAAGCTAGAAGAGCCGGGCGTGGAGCTTCGCGATCGCAAGATCCTGAACTTCGTCCTCGACCGCGGCATGCCCGGATTCGACCAGTCGGGGCCCCTCAAGAAAATGGGCCTGCATTCTTCACCGACGGGCGAGCTCTTCCTGTCGAACGTGCGCGTCGGGATGGATCGCCTGCTCGGCGGCGAGGCGGCGCTCCAGGCCCGCAGCGGCGGCCGCGAGGGCGCCAAGGACACCTTCCAGACCGAGCGCGCCGGCGTCGCGGCGATGGCGCTCGGACTCGTCGAGCGCTGCCTCGAGCTCTCGCTCAAATACGCCCGCGAGCGGATCCAATTCGAGCGCCCGATCGGCGAATACCAGCTGATCCAGGACAAGCTCGCGCGCATGGAAGTCGCGCGCATGAATCTCCAGAACCTGGTCTTCCGGACGATCGAGCTGTCGGCGAACGGCCGCTCGATGACGTTTGCCGAGGCGTCGGCGATGAAGCTCTACGCGGCACGCGCCGCGGTCGAGGTCGCGATGGAGGCGGTCCAGGTCTACGGCGGCAACGGCTACATGGCGGAGTACGTCGTCGAGCAGCTCGCCCGGGACGCCAAGGTCCTGCAGATCTACGCCGGCACCGACGAGATCCAGATCCGCGCGATCGCGAAGGAGCTCCTCAAGGGCTGATCGGATGGGGTCGAGCGGGGCGGCACGGGGGCTCCGGTCCGCGCCGCGCCACGCTCGCCCCGGTTCAGCGGGTTCGCTGCTCGTGTCCGCCCGTTCGAAGGCCATTCGTGGACAGGGCCGTCTTGAGATCCTCGAGACAGCCCTGACACAGCGCATGACTCGTCGGCACCGATGTGCCGACCAGGACACGCAGGATCGCACCGCACCACGCACACGCCTTGCCCATGACTTCCTCCCGTTCGATGTGGACGGCGATTCGATCACCGCCAGTCGCATGCATCACTCGCAAGAGCCAATGCATCGGGCGTGCCGGCCCGAAGAGCCCGCCCGGATCGCCTGCCGCGGGTCGCGGGGCGCTTGGACCGCCCAGTGACCGTGCAGCGTTGTCGATTCTTCCAGCAGCTGTGCCGCCAGTCGATCGGGTCTAGTTCCATTTAGGCCTAGGGGTGATTGACGAGTGAGATTGAACACATTCGATGAACGGGCGAGACTCCGCGGCGCGCTCGATGCATCCCCGCTGGAGACACAACCATGCAAGGCAATGATCCGATCCGCGTCTGTCTGGGCTTTCCGCCGCTGACGGCGCCCCATTACCTCGAGCGCCTCGCGGCGCTACCCGGCGTCGTGCCCGTCATCCTGCCGATCGATGAGGGCGGCGATTGGCTCTCGATCTCCCCGGGTGAGCCGCATGCCGAGCCGCCGCCGTGGGCGAAGTCGGTCGCCCGCGAACGCGAGGCTGCTCTCGCGTCGGCGGATGTGTTCCTGGCACTGCACACCCCCGACCGCCTCGCCGAACGCGCGCCCCATCTCCGCTGGGTCCAGGGCGCGGGCGCCGGGGTCGAGCAGTTCGGGATGGTCGGCCTCGCCCGCAAGGGCGTCGTGCTGACGAATTGCTCCGGGCTCAGCTCGGCCTCGATGGCCGAGTGGGTGATCGGGCGGCTGCTGCAGGTCTGGAAGCGCCTGCGCGAGGCCGACGAGTTCCAGCGCGCCCACGAGTTCAAACGCAGCTACGGCCGAACTTTCGCGGGCTCGACGATCGGGATCGTGGGTCTCGGGCATATCGGCCGCGCGGTGGCCGTGCGCGCCCGCGCCTTCGGCTGCCGGGTCCTGGGGCTCCGCCGCACCGTCCGGCCGGGGGATACGGATCCCGACTGCGACCGGCTCTATCCGACCTCGGCGCTCCACGAGATGCTGGGTGTTTGCGATGCCGTTCTCATTGCGGCCCCGGCGACAGCAGAGACCCAGCACCTGATCGATGCGAAGGCGCTGGCGGCGATGCCGCGGCGGGCGGTGCTCGTGAACGTCGCGCGGGGCTCGCTCGTCGACGAAGCCGAGCTCGCCCGCGTGATGCGGGACGAGCCGCTCGCCGCCGCGATCCTCGACGTCTTCGATCCCGAGCCCCTCGATCCGGCGAGCCCTCTCTGGGATCTCCCCAACGTCTTCATCTCGGCCCACTCGTCGGTCTCGGTCGACCGCTACATGGACGACGTCTTCGAGCTCTTCTTCGACAACGTGAAGCGCTTCCGCGCCGGCGAGCCGCTGCGCAATCTCGTCGACATGAAGGCGCTCGGCTTCGAATAATGAAGACGGGGGGATGCCTCTGCGGGGCGATCCGGTACGCGGTGCGCGGCGTGGTCGGGCCGATCGATCATTGCCACTGCTCGATGTGCCGCCGCTCCCACGGTGCGCCGTTCGCGACCTTCGGGCGCATCCGGCGCGCCGAGCTCGAGATCACCGCGGGCGCCGAGCTCCTCACGAGCTACGCGTCCTCCGCGATGGTCGGCCGCTCGTTCTGCGCCCGCTGCGGCTCGCGGCTCTTCTTTCGCCACGCGGCGCTTCCCGACCACGAGTTCGTCGCGATCGGCAGTCTCGACGACGACACCGACGTGAAAGTCGAGGCCCACATCTTCGCCGGCTCGAAGGCCCGCTGGTACACGATCCAGGACGGACTTCCGCAGCACGAAGGCTATGGGCCGATCGCAGAGGAATAAAAAGAGCGGAATGACTTGGGAAGGAGCGATCAGCCTTCGGCGGCGGCGGGCAACTCGAGGCGGATCATCGACGAGACGGACGACGGGCGGAAATCGCTCTGCAGCGCATCTTCGACGACTTGCGCCACGTTCTCGCGGCAACCGCCGCAGCGCATGCCCGCACCGGTCGCCCGAGCGACCTCGCGCAGCGAGCAGGCGCCGTTCTTCACGGCCCGCTTGATCTGGCGATCCGAAACTCCGCGGCAATGGCAAACGAGCATGACGTCCGTCCCTGTCCTCTGAGTCGACGCATTTTAGAGGGAGGGAAATTGAAAATCAATGTCGATTTCACCGCCCGCCGCACTTTGATCGGCCGCGGAGCCGTGGAGATGAGCCCGGCCATCACCGACCCGGCCGCCCTGCGGCTCGATTGCAGCTGCCCTGCCACTGCGCCCGTCGATTCCCCCGGGGCCCCAGGGATTCCGACGGCTTGCGGCCAACCCCGGCCACGAGCGAGGGTTGGGGCCGAGGAACAAAAATGACCCCCGATGAGCTCGTCGAGATCGAGAAGATCAAGCAGCTGAAGGCCCGCTACTTCCTGTTGATGGACCAGAAGCGCTGGTCCGAGTGGGCCGACGTCTTCTGCGTCGACTGCACGATCGACACGACCCAGGACGACTCCCCGATCCTGCGTGGCCGGCAGGCCTTCGTCGATTTCCTGCCCCCGATCCTCGAAGGCGTGAAGACCTGCCATCACGGCCACACGCCGATCATCGAGCTGACGAGCCCAACGACCGCGATCGGAACCTGGGCGATGGAGGACATGCTCTGGTTTCCGGAGGGCGCGCCGCGCCGAACGCTCTGGGGCCTCGGCTGGTACTACGAGCGCTACCGCAAGGATTCCGACGGGAAATGGCGGATCTTCGAGCTCAAGCTCCGCCGCATCCGCCTCGAGATCGACGGCAAGGAAGCCTTCGCACCAGCCGCGCCCGAGCGCGGACATCATTAGGGAGGAACGAGAAAGTGGGCCGACTCGCAGACATCGCGAAGCAGGGAAAGACGGCGATCCTCACGATGGAGATGCAGCGCGGTGTGGTCGGGGATCTCGCGGTGATCCGCGCGCTCGCCGACGTCGTCGCATCGGAGGGGATCCCGAAGCGCCTCGGTCAGCTCGTCGAAGGGGCGCGCCGGGCGGGCGTTCCCGTCGTCCATTGCCGCGCCGCCTTCCGGCGCGATCGCAAGGGCAGCTTCCGCAACGTCCCGCTCGTGAACCGGATGCTCGAGGATCCGAACTATCTGGTGCTCGGCGAGCCCGCCGCCGACGTCATCCCCGAGCTCGGTCCCGAGCCCAGCGATCTCGACACGGTCCGCACCCACGGCATGTCGCCGTTCCACGGCACGAATCTCGACCCGTCGCTCCGCTCGCTCGGCATCGAGACGGTCGTCGCGACCGGCGTATCGCTCAACGTCGGGATCCCGGGTGTCGTCATCGAAGCGCTCAACCACGGCTACCACGTCGTGCTCGTCACCGATTGCGTCTCCGGCTATCCCGTCGACTACGCCAAGCA
>JANMTD010000262.1:0-2194 GCA_031390075.1 Deltaproteobacteria bacterium | reverse complement strand
CAGGAGCTTCTCTTCCCGGCCGAGATCCGCCTCGCGCAGATCGAGCTCGCCCGACTGCGCGCGCTCGTCCAGCTCTACAAGGCGCTCGGCGGGGGCTGGTCTCTCGATGCGCTCCCGGGTGCGACGGCTCCGACGGACTCGGCGACCCCGATCGAGACCCGCTCCAAGTCATGATCACGCTTCGCTTCGCCACCCTCGAAGACCTCGAGGAGCTGATGCCGCGTACCCGCGCGCTCAACGATCACGAGGGCATCGATATCTCCGACGAGCGGCTCCGCGCGGCGCTGCGCACGCTGCTCGCCTCGCCCGAGCTCGGCGGCGCCTGGGTGATCGCGCGGGACGAGCACATGGTCGGCTACGCGATCGTCACCTACGGCTTCGATCTCGAGTTCGACGGGCGGGACGCATATCTAACGGAGCTGTGGGTGGATCCGTCGCATCGCGGAGGGGGCTCGGCGACGGCGGCTCTCGAGCTTCTGACCTGCGAGCTCGCGGCACGCGGAGTCCATGCGGTGCATCTGCAGGTTCGGCCGGAAAACCCTGCGATGCGCCTCTACGAGCGACAGGGATTCGCACTCTCGCCACGACGGATCATGACGAGAGTGCTGTCCCGTGCGATCGCTCTCTAGGGAGAGCTAGAAGAAGAACTGCGCCCTGAACGCGAGGATGCCCGCCGGATCGTAGTCGTCGTCGGCGAGCCGGCCGCCATGCTTGCCCTCGACCCGAAGGTTGCCGGCCACGGCCACGCCGCCGTTGAGGTCCAGCTCGACCTTCGGCGTCGGCTTCCAGCGAAGCGTCGCGAAGATCGGGATCTCGGTCTCTTGGCCGACGCCGCCGTCGTCCGTTCGATTGTTCAAGGCGGGGTCCGTCGCCGTGGCACGCCGTGCGCCGCTAAGGCGGAACTGACGGCTCTGGTACGTGAATCCTCCACCGAGCGAGAGCTCGGGCGTGATCTGGTAGGCCAGCTGGGCGCCAACGCCCGGATCGACGAGCTGCACCATGCCGACGTTGAGGCGCCAGGATTCGGCGAACTTCCATTTCAAGGTCGGCACCGGGATCAGGCCCACTCCGCCCTCGAGCTTGCTGAGCGCGCCGATCAACAGGCCGATCGAGAAGTCGTCGCTCGTGTGGTAGTCGAAGCCGGCGAGTAGACCGCCGGTGATCGTGTCGCCGAAATCGGCGCCGGTCTCGCCCCAGGTTCGCACGAGGGCGCCGCCCAAGATCCGCCAACGGTCGTTGACGTCGTGTCCGACGATGCCCGCCAGAACACCCCGGTGGACTTGATCCCATTGGTAGCGGTTCTCCGTGTCTCGGCCGCCGCCAAAATCGTAGGCGTGGAGCGTATAATTGCCTAGCAGGAAGAGCGTCGTATCCGCGCCGAGAGCGGTGCGATGGCCGAGTCCAACGAACGCGGTGTCACGCTCGAGCTTCGTGTCATCACCTCCCACGCCCGTCCCGAACTGGTGCCCGTACTGGAGCGTCGCGACCGTCGGCGGCGCCTTGAGATCCGAATCCATGACTGCCGGAATGTCGACGGCCTGACCGAAGGCCGGAGCCGCGATGAAGCTGGCGAGGAGAGCTGCCAGCGCGGATACCCGGCAGGATGCGAACGAATCTTTCACCGATCGTGACATGGGACCTCCCTCCAAGGCTGATCGAAAAAAACCTGCCCGATGGCGTTTGAATAGCATTCGAGACGGCAACGTCCCATCGGGATTTCGACTCGTCTGACTCCCGGTCGAGGAAGCGGCCCAGCCGTCAACCCGTCGACGGCGGCGACTCGACGCCTCGCCCGGGCCCGGCCGGCGGGCCGGAGCGCAGATGGACGTGGCGCTGGGGGAACGGGATCTCGATGCCGGCGGCCGCCAGCGCCCGGGAGACCTCGACGTGGAGGTCGCTCTTGATGCGGATCCAGTCCTCGAAATGCGCGGTCCACACCCGCAGCGTGAACGCGAGCGCGCTGTCCCCGAAAGCGATGAACACGGCGGACGGGGGCGGGCTGCGGAGGATCTCCTCGTTGCGCGCACCGACCTCCTCGAGCAGCCGGAGGACGGTCGTCGGGTCGGTGCCGTAGGCGACGCCGACCGTGATGTTGATTCGCCGCAGGCGGTCGGAGAGCGTCCAGTTCGTGACGTCCTTCGCGATCAGGTCGGCGTTGGGAATGATGATCTCGGCGCCGTCCCAGGTCCGCACC
>JANMTD010000230.1:0-3924 GCA_031390075.1 Deltaproteobacteria bacterium | reverse complement strand
GCCGAGTCGCGCATCGAGGCGGGCAATGCCGGTCGGGCAGTGGGCGGGGGTCTCGGCGACCTCCCGGGCGAGGCCGCGGCCCCGGCGGATCTGGGAGCCGAGATCGGCGAGGAGCGACTTCAGCGCACCGTCGCCCTCACGCGCTTCGACAGGTCCGCTCGGCGCCGGGTGGAGCGCTGCGGAGATCTCATCCGGGAAGGAGCGGGCCTGGGCTCCAGGCCGGGTGCCAGGAGAGCTGGGGGGCATGAGGCGAATATAGAGCGAAAATAAAATCAGCCATCGGCCAAAATCGACAGAATGGTGAAACGGCGTAATTTTCGTCTGGTTCTACCTGCGTGGCTCTGTCAGTGTCCACTGCTTCAATTTCCGACGAGAATGGATCGATTGGGTATGCCGTCGATCGGACAGGGCGTGAGGGGGTGGTCATGAGCGGCGAGTTGATCCGTGCCCCGATCGATTTCGAAGCGGTCCCGGCCCGCTACGAGGGCAAATGGATTCTGGTGCGGGTCGACCCTGCACAGCGCGAGCAGGAGATCATCTCCAGCGGCGATAGCGCCCGAGATGCGACCCGCGGGCAGCCCCACGGCTCCCAATATCTGTTGGCCCGTGTGCCCCATAAATATTCGGTCCTCGTTGTCAGCGACCCAAAATAAATATCGGTTCGAGTACACACGCCACCAGAGCGACGTGCTGCGTCCGCTGATCCCGGTGCAACTCCGACACGCGGGTCAGACGAGTTACGCGGTTCCGGCAATCATCGATACGGGCTCGGACCGTTGCATGTTCGATCACGAGCTGGCGCTGTCGATCGGAATGAACCCGTATCAAGACGGTCAGGAGGCCGAGGCCGTCGGGATCGGCGGAACAGAGCAGATCGCCGTGGCGCCGATCGAGCTCGTCATTCCGGCCTTCGAAGGCCGGTCATGGCGGATATTCGCCCAGTTCAAACGCTTGCCCGAAGGAGCTCCGGCGATTCTGGGTCACGCTGGTTTTCTCGGGCGAATGCGCGCCACGTTCACCCGAGGTCGAGAGTTCGAGTTGGCCGACATCAAGTTCGACTGATGCAGGCCGCGGGCGATCCGATTGCATCATGATGGTGGGTGAAGGTCAGAACTTGATCTCTCCTGGCGGGGGCAGGATCCGGGTCCGGCGACCTTCGATCCGCACGCGGTCTTCGGCGATCAGCCGGATCGCTTCGGGCACGAGCTTGCGCTCGAGGGCCTGCACGCGGGCGGCCAGGCTGTCCGGGGTGTCGTCGTCGAGGACGGGGACGCTGTCCTGCAGCAGGATCGGGCCCTCGTCGTAGGCATCGCCCACGAAATGGACCGTGGCGCCCGAGCGCTTCACGCCGGCGGCGAGCACCGCCTCGTGGACGTGGTGGCCGTAGAAGCCCTGGCCCGAGAAGGCGGGGATCAGCGCCGGATGGACGTTGAGCGCACGCCCCGCATAACGACCGCGCAGCTCGAAGGGCGACAGGAAGCCGAGCAGGCAGACGAGGTCGGGCTCGAAGCGGGCGAGGGTCTCGTGGAGCGCGTCGTTGAAGCGCGCGACGTCGGGGTAGTCGCGCCGCGGGACGGCGATCGCGGGGATTCCGCGCGACTCTGCGCGCCGGAGTCCCAGGGCGCTCTTTTTCGACGAGAGCACGCAGACGACCTCGGCGGGAAGCCCGGTGTCGATCTGCTCGAAGAGATTCTCGAGGCTCGTGCCGCCGCCCGAGAGCAGGACCGCGAGGCGCAGCTTGCGCGGCGGGCCCGCCATCAGCCGAACAGGTTCCGGTGGATCTCGCGGGAGGCTGGCGAGCGGTTCAGCGTGTACAGATGGATTCCGGGGACACCGCGGTCGAGCAGCTCGCGGCACTGCATCGTCGCCCAGCGCACGCCGAGCGCGTAGGTCGCTTCGTCGTTGCCGTCGACGCGTTCGATCTCGCGCGCCAGCTCCTCCGGAAAGCACGCGCCGACCATCCCGGCCATGCGGCGGATACCCGCGACGGTCGCGATCGGCATGATGCCCGGGACGATCGGGAGCGTGATCCCCGATGCCCGCGCGCGCTCGACGAAGTCGAAGAACTTCGCGTTGTCGAAAAAGAGCTGGCTGATCAGGAAATCGGCACCGGCGTCGACCTTGCGCTTCAGGTTCACGAGATCGCTCGCGGCGTCGGGCGCCTGCGGATGGACCTCGGGACAGCAGGCCGAGCCGATCGAGAACTGGCCGCGGTCCGCGATGTACTCGACGAGCTGGTTTGCGTACTGGAAGCCGTCCGTCGGGATCGCGAAATTCGGGTCGTCCTTCGGCGGATCCCCGCGCAGGGCCAGCACGTCGTGGACGCCGCCGGCGTAGAGCTGATCGAGGATCGCGCCGATCTCGTGGGGGCGGAAGCCGGTGCAGGGGAGATGGGCCATCGTCGTCAGGCCGAGCTTCTTCGTGATCTCGATCGTGAGGTCGACGGTCTTCTCGCGCGTGCTGCCGCCGGCGCCCATCGTGATCGAGACATAGCCGGGCGAGAGCGGCTTCAGCTCCTCGATCGTCTCGAACAGCGCACGGTAGCCGGCGTCGGTCTTGGGCGGAAAGAACTCGAAGGAGATGACCGGTTTGCGGGCCTTGAACAGCTCGGGAATTGCCATTCGCACACCGTAGCATCGCGTTCGGCCCCGCTCGCCCGCTCTGTTCCCGGCCCGTTCCCGGCACGTTGACGGCCCCGGGCAGGGCGGCGAGACTGCGGGCCCGCTCGTCTCGCGAAGGATGTCTCCGCCATGGCCGTGCTCGTGACCGGTTCCGTCGCCGTCGATCACATCATGATCTTCGAGGACCATTTCAAGAATCATTTCGTCAGCGACAAGCTCGAGAAGCTGAACGTGGCCTTCCACGTGCCCTCGATGTCGAAGCAGTTCGGCGGCACCGGCGCGAACATCGCCTACAACCTCTGCCGGCTCGGCATCGAGCCGATCCTGCTCGCCACCGTCGGCCCCGATCTCGGGGCGTATGCGGCCTGGATGGACAAGAGCGGCGTAAGCCGCGACCACCTGCGCGTGCTCGAGGACGAGTACACCGCCGCCTGCTTCATCACGACCGACGCTGGCAACAACCAGATCATCTCCTTCCATCCCGGCGCCATGGATCGCGCCCACGAGGCCCGCATCGCCGACGTCCGCGCGCCCTTCGACGCCGCGATCGTGTCGCCCAACGGCCGCCAGGCGATGCTCGACTATTCACGCGACTTGAAGTCGCGGGTCCGGCCTGTGCCCTTCATCTTCGATCCAGGCCAGGGCCTTCCGATCCTCGACAAACAGGCGCTGCTCGATTCCCTGACCGGGGCCACGATCTACATCGTGAACGAGTACGAATGGGAGCTCACGCGCGAGAAGACGGGGCTCGACGAGGACGGCATCGCCGAGCGGGTCGGGGCGCTGATCGTGACCCGCGGTGAGGACGGCTCCTGCGTGCGCCGCGGCGGGCTCGAGGCGGGACTCCAGCTCTCGGCCGCGCGCAGCGAGATCCGGCCGGTCAAGGCCGAGAAGGCCGTCGATCCGACGGGCTGTGGCGATGCCTATCGGGCGGGTCTCCTCTATTCGCTGGCCCACGGACTGCCGCTCGAGCAGGGCGCACGCCTCGGCAGCTTGATGGGCGCGCTGAAGGTCGCGCGCCGGGGGCCGCAGAGCATCGAGCTCGATCTCGCGGCGATTCGCGAGCGCTACCGCGCCGAGTACGGGGAGAGCCTCTGACCCGCGCTGCGGGGGACGCGGGCTTCGACGTCGTCGTCGTCGGCGCCGGCGTCGTGGGCCTCGCGGTGGCGGCGGCGTGTGCGAACGCGGGCCGCACGGTGCTCGTCCTCGAAGCCGAGACGGAGATCGGCCGCGGCGTCACGAGCCGCAACAGCGAAGTCGTCCACGCGGGCATCTACTACCCCGCCGACAGCCTGAAGACCGC
>JANMTD010000212.1:0-4497 GCA_031390075.1 Deltaproteobacteria bacterium | reverse complement strand
TCCGAATGACCCCACGTCGGAATACTTTTCGAGGAGCATGGGATGTCTGCGGGAAAGAATAAGTGCGGAATCAAGGCCAGTGAAAAGGGTGAGCGGGCGCTGCACGAAATGAAGCTCGGCAAGCTGTTTTCGCGCATGCGGGATTCGACAGGGACCGCAGCATGAACAAGGCCACAACCCGTAAGGTGACGCCGATCCGCGGCTCGCGGACTACTGGCGCCAAGCGATCCGAAGACGTGCGCAAGATTCGTTATGCCGTCGTGGGCCTGGGATACATCGCCCAGAACTCGATCCTGCCGGCGTTCGCCCACGCAAAGAACTCTGAGCTCGCCGCGCTCGTGTCCGACGATTCCGTGAAGCTGGCGAAGCTCGGCAAGAAATACGATGTGGCGCGACGGTGCTCCTATGACGAGTACGAAGAGCTCCTCGAAAGCGGAGCCATCGATGCGGTCTTCATCGCTCTGCCGAACTCGATGCATCTGGAATTCGCCCGCCGCGCGGCTCGTGCGGGTGTTCACGTCCTGTGCGAAAAGCCGATGGCGGTCACGAGCGCGGATTGTGAGGCCATGATCCGCGCCGCCAGGGCTGGAAATGTCAAGCTGATGATCGCCTATCGCCTGCATTTCGAGGCGGGTAATCTGGCCGCTGTCGAGCTCGTTCAGTCGGGCAAGCTGGGCGAACCGCGCATCTTCAACTCAGAGTTCACGATGCAGGTTCGCGATCCCGAGAACATCCGCCTGGACGCAGACCTCGGCGGGGGCACGCTGTACGACATCGGCATCTACTGCATCAATGCCGCGCGGTACCTGTTCCGGAGCGAGCCGATCGAGGCCTTCGCGCGCACGGCGGCCAATCGGACGGAAAAGCGATTCGCGGAGGTCGAGGAGATGGTGTCGGCGATCTTGCGATTTCCCGAGGATCGTCTTGCTGCGTTTACCTGCAGCTTCGGTGCGGCGGACACCTCCAGCTACCGAGTCATCGGGACCCTGGGCGACCTGCGGGTCGAACCGGCCTACGCGCACGCCGACAAGATCGTGCTCGCCGTCACCCTCGACGGTCGTTCGCGCAAGAAGATCTATCCCAAGCGAGACCAATTCGCGGCCGAGTTGCTGCACTTCTCCGACTGCGTGCAGTCAAATCGGGAGCCTCAGCCTTCGGGAGCCGAGGGGCGCAATGACGTTCGGATCATCGAGGCGCTTTATGCGTCGGCGCGCAGCGGAAAGCCGGTGGCGCTCGACCTCGATTCACCCCGGTCGCGACCCGACATCGACGAGAGCATCCGGCGTCCGCCGGTCGCAAAACCGAAGCTCGTCCGCGCGGCCGGACCACGTTGATATAGGGAGGCGACGATGATCCAAAAGGTCAGCTCGAAGAGGACGACGACGAAAAAGGGATCGGCGAAAACGAAGACGGCGTCGAAGTCCAGGGCCAGGACCAAGCACAAACCTGCGGCGGATGACAAAGCGGAACAGAAGTCGACCCGCGACATCTGGAAAGGCTCGATCACATTCGGCCTTGTGGAAATCCCCGTCGCGCTGATATCGGCCGAGGTGTCGACGGGAATCTCATTCTCCCATCTGGACCGGCGGGACTTCTCGCCCGTCGGGTATCGCCGCTACAACAAATCGAACGACCAGGAAGTTCCCTGGTCCGAGATCGTGCAGGGATACCAGTATGCCAAGGGGGAGTACGTCGTCGTCGGCAAGAGCGACCTTGCGCGGGCGAACCCGGCTCTCACGCAGACGATCAGTATCGAGATGTTCGTCGACGCGGCGGAGATCGAGCCGATCTACTACGAAAAACCCTATTACCTCGAGCCGCTCAAGAAGAACAGCAAATCATATGCCCTCCTGCGGGAGACACTCCGGCGCACGAACAAGGTCGGCGTCGCGCGCGTCGCGATCCGCACGCGCGAACATGTCGCCGTCGTCGGCTGGCGCGACGATGCGATCGTTTTGTATCTGCTTCGTTTCGCCCAGGAGCTGTGCCCCGTTGGCGCGCTCGACAATCTCGGGGGTGACTCCAGGAACGCGAATGCGTCTTCGAAGGAGATCGAGATGGCCGAGCGTCTCGTGGCCGACATGAGCGGAACATGGGAGCCGAACGAATACGAGGATCAGTATCAAAGTGATCTGATGAAGGTCATCGAGGGGAAGATCGAAGCGGGCGAGGTCCACGCGCTCGACGACACACCCGCTCCGGCGCAGCGGACCCGACGAGGGGAGGTTCTCGACCTCATGCCACTCCTGCGAAAATCAGTCGAAGCCGCCCAATCCCGCCCGTCGCGTTCGCGTCCCACGAAGCGGTCGGCGAAGCCTGCAGGCACCGTTCGTCGCCGCCGCAGCGCGTGAGCCCGATCGATGGGACTTTCCACCTATCAAAAGAAGAGGAATTTCAGCCGGACGCAGGAGCCACGAGGAAGTCGCATCCGTTCTCGACGGCCGAAGTTCGTCGTGCAGAAGCACGCCGCATCCCGGCTGCACTACGACTTTCGGCTCGAGCACGGCGGTGTGCTGCTCAGTTGGGCGGTTCCGAAGGGGCCCAGCCTCGATCCGGGAGAGAAGCGATTGGCGGTCCTGGTCGAGGATCACCCCGTCCAGTACGGATCCTTCGAGGGCGTCATCGAACAGGGACAGTACGGAGCCGGGTCCGTCTTGCTCTGGGACGGGGGGACCTGGGAACCCGAAGGGGATGTCGAGTCGGGGCTCCGGAAGGGCAAGCTCGACTTCTCGCTTCACGGCAAGAAGCTTCGGGGCGCCTGGCGCCTGATCCGCTTGCGGGGCGGAGACGGCGAAGAAAAACGGAATTGGCTGTTGATCAAGCGAGGTGACGACGAGGCGCGCGCTGGGGGTGGATCGATCATCGAGCAGCGACCGGAGAGCGTCTCCAGCGGGAGGACGATCGACGAGATCGACACGAAAAGCGGGCGAGTCGATCGTTCGACGTCGACTGTGCGCCGGAAGAGAGTGACTTCCAGGAGGCCCGCACCCGAATCGAAAGCCGTGACTCGGAGATCCTCTACGGGAAGCAGTGCGGGCGCGATGAAGCTCGTCCGGGACCTCCGCGACGCTCGACGCGCCCCGCTACCGGAATTCGTCCCCGTGAAGCTCGCCACGCTGACGGATTCAGCGCCGACAGGGGAAGGTTGGATCCACGAGGTCAAATACGACGGTTATCGCATGCTGCTGCGCCTAGACCGGGGAAAGCTGAAATGGCTCTCTCGCAACGGTCAGGACTGGACGAGCCGCTTCGGGACGCTCTCCCTGGCGATTGCCGAGATCCCCGCGCGATCTGCCCTGCTCGACGGTGAGGTCGTAGTGCTCGATGACAAGGGCGTCAGTGACTTTCACGGTCTGCAGGAAGCGTTGAGCAACGACGACCCCCGAAACTTGACCTACTTCGCGTTCGACCTCCTGCACCTGGACCGGTACGACCTCAGGAATTGTCGGCTGAGCGATCGGAAGAACGTGCTCCAGGCGCTGCTCGAAGGCCGCGACGGGAAGGGTCCAGTGCGTTTTAGCGAGCACGTCGAGGATCGAGGCGATCCGTTCTTTCGTGCCGCCTGTTCACATTCGCTCGAAGGCATCGTCTCGAAGCGCGCCGAAGGCCGCTATCTGTCGCGTCGGTCGCGTGAGTGGCTGAAGGTCAAGTGCGGCCATCGGCAGGAGTTCGTCATCGTCGGGTTCACGCTCCCCAAGCGATCGCGCGGGGGTCTTGGCGCCATCGCCGTCGCCGTGCGCGAGGGAAAGAGTTGGCGATACGCGGGCCGCGTCGGAACCGGCTTCGATTCGAAGAGCCTGCTGCAGCTGCGCGCGAGACTCGAAGGATTACGCCGCGACGACGCCCCGGTCGTCGAACCGATCGGCGCCGCCGAGCTCCGAGGAGTCGTGTGGGTCGAGCCGCGTATCGTCGTCGAGGTCTCCTTTGCGGGGTGGACTTCTAAAGGGCTGCTGCGTCACGCGAGCTTCGAAGGCTTTCGACCCGACAAGGACGCTCGCCGGGTCGTGCGCGAGCAAGCTGTCCCTGCTTCCCGGTCGAGAACGTCCAAGGCCAAGGTTGCGCCCGGAGCGAGCCCTCGCGTCGGACGAGTCTCCGCGGACCGCGACCCGGTCACGGTCGCCGGCATCACCATCACCCACCCCGAGCGTGTCATCGATTCGCAGAGCGGCGTCACGAAGCTCGAGGTCGCTCGCTACTACGAGGGGGTTGCCGCGCGGATATTGCCTCACATCGAGGGGCGACCCTTGAGCGTGCTTCGCTGTCCGAGCGGACTGGCCGGGCCAAGTTTCTTCCAGAAGCATAACGACGGTCGCTTCGGAGCCGGAGTGAAGTCGATCGCCCTGCGAGATTCGAAAGGCCCTGCACGGTACCTGACAGTCGACACGATCAAGGGATTGATTTCGCTGGTGCAGATGAACGTGATCGAGCTTCATCCGTGGGGCAGCCGCCGGGGGGATCTCGCTCGCCCGGATCGGATGACCTTCGACCTGGCCACCG
>JANMTD010000181.1:0-8191 GCA_031390075.1 Deltaproteobacteria bacterium | reverse complement strand
CCGAGGTCGCACGGCGGCTGGTGGAGATGGCGGATCTGCTCTGAGGCCTGCGCGGCTCGGCAGGCGGCGGGCGAGATGAGAAGTCGGGAAAGACGGAAGGGCGAACGATGAGTGCAGAAGAACCGCGACCGCGCAAAAGCGCGCTTCGGGCCGGACCGGCGACACGCGTCGCGCCGGCGCGTGTGCGCCTGGGATTCGTTCCGCTGACGGATTGCGCGCCCCTCGTGATCGCGCGGGAACGCGGCTTCTTCCGCGACGAAGGCATCGACGTCACGCTCTCCCGCGAGCCCTCCTGGGCCAACGTCCGCGACAAGCTCGCCGTCGGCGCCCTCGACGGCGCGCAGCTGCTCGCGCCCATGAGCCTTTCGACGAGTCTCGGCATCGACGGCGTCGACGTCCCGCTGACCGTCCCCCTCTGCCTCGACCTGAATGGCAACGCGATTACGGTCTCGATCGCGCTCGCCGGCCGAATTGCAGCGCAGATCGCCGCCCAGATCGGCGACCCCTCACCCGGCTCCTCACCCGGCTCCGGCACGTCTCCCCTGGCGATCGGCGCCGGCCTGCGCGCCGTCATCGAAGCCGATCGACGCAGCGCGCGGCCGCCGCTCGTCTTCGCCGTCGTCTTCCCCTTCTCGTCCCACAACTACACCCTGCGCTACTGGCTCGCCGCCGCCGGGATCGATCCCGACCGCGACGTGCGGATCCTCGTGGTGCCGCCGTCGGCGATGGTCGCGATGCTCGAGCAGCAATCGATCGACGGTTACTGCGTCGGCGAGCCCTGGAACACCCTCGCCCGCGTGCGCGGCACCGGCCGAACCCTCGTCACGAGCGGCGACGTCTGGTCGGGCGGCCCCGAGAAGGTCTTCGCGCTGCGCAGGGACTGGGCCCGCGACAACGCTGCGACGGCGCGGGCCATCACGCGGGCGCTGCTGCGCGCGTGCCAATGGCTCGACGACCTCGGCAATCGCCAGGAGGCGGTGCACGTGATCTCGGGACTCTCCTTCGTCGACGCCCCGGTCTCCGTCGTCGCCGAGTCGATGCACGGCCGGATCGAGGACCTGCACGGCCAGCCGCGCCCAACCTCCGACCTGCACGTCTTCTTTCGGCATGCGGCGACGTTTCCCTGGCGCTCGCAAGCGGCGTGGTTCGTCGCGCAGATGATCCGCTGGGGTCAGCTCGAGAAGGCCGACGGACTCGCCGAGGTCATCGACGCCGTCTACCGACCTGACCTCTATCGCGAGGTCGCCGCCGATCTGGGCATCGCAGCCCCGACGATCGACTGGAAGACCGAGGGCGCCCACGTCACGCCCTGGGTCCTCGAGAAGGCGACGTCGCCCATCGCGATGGCCCCCGATCGTTTTCTCGACGGCAAGTCCTTCGACCCCAACGACCTGCCCCGCTACCTCGAGGGCCTCGAGATCTCGTCACTGCGGATCCGCCTCGACGAGCTGCCGGAGTCGCTGGTTTCGAGTCGTTAGGCGGCCGGGTTCTTGCGGCGTGTACCCGTCACCAGCCCCGCGAGGCCTAGACCGACGAGCAGACCCGTGCCCGGCTCGGGGATCACCGTGATCGCGAGCTCGACGTTCGCGCTCGTGTCCAGCGAGCCGCCGGGACCGACCTCGCCGTCCCCTTCGTAGCCGGTGCCGATTCGGATCACCGTCCGACCCGGCTCGATCGCCCGGAAGACGAGGCGGAACTGATCGTCTCCGGTTCCGAACACGCCGTCGAGCCCAATGTCGAAGCGGTGACTATTCGTCGGGCTAAGGCTCACCCCATTGAAAAAGAGGACGCGGCTGCCGTTATCGCCGATCGATGATTCTGCGAGCGGGCCACCCTCCGGCGGAATCGCGTAGTTGGCGAGGCCCCCGGAGACGTCGACGCCCGGGATGATGATCGCACGATTGATCACGGTCACGGCCAAGCCGCTCTCGAAGTCGATGACGGATTCGTCGTAGCCGTAGGCCGAGGCGCCCAGGCCGTACACGTCCCTCCCCTCCGACAGCCGGATGCCGATCGTGACGACCTCGCCGGGCTGAAGGTTCTCGGTCGGGCGATCCGTTGAAACATCGAAACGCGTCAATGCACTCGCGTCCCGGGTCACAAGGCAGAACACGGATGCGATGGCCAGAGCAGCCCCGCACACGGTGCTCGGCCACCCTGCAGGTCGAGCCTTCCGCGTTCTCGCTTCAGCTCGCGAGGGCCGCAGTCGCTGTGAGCGGTTGGATTGAGTCATGTGCACCTGCGGATCATCTCATGAATACACCAGGCTGTGCCGCCGCGGCAAAGCGAGTGGGTAGCGCCGCCAGTGGGCGCTTTGCGCAATCAGGCCCGGCGCGTGACCGAAACCCGTCCGAGCGGACCGAAGTCGGCCTCGGCCCGCGCGCCGCGTTCGAGCGGCGGAACGGCGGCGGCATAGGAGCCGGCGATGATCAGGTCGCCGGCCGCGAGGCGCTCGCCGAAAGGCGCGAGCGCTTCGCCGACGAAGTCCACGACCGATTGCAGATGCGTCGGAACGAGTCCCTCGCCGAGGGGCGGCGACGGCTGCCCGGTCACCTCGAGCTGCGGCCAGCGCGTTCCGAGATCGACGGCCCGGTCCGGCGAAACGAACTCGCCGATCACCAGTGCAACGTGGAGGATGGACGACGAGAGCAGCTCGAAGAGATCCTTCGGCGGCTTCGAGAAGTCGACGATCTCGAGGGCCGGTGCGATCGCTTCGAGGCGAAGGCCCACGCCCACGCGCAGACAGACCTCCGGCTCGACGCGCATGCCGACCTCCGGCAGGAAATCGAAAGACGAGCCACTCGCCAGAATCCGCCGGCCATCGAGCCAGCCCACACATGCCCCGCTCAGGCCGAAATGTTTCTGCACGGCGGCGACGTTGAGGCCGACCTTCCAGCCCCGCGGCGTCATGCCCTGCGCGATCGCTTCGCGGCGGCGGGCCAGCTGGACGTCCATCCCGGGGCGGAGGCTCTCGAAATCGTCGTTCATGGCGTTCTCCCGATTCGCGAGCTTGGCAAACCGCGCCACCCGCTGCCGCCCGACGCCCGCGGCGCCGCCCACTTCGAGCCGGCATACTCGCCCCGAGTCGACTCCGAGCCTCCGCCGCCCCGCAGAGAAAGGAAGACCCATGAAGCTCCGCCCCTTCGGCCGAACCGGTGTGCACGTCAGCCCGATCGGCCTCGGCACGATGATGTTCGGCGCCAAGACCGACGAGGCGGAGTCCAACCGCATCATCGATTACGCACTCGGTCGCGGCGTCAACTTCGTCGACACGGCCGACGCCTACGGCGGCAACGAAACCGAGCGGATCGTCGGCCGGGCGCTGGCCCGCGACAATCGGCGCCGGAAGATCGTGCTCGCGACCAAGTTCTTCTTCCAGCAGGGCGACGACCCGAACGCCCGCGGCCTCAGTCGTCGCCACATCATCGGGGCCTGCGAGGCCTCTCTCGAGCGGCTTCAGACCGATTGGATCGATCTCTACCAGCTCCACCGCAGCAACGCCGACGTCCCGATCGACGAGACCCTGCGCGCCCTCGACGATCTGATCCGCGCCGGCAAGGTCCGTTATGTCGGGGTCAGCATGTTCCCGAGCTGGCGGATGGTCGAGTCGCTGTGGGTCGCGAAGGAGCTCGGGCTGAACCGCTTCGTGAGCGAGCAGCCCGCGTTCAACCTGCTCGACCGCACGGCGGAGCGCGAGGTGATCCCGGCCGCGCAGTCGTTCGGCCTGGCCGTGATTCCGTGGGGGCCTCTCTGCGGCGGGCTGCTCAGCGGCAAATACGATCGCAGCGGGGCCGATGCCGCGGGCCGTTGGCAGGGCGGCAAGGACAACTTCGGCCGCCAGGCGACCCCGCTGACCTGGGACGTGATCGACCTGCTGCGCGCGATGTCGAAAGAAAAGAGCTGCACGGTCTCGCAGCTGGCCCTCGCCTGGTGCGGAGCACAGCCGGGTGTCACGGCGCCGATCATCGGTCCGCGCACCTTCGAGCAGGTCGAGGACAATCTCGGCGCGGTCGACGTGACGCTCGAGGCGGCGGACTTCGAGCGCATCGATGCCCTCGTCCCGCCGCGCAGCACGACGGTCCGCTACTACGACGCCGCGGCCGGCGTCGATTTCCGGCCGAGTCGCCAGCGGAGTCTCGTCTGAAATGCCGTATCCGAACGCGAGATCGTCGTGAAGGGGCTCGTCTTCGCGTTGGCCGTCGGACTGGGGCTGGTCGCGAGCGCCCAGCTCTATTCGCGCTCGGCGAACGAGAGGACGGTGCGCGAGCTGCGAACGAAGCCCGACGGCGAGCGGGCCGCCCGGGTGATGCTGCTTGCCCTGCCCTCCGGCAAGGTCCTTCCGGTCAACTACCTCCGCGAGGGACAGACCGTCTACGCCGCCGCCGACTTTCCGTGGTGGCGCGAGCTGCGCGGCGGCGGCGGGCGGGGCAGTGTCCTGATCCGCGGCGAGACGCTCGCAGGGCACGTCCGCGCGGTGGAGGACGACCCGGCGCTGCGCGATTCCGTCTTCGCGCGGCTGCGCCCGACGGCGCCGCGCTACTTCGGCACGCTCGTCGTGATCGAGCTCGACTGACGTCGTGACCTACTTGAAGTCGCTCGCGTCGTGTCGCTCCGGCACGCGCTCCGCCTCCGGCCCCCAGGCCCGGTTGACCCGCTGGCCCCGCTTCACGGCCGGGCGCGCCTGGATCTGCTCGGTCCATCGAACGACATGCTTGTACGACTTCACGTCGAGGAATTCCCCCGACTCGTAGAGCTGGCCCTGCACGAGCCCACCGTACCAGGGAAAGATCGCCATGTCGGCGATCGTGTACGTATCGCCCGCGATGAACGGCCGCTCGGCCAGATCGCGGTCGAGCACGTCGAGCTGGCGCTTCACCTCCATCGCGTAGCGATTGATCGGGTACTCGAGCTTCTCCGGGGCGTAGGCGTAGAAGTGGCCGAAGCCGCCACCGAGATAAGGCGTGCACGCCATCTGCCAGAAGACCCACGACAGACACTCCGCCCGCGCGCTCGGCTGCTTCGGCAGGAAGGCATCGAACTTCTCGGCGAGGTAGACGAGGATCGCCCCCGATTCGAAGACGCGGGTCGGCGGCGTCGTGCTCCGGTCGAGCAGCGCCGGGATCTTCGAGTTGGGATTGATCGCGACGAAATCGCTGCCGAACTGATCGCCGTCGCCGATGTTGATCATGTACGCGTCGTACTCGGCGCCCTTCTTCCCGAGCGCGAGCAGCTCCTCGAGCAGCACGGTCACCTTCACGCCGTTCGGCGTCGCGAGGGAATAGAGCTGCAGCGGATGGCGGCCGACGGGCAGCACCTTCTCGTGGGTCGCGCCCGCGATCGGGCGATTGATCTTGGCGAAGCGCCCGCCGCTCTCGGCATCAAAGGTCCAGACTTTCGGGGGCACGTACGCAGTTGAATCGGCCATGGTCTTGGGTCCTTTCGACCGGCAGGAATCGACGGGCGGGATCGCCTCTCGCTGCCGGAGTCTACGCCGATCCCGGCCCGCGGGCAGCGTGTAGCAACCGGATCGCGCGCGACTCGAGCGCGATCGCTCAGGCCACCTTGCGCCGCCGCAGGACCAGCGCGCCCGTGGCGAGCAGCATGGCGAGCAGCAGGCCCTGGACTACGGGCGTGACCGTCGGGACTTCGGGCGTACACGCGTTCGGATTCGGCACACACGCGTTGCCGTTCTGGGGATCGCTCTGATCGGGCACCCCGTCGCCATCGGCATCCGCGATCGAGGACTCTTGATAGTTGAAGATCCCGTCGCCATCGGTGTCGGTGGTCGGTCCCTCCTGGAAGTCCGTCAGCGAGTCGCCGTCGCTGTCCTGCGCGCAGACGGCCACGAAGGCGGTCGGGATGCAGGGGTTCGCCGGCGCGGGATCGACGAGATCGGGCGTGCCATCGCCGTCGCTATCGACCAGCGGGCCGAGGTCGGCCGCCTCGGCCTCGCGGAGGAAGCTGGCGATCTCGGCTCGGATCGCGGGGGCGAGACCGGCAAAGCCGTTGTGCGCAGCGATCGCGGCTTCGAGGGTGGCGGCGCCGCCGTCGTGCAGGTACGGCGGGCTGGCCCAGACGCCGAGCAGACCGGGCGCATCGAAGCCATCGATAGGGGCACCGAGCCGCTGGCCGCTCGCGGCGTCGATCGTACCGACGTCGTGGCGCTGGCCCGACGCGGAGTCGGTCAGGTTCGGGAGCGTGTGACAGCCGAAGCAGCCATTCTGTACAAAGGCCGTTCGCCCGAGCACGGCCGTCGCGCTCATCGACGCGGCACTCGGCCGGTGCGGGCTCGGCGGCACCGCCGTGAGCGATGCGACGTAGGCGGCGAGGGCATCGAGATCGGCGTTCAGGCCCGCCTTCGGCGCACCGAGCGGATTCGAGGTCGCCGCGAACTGGGGATTCGTGAGAAAGCCCTGGCCGAGGTTCAGGTTGCGGATCTGGTTCTCGAAGTCCTGGATCTCGTCGAAGTTCCCGGTCCAGTGCGCTCGGCCATGGCCCGTTCCCTTGCCGCGCAGATCGATCGTATTGCGGACCCCCTCGCCGAGGGCCCCGAGATCCCAGACGCGGCCATCGCCGTCGCCATCGTTGTGGCACGACGCGCAGCTCATGTAGTTGTCGAGCGCGAGGCGGTCGTCGGCCGCATCGTAGAAATGCTGCTTGCCGAGGAGCACGGTCGGTGTGAGCGTCTCCGTCGTCACCACGTCGATCGGCGACAGCTCGTTCGTCGCCGGGAGGTGGGTCTGCAGCATCTGCGTGAGGTCGAAGCGCGAGATCGTCCGATCCATGAAGTTGTGGACGTACGCGATGCTGCCGTCGCTCGAGAGGGCCACGCTCTGGGGCGCCCGACCCGTCGGGAGTCGCATCAGCGGGGAGCCGAGCAGCGTGTCGTAGACGGCGAGCTGGCGGCTCGTCTCGAGGGTCACGAAGAGATAGCGGTCGTCGCCGGACAGGGCGGCGCCGGTCGCGACGCTCGTGTTGTCGTGATCGAGGCGGAAGGCCGGATCCTCGAGCTCGGTCGTGAGCACGATGCGCGACGTGTTCGCCCGGACCGTCGACTCGAAGGTCATGCCCGAAATGCCGCGCAGCGCGCCCGCGCGCACGTTGTCCTTCTTCGTGGGGAGATAGGCGTATTGTCCGCCGAAATTCACGACGGCGGGACCGACGTAGTTCGGCATGCCCGGTCCCTGGCTCTCGGACTGGGGGCGGCCGTCGTGGGGCAGCGTGACCGTCCCGGAGAGCGTCAGGCTGCCTGGGACGACCGAGAAGACCTGGGCACCGCCGCTGGCGACATTGACCGAGAGCGTGCTCTCGCCGGGGATCGGCGGCGTGATGAAGTTGCTGACGAAGAGCTTCGAGTCGTCGCTCTTGATCGAGATGTGGCGCGGGTGTCCGCTGAGCGGGAGGCTCGAGACGAGGGCGTCATTGCTGCCCTGGCGCTTCTGGAGCGTGGCCATCGCCTCGAGCACGACGAAGTAGCTCGAGCCATCGGCGCCGAAGACGATGCCGTGGGGCTCGGAGCCGCGCGGCAGCGCGACGGTGTGGTCGACGGCGAGGGTCGCCGTGTTGATGACCGAGATCGAAGCGCTGCCCTTGTTCGTGACGTAGAGCCGCTGCGTGCCCGGTCTTCGGGCGAGGGACCACGGGCGATCGCCGACCGGAATCTCGGCGAGCACGACGCCGGCTGCGCTCGATACCGTCACCGTGTCGTTGTCGGGATTCACGTTCCAGATGCGGTCGGCCCCCGTGCTCGTCTCGACGATCAGCGTCGTCGAATGCCGCGGTGCCGCCGGCAGCGGCGTCACGACGTCGAGGGGAACGAGGGGAATCACGGGCGTCGACGTGAGCCGCGCGGCGGGGGTCGGATAATCCTCGTCGTTGCGATCGTCGACGATGTCCCAGTTGACCCCGTCGAGGCTCGCCTCGAACGTCCAGCGCACGGGATCGCGCTCGGGAGCGTCGTTCGCGGTCGTCAGCTGATAGGCGTCGATCTCGACGTTGGCGCCGAAGTCGTAGATCAGGACGCCGCGGTTGAAGTCGAGCCATTTCGTGTTGATGTTCTCGTCGTCGGCGCTGGTCGGACCCTGCCATCTCCTACTTGCTTTATTAATGACCAGTTCTTTTTAGATATTTCAATAGCATGTTTGTCTATTTCACTTGCAAAGTACACTTCTACTGGTATTCCTGATCGATC
>JANMTD010000173.1:0-16517 GCA_031390075.1 Deltaproteobacteria bacterium | reverse complement strand
GCGCGGCATCAACCGTCGCGGGTTGACGATGTCGGTGTCCGGAATGGTCGATGGCGGATCGCCCTCGTTCGCAGTCTTGCCGAGGTCGAGCAGCTTCACATGCTCGATCGCGGGCAGCGACTGCCCCTCGATCTTCGGCGGCCTCGGCGACGGCGATTTGTACGAGCGGTTGTCGGTCAACACGATCTCGACCGTCTTGCCCCAACGAAGTGTGCGGTACGTGGTGAGCGAGGCGAGCGCCGCGCGATTGTCCACGTTGGCATCGACCCAATCCTGTTGCGGACCGAGATACGCCGTGTCCTGCACGGCCACGAATTTGAAATCGTGCGCGCGGTTTTCGACGGCGTTCGGCCGGTTGAAGCTGCCCGAGCCCGGCATCCCCGACAGCAGCGCCGGCATGTACTCGAACCACGCCTGGTTCGCGGCAACTTTGCGCCGCTGTGCGGGCTGGCCGCCCTTGTCGAAATAGGTCTCGTGCGATTGCCACGCGTCGTTCGTGAACTCGTGATCGTCCCACATGCTGACGAACGGCCACCGCGCGCGCGCCGCCTGTAAATTCGCGTCCGACAGATAGAGCCTGTAGAGGAAGCGATAGTCCTCAAGCGAGACCGCGTTCGTCGCCCCCGGATTCTTGTTCCAACTCGTTGACGGCCACGGCTTCGACCCATTTGGGAACGGCGGCACGATCCGCTCGCGGCGGTCGGCGCCCTTCAACCATTTCGGGTCGACCATATTGGCGTCCCAGCGATCGCCCCGCACCTCGTAGATGAAGTCGCCCAGGAACAGCACGAAGTCGATTTGTTGTTCTGTCGGTGCGGCAAGGTCGTCTTCCAGCATCCGCGCCCACGCGCCGTAGAACGCCTGCTCGTAGTTCTGGCACGAGGCGAAGGCAAAGCGAGTCGGCAGCTCCGTATTCGGCGAAGGTGCGGTGCGCGTACGGCCGAGCCGCGATTGGTCGCCGCCCGCGACGAAGCGGTAGAAATAAGTCGTATCGGGCTCAAGCCCCTGCACGACAAGGCGCAAGGTGTGATCGCTCGCCGGCGTCGTCGCCAGCGTCTCGTCGAGCACAATCTCGGCGAATGTGGGCCCGCGCGAAATCTGCACACGCACGTTGATGTAGTCGTTGTTTCCTTCGATCGCTTCGACGCGCGTCCACAACACGACGCCGTCCGGCTGCGGATCGCCCGACGCGACGCCGTGCGGAAAGCGGTACTTGCCGGTGACGAGCGAACGCGGCTGCGCCGCCGCAAACGGTGCGCCCGCGGTTGCGGCGAATGTGGCGGTGAAGCCCGCCAGCGACTTCAGGACCGTACGGCGTGAAAGGGTCATGGGATTGACGAAGAGTTGAATACTGAATCGAAGCGACGCTAGCCCATTCTAAGGCTGGCCCGGGAGTCGGCGCGTTGCGAAAGGCGCGCGACTGGGGCTTTCGCGTCATTGGACGGCCGATTTCTGTGGGCTAGGGTGCCGCCGGTTCTAAAGGGGCGAGACATGAGCAAGATTCCGGTAATGGACACGGTGTCCCGCACCTACGGCTTCCTATTGGGCGACATCGGCACGATCGTGCGGCTCGCTTGGGCCCCGCTGCTGATCGGCTCGGGCCTTTCGTTCGTCTACGGCCCGCAAATCATGGACGCGGCGCTCCAAACGCCGAACGACCCCACCTCCGCGATGGCACAGGCACCCGCACAGTTTTTGCTCGGCATCGTCGCCTTCGTGACGGGCATCATGGCAACCGTCGCGCTGTTGCGCGTCGTGATCTTCGGCGACCGCAAGCCCGGCCTCTTTGTCTACCTGTGGTTCGGCGGTGCGGAGTTGCGCCTGATCGTCGTCTCGATTCTGCTCCTTATCGCGATCATCGCGGGCGGCATAGCGCTTGCCCTCGTCTTTGCGCTGCTCGGCGGCGTTGCGGCAGCCGTCCCTGCGATGAGCGGTCTCGTCGTGGTCGCGGCCTTTGCCCTTGTTCCTGTGATGATCTGGGCGGCGTTGCGGCTCTCTCTGATCTCACCTGTTGTCGTCGCCGAAAACAACTTGGGCGTCGAACGATCGTGGCAGTTGATGTCCGGCAACGTGATCAGGATGTTCCTCGTGCTGCTCCTGACGTTCGTGCCCTATTTCCTGGTCGTTGTGATCGCAACGTTCGCGATCCTCGGCAGCGACATGCCGCCATTCCCCGCGTTTCCCGCAATGGGCGGCGCCGACGCCAGCGCCACCAGCGCAGGCGCCGAGGCGTTCCGCAAAGCCATGGAAGCTTGGCAACTCGGCCTCACCAAAGCGACGCGCGCGCACTTCGAAGAACTGACCGTGCTCGGATTCTTCGGCAACCTGATCCAAACGGCCCTCGCCGCCGGCGCCTTCGGCAACGCCTACAACGCCGCTGCCGAACACCAGGCAGGCGGGTGATCACTTGAAGGGATTCGGAATACCAGGCAGGCCCGGGATCGACGGGATTTTCGACCGAATCTCGTTCAAACCCCGCTCGATCGCTTCGTCCTTGGATTTGTGAATGAAGTCGCGCACCGCACCGAACACGCCGTTCGAATCCGCAAGCACGGAATGTCCGGCCAGAATATCCAGCGCCTCGCTGGTCGCGCGCGACAAAATGTTCGCCGCCCCCGATACCGTCGACAGCTCCGTCGACCCGTCCTCATAGACGTCGATTTTGAGTTCCGTACCGCGAATGCCGATCACGACCGTCGGCGTGTGGATCTTCATATTTTTCTCGGGCATCTGCCCGGAGATGAACCGGAAAGCTCCCTTCGCCAGCGTCACCGCCGACTTGCTGGCCGCACCCGCGAACACATAGTCGTCCACGACGGCACTCGCGTTCGCGCCGAGCGTCAGCTTCGACGCATCGATGAAGCGAACCCCCGCGGCACTATCTTCGCCGGTTTCCAAACGCTGATTGCGGAAGATCGCGGCAGCCTCGGCAATCTCAACCCGCGCCGCTCCAACGGGCGTTCCCCAAACATCGTTGACCCGCGTTTCCAGCGCCCCGATCCCGTCGGCCGCGTGCGCAGCTCCGCCCGCGCCGAGCGCAGCGGCCGCTGTGGCGAGCATCAAGGTATCGCGGCGCGTCAGTGTCATGGAATCCGTCCCCGAATTGCGTACACACGGATTGGAGCGAAGGCGCTCGTGACAGGCAAGCCTGTAGCCACGGAAAACCGTCACACTGTGGCGCGAAGGCGTACCACCTGCGGTTACTCAGCGGCGCGCGCGCGCCGTTGCTTGGGCTGCTGCGCCATCTCGACCCTCGGTGCCGCGCGTTTGAACAGCGGCTTCAGGAACTGCCCGGTGTAGGAGCGCGCGACTTTCGCGACCTCCTCCGGCGTGCCGGCGGCCACGATTTCGCCGCCGCCTTCGCCGCCTTCGGGCCCGAGATCCAAAATCCAGTCGGCGGTCTTGATGACCTCGAGATTGTGTTCGATCACGACGACCGTGTTGCCCTGTTCGACCAACTCATGCAGCACGTCGAGCAACTTGCGCACGTCGTCGAAGTGCAAACCCGTCGTCGGCTCGTCGAGGATGTAGAGCGTGCGGCCGGTCGCGCGCTTCGAGAGCTCGCGGGCGAGCTTGATGCGCTGGGCCTCGCCGCCGGAGAGCGTCGGCGAAGGCTGGCCCAGGTGGATGTAGTCGAGGCCGACGCGTTCGAGGAGCTTCAGGGGCTCGCGGATCTTCGGATGCGCGGCGAAGAGCACGAGCGCCTCGGCGATGGTCAGGTCGAGGACGTCGGCGATCGACTTGCCCTTGAAGCCGACCCGCAGCGTCGCCTCGTTGAAGCGCTTGCCCTGGCATTCCTCGCAGCGGACGAAGACGTCCGCGAGAAAATGCATCTCGATCTGTCGCACCCCGTCGCCTTCGCAGGACACGCAGCGTCCAACCTTCTCGTTGAAGGAGAAGCGCCCGGGCTTGTAGCCGTGCACACGGCTCTCGGGCAGCTCGGCGAAGAAGGTCCGGACCTCGTCGAAGACCTTGATGTAGGTCGCGGGATTGCTCCGCGGCGTGCGGCCGATCGGCCGCTGGTCGATGTCGATCACCTTGTCGAGCTGGCCGAGTCCCGAGATCTGGCGATGACGGCCGACGCGGGCGCTGCTGCCGTTCAGCGCCCGTGACGCCGCGGGAAACAGGATGTCGTTCACGAGCGTCGATTTCCCGGCCCCCGAGACGCCCGTCACGGCGACGAGCACGCCGAGCGGAATCTCGACGTCGATCTCGCGCAGGTTGTTCTCCCGCGCGCCGTGGATCTTGAGGCTGCCCTTCGCGATCCGGCGCTTCGCGGGGATCTCGATCCGGCGGCGCCCCGAGAGATAGGCGCCCGTCAGCGACTCTCGAGAGCGCACGAGGCTCTCGGGCGTTCCGGCGTGGACGATGTGGCCCCCCGCGACGCCCGCCCCGACGCCGAAATCGATCACGTGATCCGCGGCGCGGATCGTCTCCTCGTCGTGCTCGACGACGACGACGGTGTTCCCGATGTCGCGCATGCGGAAGAGGGTGTCGAGCAGGCGGCGATTGTCGCGAGGGTGGAGCCCGATCGAGGGCTCGTCGAGGATGTAGATGACGCCCGTCAAATCCGAGCCGACCTGGCTCGCGAGGCGGATGCGCTGCGATTCGCCGCCCGAGAGCGAGGGCCCGGCGCGGTCGAGGGAGAGGTAGCCGAGGCCGACGGCGGCGAGGAAGTCGAGGCGCGCGCGGATCTCCTTGAGTACTTCGACGGCGATCTCGCGGTCGGCGCCGGTCAGCGCGATCGTGTCGAAGAACGCGCGGGCGGTGTCGACGGTCAGCGCCGAGATCTCGACGAGGGTCTTGTCGGCGACGCGGACGGCCGCACTCTCGGCGCGCAGGCGCGTGCCGTGGCAGCTCGTGCAAGCCGTGTTCGACATGTACTTGGCGTACCAGGCCTTCATGCCTTCGGACTGGGTGTCCTTGAAGCGGCGCATGAGCTGGGGGATCAGACCTTCCCAGGTCGTGTCGAACTGGCCACCGCTGCCCTCCTTGCTCTTCCATTTCACGCGGAAGCGGCGCTCGTCGGTGCCGTAGAGGATCTCCTGGCGCTGTTTCTCGGAGAGCTTGCGCCAGGGCTTGTCGGACGGGATGCCGAGCTGGGCCAGGATCTGCTTGCGAAAGCCCGAGCCCCAGCCCTCCTTCTCGGAGACGTTCTCGCCCCAGGGCTTGACCGCACCGCCGTCGATCGTGAGCGAATCGTCGGGCACGACGAGGGGGGGATCGATCTCGAAGCGCGTGCCGAGGCCGTTGCAATCACTGCACATGCCCTGAGGACTGTTGAACGAGAAGGCCTGGGGCGTCAGCTCCGGAAACGAGACCTGACAACGGGCACACGCCGCCTTTTCGGAGAAGGTCCGGTCCCCTTCGCCCTCGATCGCCGCCATCATCTGGCCCGAGCCGATGCGGAGCGCCGTCTCGACGGATTCGTTGAGGCGACTTCGAATCCCGGATTTGACGACGATGCGATCGATCACGGCCTCGACGTCGTGTTTCTTCCGCTTGTCGAGGTTCGTGAGGCCCTCGGTCTCGACGAGCTCGCCGTCGACGCGCAGCCGCGTCCAGCCCGCGCGGCGCGCTTCCTCGATCAGCTCGCGGTGCTCGCCTTTGCGGTTGACCAGCAGGGGGGACAGCAGGATCACGCGCGTGCCCTCGGCGAGGCGCTCGAGGGTGCGGGCGATCTGCTCGGCGGTCTGGCTCTCGACGCGGTCGCCGCAGATGTGGCAGTGCTGGCGGCCGGTGCGGGCCCAGAGGACGCGCAGGTAGTCGGAGATCTCGGTGATCGTGCCGACGGTCGAGCGCGGGTTGTTGCCGGTCGTCTTCTGCTCGATCGAGATGGTGGGCGACAACCCGCGGATCGTGTCGTAGCGGGGCTTCTCCATCTGGCCGAGGAACTGGCGAGCGTAGGCCGAGAGGCTCTCGACGTAGCGGCGCTGGCCCTCGGCGTAGAGCGTGTCGAAGGCGAGCGACGATTTGCCCGAGCCCGAGACGCCCGTCATCACGACGAGCTTCTTCTTCGGGATGTCGACGTCGATCGATTTCAGGTTGTGCTCGCGGGCGCCGCGGATCTCGATGTGGTCGAGCTCCGAGACCGGCGCGTTGGCGCGCGGAGCCCTCTTCGGTGAGAGCAGAGCCCTCTTCGGTGAGAGAGGAGCCCTCTTCGGTGAAAGAGGCGAGCGGGACGGTTCGGTGGATCGGGGCTTCGCGGGGGGCATGCGGGCCCCGAGAGTAGGGGATCCGGACGGGTCTCGGCGAACCCCTTCTTCGATATGCTGGCGCGCACCGGAGGGCCGCCGATTGGGATTGCCGTCGCTCGAGGAAAAGGTCGCATTCGTCAGCGGCGCGAGCCGCGGGATCGGGGCGGCGCTCGCCGCGCGCTTCGCTGCGCGGGGCATGCGGCTCGTCCTGTGCTCGCGCGGGGCGCCCGCTCTCGCCGAGAGTGAGCGCGTTCTCGCCCGCCAGCTCGATGTCCGCAATGCGGCGGCGATGGCGGCGCTCGTGCCGGAGATCGAAGCCCGTTTCGGCGTTGTCGACCTCTGGGTCAACAATGCAGGTGTGCTCGAGCCGATAAAGCCCGTCCGCGACGTGCCGGTCGAGGCCTTCCGCGAGCATCTCGACACCAACCTCGTCGGCGTCTTCATCGGAACGCAGTGCTATGTGCGCCACCTGCGCCGGCTCGGCCGCGGCGGCGTGCTCGTCAACATGTCGTCGGGTGCGGCTTGGAAGCCCTACGCCGGCTGGGGTGCGTATTGTGCGGGGAAGGCCGGTGTCGAACGACTGACCGAGGTCGTCGCAATGGAGGAGGCGGCGACCGGTCTGCGCGCCTACTCGATCGCCCCCGGCGTCGTCGATACGGCGATGCAGGCACAGATCCGGGCCTCCAGGGATTCGGATTTTCCCGAGCGAGGACGCTTCCTCCGCAGGAAGGAGACGGGGGCCTTCAACGACCCGCGCTTCGTCGCCGACGAGCTCCTCGCGATCGCCTTCGACCCGGATCGGCGTCCAGCGGGGGTGGCGGTTCGGATCGCCTTCGACGGCGAGCCGACGGCCGCGACGCCGTCTCTCTAGCAGGCTCGTTCAGAGCGATCGCCAGAGCCAGTAGGCGGCGACGGCCAGCAGGGCGAGCTTCGCGAGCATGAGGGCGGATCCGCGCGAGCCGAGAGGACCGCTGGCGGTCCGTGTGTTGGCGCCCGCCGCAGAGGACGCCCGGACGATCCCCGCCGCATCGGCCTGCGCCGCGGCTCCGAGGTCGGAGCTGCCTCCGGCACCGCGATTGCCGATCCCGCGACCCCCGCTCTTCCAGCCATTCGGGACCACGAGGAGCTGGACCGTCACGTTGTCGGGGCCACCGCAGTCGTTGGCGAGCTCGACCAGCGCGTCGACGGCGGCGTTCGCATCCGAAGCGCTGTGGACCAGGACTTCCTCGATCTCGGCGTCGGAGACGATCCCGCAGAGTCCGTCCGAGCAGAGCAGGATCCAGTCGCCCCCGGCGAGCTCGACAGGCGCGACTTCGACGTCGACCTCCTCGAGCACGCCGACGGAGCGCAGGATCTCGTTTCGCCGCGGATGGTAGGCCGCCTCTTCGGCGGTGAGGACGCCGCGGCGCAGCATCTCTGCGACGACGCTGTGATCGGTGGTCAGCGCCTCGAGCCGGCCGCCGCGAAGGCGATAGGCACGACTATCGCCGACGTGTGCGACCGTGCCCCGACCCGTCGCGTCGAGCAGGAACGCGACGACCGTCGTGCCCATGCCCGCGAGCCCCGGGTCCTCCTGCGACATCGCAAAGACGCCCGCATTCGCGCGTTCGATCGACTGGCGAAGGGCCTCCGCCGGGTCGAGCGCGGTGGATGTGGCGCTCGCGTCGGGCCTCTCTTCGAACCTCGCTTCAAACCTCTCTTCAAAAGAGGCGGCGATCGCCGCGAGGGCTTCGCGGCTCGCAGTGGCCCCGCCGCGATGACCGCCCATCCCATCCGCGACGACCAGGAGGCGCGCCCCGTCCTCGCGCAGGTAGCTGCCGCAGCTGTCCTCGTTGACGACCCGAACCCGACCGACATCGGAGCGGGACACGACGAGGGGCCCGTCGTTCGGGTCGTCCTGCGCGTGGCTGCTCATCCGTTCCGCCATCCAGTCGGCCCCCCGCACCGGATCGGCGCGCGGGCCGCGCGATCCACGGCGAGCGAGGGCACTGGAATCCCCCCGCTCAGCTGAAGTCGCGGTCGAGTACCGTCTTGCGACCGTCACTGCGGGCGCTCTCGACCGCCTGATCACACATTGCGCGAAGGCGGTCCGAGAGGACCTCCAACACGTTCGCAGAGGTCTTCATGTCCCCCTTGTTCTTGATATACGACTTGATCTTGGAGGCGACGACCAACACTTCGTTCGAGTCCGACATCTTCTCAGGCGTCCTTCCTACTTTTTACCGGTCTTGTTACCGGCAGGGTCTCAGGGTCGATTCGCAAGGTTGAATCTCCCGGTTGAGTCGCGGTTACATGGGAGAGCCCCGCGAGGTCTTCGACGGGAGATCCCCTGATGCGCTGCGCGGCCGCCCGCATCGACGGGTTGGGCCGCCGAGGGAGAATGCCCAAGATCGAAACGAGCGCAACGCCCGCGGACTCTTCCTTCGCTCGATTTGGAGTCAACTGATTGGAATCGAACGATATTCTGATCACTGGAGCTCGGATCTGGGAGTCGCAGCACGACTCCGCGGGCCCGACCGCGATCCCGCTGCGAATCCGCAGCGGGAGAATCCTCGCGCTCGGCGCCGATGCGCTCGCGCCGGGTCCGGCCGCGCAGACGATCGATCTGCCCGGTCGCGTGCTCATCCCCGGGTTGATCGACGCCCATGTCCACCTCGAGCTCGACCCCCGCCTCGCGACCCCCGCGGAGCAGCTCGCCGTCGAGCCGCAGGAGCGGATCCGCGCCATGGCAGAGCGGGCCCACGCGATGTTGGCCCACGGCATCACGACCGCGCGCGACTGTGGCGGCGGCTCCTTTCACGAGCACGACCTGCGCGCGCGGATCGATACGGGGGCGATTCCCGGTCCGCGCCTTCTCTGCTGCGGACAGCCGCTCACGACGCCGGGCGGACACTGCGCCTTCTGGGACGGCGTCGTCGCGTCGCCGTCCGAGATCGAGCGCGTCGTCGACCGCCAGCTCGCGCGGGGCAGCGACTGGATCAAGGTGATGGCGACGGGCGGCGTGTTCACCCCCGGCAGCCGACCGCGCGATACCCAGTTCGACGCCGAGGCGCTCGCCGCGGTCGTCGCCGCGGCGCGCCGTGGGGGCAAGTCCGTCGCGGCCCACTGTCATGGGACGGCGGGCATCGCGGCTGCCCTGCGCGCCGGTGTGCGGACGATCGAGCACGCATCGTTCGCGGGCGAGGGCGGATTCGGAACCGACCTCGACGAGGCGCTGATGCGCGAGCTCGCGCAGCGCGAGGTCTGGGTCTCACCGACGCTGAACTCGGGCTGGCTGCGGCGCGCGTCCGACGATGCGGGCAGGCCGTCGGATTTCTTTGCGCGCTTGTCTCGCTGTCTCGGCCTGCAGCGTTCGCACGGCGTCCGCTTCATCGCGTCGACGGACGCGGGCATCCCCGGCGTCTTCCACCACGAGCTGATCGGCGGCCTGAAGGCGCTACAGCAATACGCGGGGATGCGCCCGGTCGAGGTCCTGCGGGCGGCGACGGTGGATGCGGCGGAGGCCCTCGGCCTCGCGCGGGAGACGGGACGCATCGCGGCGGGGCTGTCGGCGGATCTCGTGGTGTTGCGCGCCGATCCGACGCTCGACCTCGCGGCCCTCGCGGAGCCCATCGCGGTCGTGTTTCGCGGAGCCTGGCTCAGGCCGTGAGCGAGCCGCCACCCGACTGGGATTGGGAACGGCCCGCGTCACTGGCGGCGAGCTGGGACGTCACGAAATGCGCGATCGTGTGGCGCACGTCGGAGGCGGAGTCCGCGAACGCGAGCCCCGCATCGGTCTCCTGCGCATAACGGCACTCGGCCCGGGTCGCGATCAGTCCGTAGTTCGGGAGCGCGAACTGGAGGTCGAGTCTCGAGCCCCGAGAGAGCTTTTCGCCGGTGCGAAGCAGACATCCGCCTTCGGAGAGGGAGAGGACGGCCCCGATCGAGCGCTGGTCCCCGCGGATGCAGCGCGCCGAGAGCTGGGTCCGAACGCGGGGTGCACTGCGCGGCGTGCTCTCGAGTGCCGACTGGATCATCTCGTACACCGCGCCCAGCCGCGCCGGCCTGCGCGTGGTCGCGAAGATCCGCGGGTCCTCGCACGGGCCCGAGCGGGCCGATGCGATCAGCAGGATGCGTCGATCCGCCGCTTCGCCTTCGTTGGGCAGCTCCACCAGGCGTCCTTCGTCGACGAGCCAGAGTCGACAGCTCTCCCGCGCCTCCTCGGCCACGCGCTCGGAGTCGAGGTCGACCATCGTGTAGCCGAGTGCGCGGAGTGCCTCGAGGACGCGCGGGGCCAGACTCTTCGGCGTGATGCGCACGCCGATTCGGCGTCCCATGATGCCGGGTTCGTAGACGGTGTCGTGCATGAGGCGCTCTTCGGTGCGACGTTCTCTCGCGTGGAGTCGTTTCGGAAACGGGCACGGGGGCTTGTGATGGGAGTGGACGGATTGCCGTCGCTGCGGAACTTCGGGCGATTCGCGCCCTCGACGACCGGCCGCGCGCATCCCGGTACGTTGCTCGCCGCGTTGTTATGCTGGCTCGATGCCCGCTCGCGGAATGCGCCGGTCGCGCTGCGTCTCGAAGACCTCGACCCCGAGCGCTCGAACCGGGGTCTCGCCCTGGCGATGGAGCGGGATCTCGCCTGGCTCGGTCTCGACTGGGACGCCTGCGAGCGCCAATCCGAGCAGCGCGAGCGGCACGACGCCGTGCTCGAACGCCTGGTCGACGGGGGCCGGGTCTACGCCTGCGATTGCAGCCGCGCGCGGATCCGGGAAGCCGCCGTGCTCGCGCCCGATGGCAGCTACCGCTATCCGGGGCATTGCCGCGCCCGCGTCGTGTCCCGCGCGGATTGGCGCACATGCGCCCTTCCGCTCCGCCTGTGGCTCGAGGGGCCGCCCGTCGAGCTGCGCGACGAGAGCGGACTCGATCTCTCGGGGGACGCGGCCCGCGCCTTCGGCGATCCGCTGCTGCGCCGGCGCGACGGTGCCTACGCCTACCATTTCGTGTCGGTCGTCGACGACGAGGCGCAGGGGGTCGGTCGCGTCGTGCGCGGCCGCGATCTCGCGCCGTCAACGATGCTCCAGGCGGCGCTCCAGCGGCTCCTCGGTTTTCCGACGCCGCGCTACCGCCACCACTGCCTCTTCCTCGAGCGAAGCGGCGAAAAGCTCTCGAAGCTCCACGGCGCCGTCTCGATCGAAGCGCTTCGGTCGCGTCATGACGCCGCGGCGCTCTGCGGCGCGATCGCGAGCCACGTCGGACTTGCGCCAGTCGGCACGCTTTGCCACCCCTCGGAGCTCATCGCGGAATTCGACTGGGCACGCGTTTCGGCGCGGGACGTCGAGCTCGCCTGGGACATACGTGGCGGCCTGGTCGCGCGGAGTGGGCCGGCGGCGGTCGTCGCCGACGGCGGAGACGATGCCTGGCGGGGTCCCCGCGATTGCTAGAGTGCGACGCAGTCGAAGAGGGAGGATTGGCGATGGAACAGCTCGAGGGCAAGCGCATCATCATCACCGGCGCGGCGCAGGGCATGGGCGCGGTGCACGCCAAGCTCTTCGTCGAGGCCGGCGCCCGCGTCGTCTTGACGGATCTGCAGATCGAGGCGGGCGAGAAGCTCGCGAACGAGCTCGGCAAGAGCGCGCGATTCGTTCCGCAGGACGTGACGCAGGAGTCCGACTGGGAGCGCGTCGTCGGCGCGGCGAAGAAGCACTTCGGCGGGGTGGACGGGCTCGTCAACAATGCGGCGATCTGGTGGACGAAGCCCGTGATCGAGGAAGACCGCGAGCGCTTCCGCAAGATGCTCGACGTCAACGTGATCGGAACCTGGCTCGGCATCCGCGCGGTCGTACCCGCCATGCGCGAGGCCGGGGGCGGCTCGATCGTGAACCTCTCGTCGATCGCGGGGACCCGCGGCATTCCGGAGCACGGCGCCTACGGCGCCTCGAAGTGGGCCGTGCGCGGGCTCTCGAAGGTCGCGGCCTCCGAGCTCGGCCAGTGGAACATCCGCGTCAACACGGTCCATCCGGGCGCGGTCGAGGGAACCGGCATGTTCCTCGTCCCCGAGTCCGAGTTCGACACGATCTTCCAGGCCCAGCCGCTGCGGCGGCCGGGACGGCGCGAGGAGATCTCGGGGCTCGTGATGTTCCTGCTCTCGGACCAGTCGAGCTACATCACGGGCCACGAGCATGTCGTCGACGGCGGCCGCACGGTCTGGTAGTCGGCGCGTCGCTCGCCCGCCTATCCGTCGCCGAGGTATTTCGCGAGCACGATCATCGCGAGGCCGCGCAGGTGCTCGCGAGCGTGTTGGGCGACGAGCGTGTGGCCGTCGAATTCGATCTCGCTCGCTCCGTCGCCCCAGTCCCCGCTGCCCAGATGATTGTCGACGATCGGCTCGACCCAGGCTTCGAGGGTCGCCGGGTCGGGCTGGCCGAAGGCCGAGAGGAAGGCCGCTCGCTCGACCCACAGATCGGAGAACACCGGATCCTTCGCCTGCTCGGCGGCGATGCGCGCGAGCAGCGCCGCGCGCTTCGCGCGAAGGGGAGCGGGGACCGGGCGCTCCATCGCCTCGGCCCAGACCAGTGCCGTCAGCTGGTGGGTCAGGACGTAGCCCGACGCCGGGGCGGCGAGATAGTCGTCGAGGAATCGCATCGCGAGGCCCTCGGGCTCGGCGACCGACGCCAATAGATAATTCGTCCAGCGCACGATTCCGCGGCCTGGATCCTCGCCGAGGCTCTTCTTCGAGCGGTCCTTCGGCGAGATGATGGGGAAAAAAGGTTCCTCTTCGTGGAGCGGGATCTGGCGCGCGACCCAGGCTTCGAGCTCGGGGTCGGCGCGGCTGCGGAGTGCGAGCTGTGCGAACCAGACTGCGTCGACCTGCGTCTTCGGTGTCGCGACGACGGTCTTTCGCCCGGCCTCGAAGCTCGCGCGCGCGCGCTCGCGCAGCGAGCTGGGCGCTGCGTCGCGCGTCCGTTTCGTGAGCGCGTTCTCGGCGACGAAGCCGTCGAGCTCGGTGCGCAGTCGTGCGGCGATTTCGGGCTGGCGCTCGAGCTGATCGGCGCGCTCGGCCGGATCCCAGGAGAGATCGTGGAGCTGGTAGCGCCCGTCCTCGCGCCAGCTGAGCTTCATCGGAAAGCGGATCAGCGACACGGCGCGGCCGAATACCGGCTCGCTCCGGTCGCAGTGGACGCGGCCGTGCGGGCTGTCGCCGGCGAGGGAGCCCGTGTCGACGGCGGCCGAAGTGGGGAGAAGGGCGCCGTCGTCGGGGTAGATCGAGAAGATCGGTTCCGCATTCGCTTCGGAGTCCGGTCGATCTTCCGTCGGCAGGGCTGTCGCACACGCGGCCGCGTCGCCGGCGGCGCAGCGGATCGAGTCGGCTACGCGGTGGAGCGCGACCGGTGTCTGCGCAACGCGGGGCGCGATCTTCGGACCGGCGACGACGAGGGGAACGTGGAGCGCGCGGTGGTCGACGTCGAAGGAGTGGCCCTGGAGCTTGCGTTCACCGAGATGCGTCCCGTGATCGGCGGTGATGATAAAGAGCGGCGATTCGGAGCCGCTGCGCCCGAGCTCGAGCAGACGGCCGAGCTTCTGGTCCGCGTCCGCCACGCGGCTCCGGTACAGACCGCGCAGGATCGCGAGGGTCTCCGGGTCCGGAAGCTTGCGACAGATCGCATCGCGCAGGTCGCTCCCGCCGAGGATGTTATTCACCCGCATCTCCGTCACGCCTTCGGGCAGGAACTCGGGATGTCGGGCGGGGCCGAGGGGGAGGTGGGGATCCGCCAGGTTCACGAACAGGAACCAGGGCTTCTCTCGGTCGCGGCGCGCATGCCAGCGGCGCACCTCTTCGACCACGTCGAAGCCCTCCGCGGCGCCGCGCCGCGCGCGGACGTTCGAGGCGACCTGCGACGCGCCGGGCGTCTCGAAGACCTCGAAGCCCTGCTCGAGCCCGAAGTCGGGACCGACCATCGGGTTCTCGGAGAAGCCCGCCGTCTGGTAGCCCGCCGCGCGCAGCGTCTCCGCCAGCAGTTCGAGGGAGGCAGGGGCCGTCGGTTTTCCGAAGAGCCCGACGCCGTGTTGGTCGACGCGCAGGCCCGTGAAGAGGGAGGCGTGGCTCGCGACGGTCTCGGGCGAATCGGCGAAGGCGAAGGCATGGCGCTCTCCCCCGGCGGCGAGCGCGTCGAGGTGGGGCGTCGCGCTGCGGCCGTCCCGGGGAAGCGGGCTCGAGGCGTCGCTTCCATAGCTCGCGACGGCGTCGGTCCGCAGGCTCTCGATCACGACTAGCACGATCGGGGGACGCGGATCGCTCTCCGCGCGGCTCTCGTCGCCGGCTTCGTCGCGGGAGCAGGCCGACGAGACCGCAAGGCAGAGCAGGCCTATCAGCGCGAGCATCAGCGCGAGCAGCTCCGTGCGCCACAGCGCGCGCGCCGGCACGCGCGTCTGCGGGGTCGTCCGTGGCTTGCGTGAATGGCGCATTCGTCAGGCCCCGAAGATCTCGAGCAGCGAGTGTTCGGCGGGTACACCGACGCGTAGCGGAAAGCCGTAGAACCCCGTGCCGCGGTGGACGTAGAGGCGGGAGGCGCCCCGGGCGAAGAGGCCCTGGTCGGGCCAGCGCGTCCGCGACAGCACCGTCCAGTCGAGGCCGAGGGAGACGAGGCCGACCTGGCCGCCGTGGGTATGGCCCGAGAGCACGAGATCGACGTCGTCGTCGGGCAGGGCGTGGAAGCCGACCGGATCGTGGAGCAACAGGAGCCGCAGGTGGGCCTCGCGCCGCGGATGGCGCTCGAGCAGGGTCGCGAGGCGCTTCGCGTGGTCCTGGCTCAGATAGTCGGAGCCGATCACCTGCACGAAACCGGCAGGCGTCTCGAAGCAGGCTTCGCCGTCGATGAGGAGCGTGATGCCGAGCTCCTTCATGGCGTCGCGCACGTGCTCCGGCGCCTCGTGGTCGTGGTTGCCGAAGATCGCGACGCAGCGATCGGCGAGCGGGACGAGGGGGGCGAGCGCGCTCGCGAGGCAGCCCGGCGATCCCATGCTCTCCATCGTCAGGTAGTCGCCCGTCAGTGCGATCAGGTCGGGGTCGCGCTCGACGAGCTGCGCGACCCGTCGGCGCAGACGCGAGACGCTCTGCCAGGGGCCCAGATGGGTGTCGGTCAGCTGCACGATGCGCAGCGGTCGCCCGGGATCGCGTTCGCTCGGCCGTTCGGATCCGCGAGCGGCGGCGCCCGAGCCGTATTCGGCGACGCGGCCGTGGACGCGCTCGACGGCCACCCGCGCGAACGCCTTCGGCCCCTCCCGCGCGAGTCGGATGCGCACGGTCTCCGGCCGCGCCGCGGTCGAGGTCAGCACCGACGCCACGGCGAGTGCGAGCGGAATCGCCTCGACGAAGGTCCAGGCGGTCAGGACGGTGTCCCAACCGAGCGCCACGAAGAGCATGCGAAACGGAAGCAGCACGACGAGCCAGGGCCCCGCGAGCATGCCGCCGGCGATGAAGGTCTGGCCCGGCACCGAGACGAGCCAGCGAAAGGCCGAGCTCCGCATGCGCGCGCGCACGAGATGGGCGAACTGGACCCCCGAGACCAGCATCGACCAGGCGAAGACGACGTCGAGCGCGAAGACCCATTCAGGCGGAATGGCCGCGCGCAGCCGCGCGTGGAGCACGAGCGCCCCCGGCAGCGAGAAGCCGAGCAGGACCGCGCTGAAGATCGCGTAGAAGCGGCCCCGCACGAGCGCCGCATAGATGGGTACGCAGATCCAGGTCGCGACCGCGAGCACCGGAAAGAGAATCGCGAGATCGAGCTTCAAGATCGTCTGGCCTTCGTCTTCATCGTCGCCTCCGCATGGGCACGGTTCAAACCAGCTTAGGGTCGCGCTTTGCCGCGGTCACGCTTCGAGCCGGGGAAGCGCGTGCAGGACGACGGTCTTCCGCGGCGAGTCGACGTCGGGGAGTGTGCAGGCTTCGAAGCGCGCGAGGATGGGAAAGTCGACGGGGGGCGTGCCCGTACGCTGCGGGTCGGCGAGCAGGCAGGGCGCCTGCCTCCGGGCGTCGTTCAGGATCCAGCCGCGCAGGCCCGTCTCGTACAGGACATCGGCGGCGAGCAGCAGGTCGAACTCGGCGGGGGCGACACCGGTCGTCTGGATCGATACGCCGTTGTGTTCGGCATTGAGCCCCGCGGCGCTCCAGGCCACGGGGTCGATGTCGAGGGCGATCACCTCTCGGGCACCGGCGCGGGCTGCGGCGATCGCGGCGATCCCCGAGCCCGTGCCCAGATCGAGGACCCGGAGGCCGCGGACATGCTCGGGATGGTCGAGCACGAAGCGCACGAGGGCCTGGCCCGCGCCCCAGCAGAAGGC
>JANMTD010000169.1:0-7812 GCA_031390075.1 Deltaproteobacteria bacterium | reverse complement strand
CCGCGTCGACGCCGCCCGTCAGCAGGCGGTCGACGACGATTGGGGCGGGACGGAGTCGGTGATCGTCCTCGATCAGCGCTTCGACGAGGAAGCGCTCGCGGGACTCGAGTCGTTCTCCCACGTCGAGATCCTCTTCGTCTTCGACCGTGTCGATCCGTCGAAGATCGTCTCCGGCGCGCGCCACCCGCGCAACAACGCCGACTGGCCCGCCGTCGGCATCTTCGCCCAGCGCGGGAAGAACCGGCCCAACCGGATCGGGAGCACCGTCTGCCGCGTCCTGCGCCGCGAGGGGCGGCGACTCGTCGTCGCCGAGCTCGACGCCATCGACGGCACGCCGGTCATCGATCTGAAGCCCGTGATGCGGGAGTTCCTGCCGCGGGAGGCGGTGAGCCAGCCCGCCTGGTCGACGGAGCTGATGCGGAAGTACTGGCATCGACCTGGCTAGCGGCGCGCGCCGACCCGATCGCTGCTCTCATGGGTTTCAGTCGCGGGATCCACGGCTTGCACCGCTTTTGTCCGGGCGGTTCCACGAGCGCCGACAAAAGTCCGATTCCCGAGAAAAGTCGCTCGTTTGAGTCGGTTCTGTCGGCTGACAAAACGACCACTTGGCCCCGGCTCCGCTCTGGCCGATGAGATCCGGTAGTCTCCGAAAACGCATCCGGTGAGGGGGGCCTGCGTGGTCGAGTCGCGGGGTGGATGGGCGTGGTCCGCGATCGGGATCGGAGCCGGGATCGCCTGGCTCTCCCGGATCGGGGCGGTGGGGCTCTTCGGGGCGCTACCGATCGGACTCGTCGGCGCGCTTCTGCTCAGCTCCGGCGTCTCACAGCTCGTCTGGCCGGGCGATCGCCGCGTGACGGAGGTCGGGGCGCTGGCGGGCCTCGCCGGGGCGATTCTCGCACTGCCCCTCGCCTTCGCAGTCGGGCCGCTCTCTGCGCTCGTGCTGTGTGCGAGCGCGCTCGCGGCGGCGATTGCCAGCGGGGGAACGGCGGTCGCGCTCGAGCCGCATCAGACCGGTTTCCCCGCCCCGAAGCGGACGCTTCCGCTGGCGGCGAAGGTCGCGATCGACGAGGTCATCCTCGGCCTCGAGCTCGGCCAGCGAGGCGTCTTCGTTTCCGACGCCGAGCTCGACCGCTCGATCGAGGAGCTGTCGCAGTGTCGCGACGCCTTCGAACGCCAGGGTTTTCTCGAGAAGCCCGCGAGCTATCACGTCCCGCCGCCCGATCTCGTCGATCCGGAGATCCGGACGCGGCGGATCGCCGGGCATGCGGTCGAGGTCCTGCGCTTCGAGAGTGGTTATGCGCCGCGCGAGGGCGAGCCCGGCCGGGAGCGATGGCTTGGTTATGCGCGCTGCCGGGACGCCTTTGCCTACGTCGTGCGAAGCGGTGGAGCGGGGCGCCCGTGGCTCGTCTGCACGAACGGCTACCGCATGGGCCACGCCGAGATCGACGTGCGCGTCTTCGAGCGCTTCTTCGCCCGCCTCGGCCTCAACGTCCTGATTCCGGTGCTGCCGCTCCACGGCCCGCGCCGTCAGGGCCGCCACTCGGGCACGGGCTTTCTCGGCCTCGACGTCGTCGACACGCTCCACGCCGAGGCCCAGGCCGTCTGGGACATCCGGCGGCTGATCGGCTGGATCCGCGCGCAGGAGCCGAGCGCCATCGGCGCCCTCGGGCTCTCGCTCGGCGGCTACACGACCGCCGTTTATACGAGCCTCGAGGAGGGCCTCGTCTGCGCGATTCCGGGCATTCCGCTGGCGGACATTCCGCGTTTGCTGGCACGGCATGCGGTGCCCAGTCATCTCAGCCGTGCGATCGCGCGGGGCTACTCCCTCGATCGCGCCGGCGAGGTCCTGCGCGTCGTGTCTCCGCTCGCGCTCGAGCCGAAGGTGCCGATCGGCTGTCGCATGCTATTCGGCGCCGTCGCCGATCGGCTCGTGACGCCGGACCAGGTGCGCGACCTCTGGCGGCACTGGGGCGAGCCCGAGATCGTCTGGTACCAGGGCGGTCATGTGACCTTCCGCCTCGAACGCAGCGTCTTCGCCGGAATCGACCACACGCTGCGCAAATGCGGGCTGCTCGGGGGCGGCACGGCGCCTGTGGATGCGGAGGTGCCCCGCGCATGAAGAAACAAGGCGAGTACGCCCTCGACGATCGCTATCTCGCCGACGAGGGCCGCGTCTTCCTGACGGGGATCCAGGCCTTGGCGCGGCTTCCCCTCGAACAGCTTCGCGTCGACCGCCGGAACGGCTTGAACACCGCCGCGTTCGTCTCGGGTTATCCGGGCTCGCCCCTCGGCGGCTACGACCGCGCGGTCGCGGATGCGGCGCGCCTCGCGCCCGAGCTGCCGATCGTCTGTCGCCCGGCCATGAACGAGGAGTACGCAGCGAGCGCCGTGATGGGCTCGCAGCTCGCCGCCGCGCAACCCGATTGCCGCTACGACGGCATCGTCGGCCTCTGGTACGGGAAGGCGCCGGGGGTCGATCGCGCGAGCGACGCGCTGCGCCACGCGGTCTACGCCGGAACTTCGATGCACGGCGGCGCCGTCGCCATCGTCGGCGACGATCCGGCGGCGAAGAGCTCGACCGTGCCCTCGTCGTCGGCGGGCGTGCTGACCGACATGCACGTGCCGCTTCTCTATCCCGGGGATCCGGCCGAAGCCCTCGACCTCGGTCGCCACGCGATCGCGCTCTCCCGGGTCACCGGGCTCTGGACCGCGCTCAAGATCGTGGCCGACGTCGCGGACGCGACAGCGACCGTCGACCTGCATCCCGAACGCCTCGTGCCGATCCTGCCCCAGGTCGGAGGTCGGCCCTATCGGCACGCCCCCGACGGCGGTCTCCTGACACCCCGCACCCTCGAAGTCGAGCGCGAGATCATCGAGGTCCGCTACGAGCTCGCGCGTGAGTACGCGCGACTCAACCAGCTGAACCGCGTCGTCGTCGACCCCGCCGATGCGTGGATCGGCCTCGTCTCGTCGGGGATCACGTACCGCGAGGTGCGCGAGGCGTTGGCTCGGCTCGGCCTCGCGAGCGACGCGCAGATCGCGGCCTGCGGCATCCGGCTCCTCAAGATGAACATGCCGATGCCCTTCGAGCCGGAGACCGTGCGCCAGTTCGCGAAGGGGCTCTCCGAGATCTTCGTGATCGAGGAGAAGCGGCCCGGGCTCGAGTCCCTCGTCAAGGACGCGCTCTACAACGCCGCGGTCCATCCGATCGTCGTCGGCCGCAGCGACGAGCATGGGGAGCGGCTCGTCCCCGGGCACGGCGCCCTCGACGCCGATCTCCTGATTCCGCGCCTGCGAAAGCGCCTCGAGCCGCGCCTGCGCGATCGCCTCGTTCCCTTCCGCCGCAACCCGGTCGACTTCGCGACGCCGCTCCCCGTCGTCCGCAAGCCCTTCTTCTGCTCGGGCTGTCCGCATAACAGAAGCACCGAGGTGCCCGCCGGATCCCTCGTCGGTGCCGGGATCGGCTGCCATACGATGGCGCTCCTGATGGACGAGAAGCGGGTCGGCGACATCGGCGGCCTCGGCTGCATGGGGAACGAGGGCGTCCAGTGGATCGGGATGTCGGACTTCGTCGAGCGCGAGCATTTCTTCCAGAACCTCGGCGACGGGACGTATTTCCATTCGGGGCAGCTCGCGATCCAGGCCTCGGTCGCCGCCGGCGTCAACGTGACCTACAAGCTCCTCTACAACGGAGCCGTCGCGATGACGGGTGGGCAGCATCCGGAGGGGCAGCTCCCGGTCCCGGCGGTCGCTGCGACGCTGAAGAGCCAGGGTGTCGCCGAGGTCCTGATCACGACGGACGACGTCGAGCGTTATGCGGGTCTCGTGCTGCCGGAGGGCGTCGAGGTCTGGGGTCGCGAGCGGCTGATCGAGGCCCAGGAGCGGCTCGCGCGGGTCAAGGGCACGACGGTCCTGATCCACGACCAGGCCTGCGCCGCCGAGGCGCGCCGCGCTCGCAAGCGCGGTCGCGTAGCCACGCCGCGCCAGCGCGTCGTCATCAACCACCGCCTGTGCGAGGGCTGCGGCGATTGCGGCCGCGTCAGCAATTGCCTCTCGGTCGAGCCCGTCATGACGCCCTTCGGACGCAAGACCGCGATCGACCAGACGAGCTGCAATCTCGACTACTCGTGTCTCGAGGGCGATTGCCCGTCGTTCATGACCGTGATGCTGCCCGAGGCGGCGCCCGTCGCGAAGTCACCCGCCGGCGTAGCGCCGGCGAAGCGTGTGCGACGCGCATTCCCCGTGCCGCCGGAGTGCTTTGCGCCGATCACGCGCCTCGTGCCCGACGACGAGTTCGCCGTGCGCGTGACCGGGATCGGCGGAACGGGCGTCGTCACCGTCTCCCAGGTTCTCGGCACCGCCGCGATGCTCGACGGCTTCCACGTCCGCGGTCTCGATCAGATCGGGTTGTCCCAGAAGGCGGGTCCAGTCGTCAGCGACCTGCGCCTCTCGCGCAACGCCCCGACGGCGACGAGCCGGATCGGCGAGGGGCAGGCCGATCTGCTGCTCGCCTTCGACCAGCTCGTGGCCGCCTCCGAAAAAGGCCTCCTCACCGCCGATCGCGATCGCACGACCGTCGTCGGCTCGACGAGTGCTTCGCCGACCGGCGACATGATCACGCATCCCGAGCTCGAGATGCCCGGCGCGGACCGTTTGATCAAGCGCATCGCCGACGCGACCCGCAGCCAGGCGGGCTTCTGGGCCGACGCCGCCGCGGCGACCCAGGATCTCTTCGGCTCGACCACGACGGCGAACTTCTTCGTCGTGGGGATGGCGGTCCAGGCGGGCTGTCTGCCGATCGACGCGGGCAAGCTCGAAGAGGCGATCCGATTGAACGGCGTCTCGGTCGAGTCGAACCTCGCGGCGTTCCGCTGGGGCCGGGTCCAGATCGCCGAACCGGACGCCCTCGCGCACGCGCGGCGCGCGTCGGGAGAGATCGAAGGGCAGCTGGCGGCGGTCATGCCGGCGGCCGTCTCCGCCGGTTCCCGCCCGTCGCTCGAGGCCGGTCGACGCATCGCCGCACTGGCGGGGTCGAGCTCGCCGTTGGCGCGCGAGCTCGAGCGTTATGCGGTGGAGCTCGAGGCTTTTGGTGGCGCGCTTCACGCGAGCGGGAGTCGCCGCCGGGCGATCTCGAATTGGCTCGACGTGCTCGACCGCGTGGCGTACACCGAGCGGGCGATTCTCGCAGCGGGAGAACTGGGGCGCGACGCGCTCCTCACCGCGGTGGCCGCGGCGCACTTCAAGCTCCTCGCCTACAAGGACGAGTACGAGATCGCCCGCCTGATGACCGACGAAGAGGGGACCGCGGCGGCGCGAGAGGTCGCCGGCGGGCGGGGCAAGATCGCCTGGCGCCTGCATCCGCCGATCCTCCGCGCGATGGGGCTCGACCGGAAGATCGCGATCGGCGCCTGGGCGACTCCCCTCGTCCGTGTCCTCGCGCGCCTGCGCTTCCTGCGCGGCACGCCCTTCGACCTCTTCGGCTACGCCGAGGTCCGGCGCGAGGAACGCCGTCTGCCGGGGGAATACGTCGCCGTGCTCGACCGCGTCCTGCCGCTACTCACGCGCGAAAATCACGCGGGCGCGATAGCGTTGGCCGAGCTGCCGGATCGCGTCCGCGGCTATGAGCAGATCAAGCTCGCGCGGATCGCCGAGTACCGCGACGCGCTCGCGCGGGCGGAATCGGAGCTCGTCCGGGATCGATCCCGGGATTGAGAGTAGATTGAGAGCAGGTTGAGCGGAGAATGGGAAGAGCCCTGTCGATGGTCGACGATCCCCTGGCGAACGATCTGGCAAAGCCGTTCCGTCCCCTCCCGATCAAGGCCTTGAATGCCGTCGGGCGGGGGCTGTCGCGGCTGGGTGTCGTCCCGATCGACCTCTCGGCGGGCGGGCTCGTCTACTCGGCCCAGAAGCAGGCGAAGCTCTTCGATCTGGGCCTTCCGAGCTTCCGCCCGGGGCTCGCGAAGCTCGTCGAGGCCCTCGAGTCCGAGGCCCGCCTCAATCTCTTCGGTCGTTATTTCGCGCGCCGGCAGATGCTCGAGCTGCTGACCCACCGCCTCCACCTCGCCGACTACCGCAAGCGCAATCGCGCCGTCGCCTGGGAGAAGATCGTCCGCCCGCTCTTCATCATCGGCCTGCCCCGCACGGGCACGACGCTCCTCTACGGACTCCTCGCCGAGGATCCGGCCCATCGCGCTCCACTCTCCTGGGAGATCGACGACCCCTGTCCCCCCGCCAAGAGCGAGACCTACGACACGGACCCGCGCATCGAGACGACCCGCAAGCGCTTCGAGCAGGTGAACCGCCTCGCCCCGGGCTTCCAGGCGATCCATCCCGTCGGCGCGCTGATGCCCCAGGAATGCATCGTGACGACGGCCTCGGAGTTCATGAGCATCCGGTTCCAGATGTGCTTCGACGTGCCGTCCTACGACGACTGGCTGATCCAGCAGGACATGACGGAGACCTATCACCACCACCGCCGCTTCCTGCAGCACATGCAGCTCCACCACAAGCGCGAGCGCTGGATCCTGAAATCCCCCGGCCATCTCGGGCCGATCGACGCGCTCTTCGACGTGTATCCCGACGCGATGCTGGTCCAGACCCATCGCGATCCGATCCGGGTCGTCCCGTCGGTCGCGAGCCTGGAATACACGATGCGCCTCGTCTCCTCGGACGACGTCGACCCGGCCCGCGTCGGGCGCCAGATGATCCGGACCTGGTCGACGCTCCTCGAACAGGGCATGGCCGCCCGGGCCCGCCGGCCCGAGCGCGAGCGCCAGATCCTCGATCTCACGATGCGCGAGATCGTCTCGGAACCGCTGGCCAGCGTCGAGAAGATCTACCGCTACTTCGGTCTGGATCTCACCGCGGAGGCCCGGGAGCGCATGCAGGCCTATCTCGCGCGCCACCCGAAGGACGAGTTCGGGACCCACCGCTACAGCCTCGAGGATTTCTCGCTCGACGCGGACGAGGTGAACGCGGCGTTCAAGGGGTATCGCGAGCGGTTCGGGATCGAAGTGGAGCCGTTCGGGCTGCGATGATTCGCCCAGGCAATGCCTCGTTGACCCGCTCTGGCGCTGACGCGCTCGTTAGAGCGGCGGCGGCGCCGCTGGCCGTGTCTTCGGCAGCTTGTAGACGCGCCGCAGGATCCCGTCGAGGGCGCGCGCCGGCAGCATGCCGAGGAAGATCTTCTGGAAAAGCGTCGAGCGCGGCGTGTAGTAGCGCGGCTTCGGGCGCCGGTCGGTCGCCGCGCGCACGATGACCTTCGCGACGTCGTCGGGGGAGAGTGAGTTCTCGAGATTCTTCATCGCGAGCTCGTCGAGATCGAACATCGTCTGGCGATAGGGATTGTTCAGGTCGGCGCGCAGCGCCTCGCTGGCGTTGCGCGCGTTGTCGAAGACGGCGGTATCGACGAAGCCGGGGATCACGAGGGAGAGCGTGATCCCGAAGCGGCCGAGCTCGAGGCGGAGCGCGTCGGTCGCCGCGTGCAGGCCGACCTTCGTCGCGGCGTACGGGATCGCCAGCGGCGCGGGGACGAAGCCGGCGACGGATCCCAGGTTGATGATCCGGCCACCGCCCTGGGCGCGCATCTGCGGGGTGACGGCGCCGATCAGCTGCAGGGCCGAGAGCAGATTGACGTCGAAGATGTGTCGAAGATCCTGGCGGGAGCACTGCTCGATCGCCGCGCCGGGGCTGTAGCCGGCGTTGTTGACGAGCAGGTCGACGCGCCCGAGGAATTGAATCGCCTCGCAGGCCGCGAGCCGGGTCGCCTCGTCGTCGGCCAGGTCGGCCGCGATGGCGAGGGCGCGGCCGCCG
>JANMTD010000142.1:0-4058 GCA_031390075.1 Deltaproteobacteria bacterium | reverse complement strand
GAGCACTACGAGAAGATCGAAGGCGAAGGCCTCGAGCTCGAGGGCAAGGCCAACAAGCTGTCCCAGATGATCCGGGCCAATCTGCCTGCGGCGATGCAGGGCCTCGCCGTCGTGCCGCTCTTTGCGGGTTACGATACGCGCCGTAAGACGGGCCGGCTCTGGAAGTTCGACATCACGGGCGGCCGCTACGAAGAGACCGAGTTCGATGCGACCGGCTCCGGTGGCCTCTACGCCCGGGAGTCGCTGAAGCACGGTTGGACGCGGAATCTCAGCCGCGACGATGCCGTCAAGGTCTCGATTGCAGCACTGACGGCGGCGGCGGACGAGGATCGCGCGACCGGGGGCGTGGATCTCGAGCGCGGGATCTACCCGATCATCAAGATGTGCACCGCGACCGGTCATGCCGACGCGACGGAAGCCGAGATGGCGGCCTGCTACCGCGAGATCCTCGCGGCGCGCGCGGCAGGAGGAAATCGCTGATGTCGATGCCGTTCTACGTCTCCCCCGAACAGGTGATGGCCGACAAGGCCGAGTTCGCTCGCAAGGGCATCGCGCGAGGCAAGTCGATCGTCGCCCTCGAGTTCCAGGGTGGCATCCTGCTGATGGCGGAGAACTCGACCAGTCTGTCGAAGGTCGGCGAGATCTACGATCGCCTGGCGTTCGCGGGCGTCGGGAAGTTCAGCGAGTTCGATCAGTTGCGGAAGGTCGGCGTCCGTTTCGCGGACACCAAGGGCTATGCGTACAGCCGCGAGGACGTGCGAGGGAAGGGCATGGCCAATGCCTTCTCGCAGGTAATGGGCGAGGTGTTCACGCGCGAGATCAAGCCGCTCGAGGTCGAGATCATCGTGGCTGAAATCGGCGACGATCGCTACGAAGATCATCGCTCGAATTCGCTGTACCGCATCAAGTACGACGGCTTCATCAGCGACCACAAGGGCTTCTGCGTGATCGGCGGGAAGGTCGAGGAAGTCGAGTCGGTGTTGAAGAACGACTATCGAGCGGACATGCCCGCGGGGGACGCGGCGAGGCTCGGACGCCGCGCATTGAATGCCGGAGCAGAACGAAGTTCGGAATTGGGAGCGGCGAGTCTCGAGGTCTGCCTGCTCGATCGGAGCCGGACCGGCCGCAAGTTCTGCCGCCTTTCTACCGATGAAGTTCAAGGTATGCTCGACAGCTGAGGCCGGAAGCAGCTTGCATCCGGTCACGCGTCGATCACGTGGTCAGGCGGCTTTGTGCAAAAGCGCATCTACGGCATCGAGACCGAGTACGGGATCATCTTCACTCCCGAGGGTCGCAAGACCCTGCCGGTCGAGAAGGCGATCCGCTTCCTGTTCGAAAAGCTGATCACGACCGAGCACTTCCTGAACGTCTTCCTCGAGAACGGCGCCCGCTTCTACCAGGACACGGGCTGCCACCCCGAGTACGCGACCCCCGAATGCGCCTCGCCCGGGCAGTTGGTCATCTTCGACAAGGCCGGTGAGCGGATCCTCGAGGACCTGCAGGTCTACGCCGAGGAGAAGATCCGCGAGGAGCGCATCGGCGGCCGGCTCTCGATCTTCAAGAACAACACGGATTTCGTCGGCAACAGCTACGGCTGCCACGAAAACTACCTTGTCGATCGCGACGTCGACTTCTACTACCTCGCCGAGCAGCTGATCCCGTTCCTCGTGACGCGCCAGATCTACACCGGCGCCGGCAAGGTCTTCCAGACCCAGGACGGCATCCATTACTGCGTGTCCCAGCGCGCCCAGCACATCTATCAGAAGATCTCGGGCACTACTACCAATGATCGCTCGATCATAAACACGAGAGACGAGCCCCACGCCGACCGCGAGAAGTATCGACGCCTCCACGTCATCGTGGGCGACTCGAACATGAGCGAGTACACGAACTTCATCAAGGTCGGAACCTGCTCCGTCGTCCTCCAGATGATCGAGGACAACTACATCAACAAGGACTTCACGCTCCGCAATCCGGTCAAGGCGATCAAGGACATCACCTACGACGCGACCTGCAAGCGAAGACTCCGCCTCGACAACGGCCGCGAATACTCGCCGATCGAGATCCAGCGCGAATACTGCGAGATGGCGCAGAAGTACATCGAGCAGTACCCGGTGACCGACGATCACAAGAAAGCGGTCCAGATGTGGCAGCACGTGCTCGACTGCCTCGACACCGACCCCGACAAGCTCGATCGCCAGGTCGACTGGGTGATCAAGCGCCGGCTGATCCAGTCCTGGGTCGACAAGCACAAGACGACCTGGACCGATCCGCGGGTCCTGATGCTCGATCTGCAGTACCACGACATCCGCCGCGAGCGGAGCCTCTACTACTTGCTCGAGCGCAGGGGCCAGGTCGAGCGGCTCTTCACCGACGAAGAGGTCGACGCTGCGAAGTCGACTCCGCCGCCGGATACGCGCGCGCGCATGCGCGGCGAGTTCATCAAGCTGGCGCGGGAGAATTCGATCCAGTACGACCTCGACTGGTCGAATATCCGCCTCGGCAATCTCCTGAACGTGCGCGTGATCTGCAACAATCCTTTCGAGACCGACACGGAGAAGGTCGCCGAGCTGGTGCGCACGATCCAGAAGACGAATCTCCGCAAGACGAGCCTGTCGAAGCTCGTGATCCAGTCCTAGGTCCGAATCGACGGTTGGAGGCGTAGCTCGAAGATCATGGCGCTCGATTCGAATTCGCCGGGTGACGAGCGGAGTGCGGGCGGCGGCTCCGAGAGACTCGGAGCGACCGGTCTCAAGCTCGTGGGCGATCGCGGTGCGGCGACCGGATCCGCAGGCGCAGCCTTGAGTCCGGGTCAGGCCGCGGGGCCTTCTGCCGAATCGAAGAGCGCCGACGCGAAGGGCCTCGATGGAGCCGGGCCGATGCCGGTGCGTCGCGGCGTGCGAAAGCAGGGCCGGCAGCTTCCCCTCTGGCTCTTCGGGGCGCTCCTCGTCCTCTTCCTGGTCGCCTACGGCTATCAGACCTACCAGGCGAGTCAGTTCGAGGCCGAAGTCGCGCGCCTCGAGACGTCGCTCGCCAAGGCCGAGAGTCGACTCGAATCGCATCGGACCCATCTGTTGGAGATTCGGGGTGGGGTCCACGATCTCTCGTCCCGCCTCGAGAGCCTTCGGGTCCTGATCGACCGGGATCCCACGAGCCCAGGCGAGAGCCCGGTCGAGAGCTCGGCCGCCGCCCCCGATTCCGCGGCGCCCACAGCGCCCGCGCAGCTCGGTCAACCCGTCCAGCCCTGACGCTTCGGCCGCTCCTCGGCACCCGGGGCCCGTCGGCCCGACTCTGCCGCTCGCTCGGGTCCCCCGGATTCGATCGAGAAGGCGCTCCGGCCACTCGCCTGTGAGCCCATTCACCGGCAATGGATTCCATTTCCCCTCACGAGCCCACCTTTGGGCTCAACCCCTGCGCATTTGTGCCGATTCACATCTCAGGCGCGCGCTGCCCCCCACGCATGCCGCCCTCCTGGAGAATCGGATGATCTTCGACGCCGTTTTCGGAATGTTCTCCCACGATCTCGCGATCGATCTCGGCACCGCGAACACGCTCGTCTACAGCAAGGGCAGGGGCATCGTCTGCTCGGAGCCGAGTGTCGTCGCCGTCACGACGGATGGCCGCGGAAAGCGCGTACGCGCGGTGGGACACGCTGCGAAGGAGATGCTCGGTCGCACTCCGGGCAACATCGAAGCGGTCCGCCCGATCAAGGACGGCGTGATCGCCGATTTCGAGATCACCGAGGCGATGCTTCGCTACTTCATCCAGCGTGCCCACAACCGGCGCACGCTGGCGCGACCGCGGATCGTGATCTGCGTGCCGCCCTGCATCACGAGCGTCGAGAAGCGCGCCGTCCGCGAGTCGGCTCTCTCGGCGGGCGCCCGGGAAGTGTTCCTGATCGAGGAGCCGATGGCGGCGGCGATCGGTGCGGGCCTGGACGTGACGGCGCCGACCGGGAACATGGTCGTTGACATCGGTGGTGGCACGACGGACGTCGCGGTGATCTCGCTCTCCGGCATCGTGACGTCGCGCTCGATCCGCATTGGTGGCGACAAGAT
>JANMTD010000138.1:0-1548 GCA_031390075.1 Deltaproteobacteria bacterium | reverse complement strand
GGCCGCGCGCTTCGCGCTCGCCATTCCGGTGATTGCGCTCCCCGGCCTCTACATGGGGATGGCGTTCCCGGTTGGAATGCAGATCGTCCGCCGCTACCACCCCGCCCTCGTGCCCTGGGGCTGGGGTGTCAACGGCGCATTCTCCGTCCTGGCGTCGATCGTCGCGATCGTCCTTTCGCTCAACGTGGGCCTCAAGGTGACCCTGCTCTCCGGCGTGTTCTGTTACATCACCGGATTCGGGCTGGTCGCCACGCTCGCCGAGCCTGCGACCGAGTCGGCAGACGCGGATCGGGAGGCGTCGTCGGGTGTCCGCGATCGGATCCAGTCGACGGCCTAGTGCTGCGCCGGCCCTGGCCTACGGGGCCTTGCTCTTCAGGTAGAGGCGCAGCTCTTCGTCGAGCTTCTCCGGGCTCACGAAGCCCAGGCTCGCCACGATCTGGCCGAGGGGGACGCGCGAGTCGCGCTGGGATTCGAGCAGCGACTCGAGCTGCTCGGACGTGAGGAATCCCATCTCGACGGCGACGGCCCCGAAGCGAAGCGAATTCTTCTTCTGGGCCTCGAGCACCTTCATGACCTGGTCGAGCGTCAGGAGGCCGAGCTGAAAGGCGAGCCGACCGATCGAAACGCGCAGGCCTGCCTGCCGATCGAGGGCCTCGATCAGCTCGCTTTCGCGGAGCAGGCCGCGTTCGACGAGATGTTTTCCGAACATCGCGTGGCTGATTCGGCGGATCAGTAGATCGGGTGAAGCGACCTTTCGAGACGAGACTGTCGAAGGCCGATTTGCTCGAAGGCCGGATCCGCGGCGGACCGGGTTTTCCCTCAGCATCTGCGCGTCGTTTGCCGATTCGCAGGGGAACGGGCACGCCGACCGCAAGGCACCCGTCTGCGTTGCGTGATCACGAGGCGAGGGTGAACGGCTGCAGAGCGAGATTCGACTGACACGGCGACGCCGACGTCCGAGATCCGCCTGGACGTCCCGGCCGGGGCCCATCGGGAGCTCTGGCTCACGACCGGGATCGTGGTCGTCTTCGCGCTGCTGCTGATCGTGCAGGAGCGCCGACTCCTGTCGGCCATGAGCGAGAGTGGACAGGTTCCCTATCTGACCTGGCAGCTCGTGTGTCCAGTCGGCTCGATCGCGCTCGCGACGTTGATGCCGATCCGGCTGCGGATCGCATTTCTCGGACTCGTCGGCGCATTCTGGTCGGCCGTCGTGATCGGCGACGTGGCGTATTACCGCTTCTTCGGGTCGGTGACTTCCCTCGTCAGCGCCGGGACGGCGCATCAGCTGTTCGACGTTTGCGACAGCGTGATCGACGTGCTGAATGTGTGGGATTCGTTCTATCTCGTGGTTTTCGTGGGGACGACGCTCGTCTCGGTCCTGCCGGGACGGATGCTCTTCGGGCCGACTCCGCCCGTCTCGTTCGATAGGCGAATGGTGACCTTTCGATGGACGGCGGGGCCTTCGTCGTGCTCTGCCTCGTCGCGCGCTTCACGCCGATCTACGAGGACATGCATCACATCGGCCGGGACAAGTGGATCATGCCCGCC
>JANMTD010000113.1:0-1835 GCA_031390075.1 Deltaproteobacteria bacterium | reverse complement strand
CGCCGGCGTTCGGTCACGTCCTGGAGCGTGCCTTCGAGCTGGACCGCGCGGCCGCCCTCGCCGCGCAGGACCTGGACCTGCGTGTGCATCACGCGCGCGAGCTCGCCCACCACGACGCGATGGTCGAGGCGAGCCGCGTGTCCCGTCCGGACGCATTCCTCGACCGTCTGCCGTACACCCTCGCGATCCTCGTCGTGGATCCGCTCGAGCAGCATCGCTGGATCGACCTTGCCCCCGGCCTGATCTGGATCGACACCCATCAAGGCGAAGAACTCGCGCGAGCCCGAGAGCTCGCCAGTCTGCAGGTCGATCGCGAAGCTCCCGAGGCGCGCGAGCCGCTGCGCGTTCGCGAGGTGGGTCTCGCTGCGGTCGAGCTCTTCGATTCGGAGGTCGAGCTCGATCCGCGAGGCCATCAGGTGGATCGCCATGCGATCAATTCCGCGAGCCACGTCGCCGATCTCGTCGCTCCGCTGACTCTTCAAGGGCTGGGTCAGATTGCCGGTGCGGATCCGGTCGATGGCGTTCTGGATCTCGCGAATCGGCCGGACGAGACTGCGCGCGAGCAGGACACAGGCGAGGATCGAGACGACGAGGGCGAGACCGCCCGCGAAGACCAGTCGCACGCGCGCATGCGCCGCCGCGTCCCGCTCCGCCTCGAGTCCCGAGCTCGCCAGCAGGACCGCATCACCGAGGGCGAGGATCGGATGCTCGAGTCGTTCGTCGATGCGACTGGCCGGATCGCCGTCGAACGCGACCGAGATCTCCGCACCGCATAGCTCCGACCAGCTCGCGAGTCGGGCCGCGTCGACGAGCTCGAGCACGACCAGCGACCCGAGCCGCTGGCCGCGCGTCTCGATCGGTACGCGGGTCGCGGCATAGAGACCACCGCCCTCCCGGCGCGCGCGCAGGATCGAGCTGTCCGAATTCGGTGCGAGGTCGAGGAGCGAAGTATCCCCGGCCTCCGCGACGATCGCGCCCTCGTGATCCAGCAGGGCCAGCGCGTCCGCCCTGTGCTCCCGGGCGAGCTCGCCCGCCAGGAAGTCGAGGGTCGGCTCGTCGTCGAGCTCGAGGGTGGCGCGCAGCTGGGGGGTGCGGGCGACGGCGCGATAGCGCTCGCCGAGGGAGTCGAGATGCTCGGCGACGACCCGCTCGCCGGCCCGGGCCGATCGTTCCAGACGCTTGGCCGCGGCCTGGCGCAGATCCGTCGCGAGGCCCCGGTCCTGGGCGAGCAGCGCGAGCAGGGTCGACAGCGTCGCCATCATCACGAGGGCGAGGGTCAACCGCCGGCCCAGGGTCATCCGGTAGGGCTGTGACCCCGTCGGCGGGCGTCGGGGCGGCTGCGGATCGGAGGATGCCACCCGATTCCAATCGGGCAGCCCGGGAAGCGCCTTGACCACGAACTCGGCGATTCGGCGGGGCTGTCCGGAATCCAACCCACGGAGATTGTGGTAGCGGTGCGCGGACTTGAACCGCGGACCTACGGCTTATGAAGCCGCCGCTCTAACCGACTGAGCTACACCGCCCCAATTCGAACTGGACCCCTCATGCGGACACCAATGCAGACGCTCGGTCCGCACGGGCCTGCAATCGCAGGCGCGCGACTCTAGCAGAGCGACCGCACGCGCAAAGGCCGGATCTCGCCTCCGCGTGGGCCCGGTCCTAGTCGCCCTTCTTCTTGGCGTCCTTGAGGTCGACCTTCATGTCGGTCTTCAGGTCGGAGAGGTTCCTCTCGAGCGCCGTGACCCGGCCGAGGAGGGTCTGATAGTCCCGCGCCGAGACGGCGCCCGCCTGAGCGCCCGCCGGCGCTGCCGGCACCGAGGAGACGACGACCTCGC
>JANMTD010000108.1:0-4212 GCA_031390075.1 Deltaproteobacteria bacterium | reverse complement strand
GCTCCCCGAGCTGACCGACGACTACCACGAGCGGACCTCGCTTGCAACCTATCGCTCGGTCGCTTCGATCCTGGGAACCCTCTTCACCCTCGTCGTCTTCCGGCCCCTCGCCAATGCGCTCGGGGGCGACGCGCACGCCTGGCAGATCGCGGGGGCCGTGCTCGCGGTCTGGATCGTGTTGCCGTGGTGGCCGATCTGGCGCGTGACCTATGAGCGCCGGACTTTTTCCGGGGCGGTACAAGGCTCGACCCGGGAGTATTTCCGGCTCCTCTACCGCAATCAGAGCTTCCGCCGTCTGATCGGGCTCTTCACCCTCGGCCGCATCGCCATCGATCTCCCGATGGCGCTCTTCCTGCACTACTTCACCTACGTGATCGGCCGGCCGCAGGATTTCGAGATCGTGATGGGCGGGTTCCTCGTCTCCGTCGTCGTCGCGATGCCGGTCTGGCTGCGCTTTGCGCGCGGGCGCGACAAGGCGACGGTCTACCGCTACAGCTGCATCGGCTGGTTCTTCGGCCTCGCGTGTTTATTCTTCGTCCAACCGGAGTGGCCCTTCGCGATCACCTTGCTCGCGGCGATGCTCGCCGGCACAGGATATTCGGCGGCCGACATGATCCCCTGGTCGATGGTGGCCGACGTGGCGGACGAGGACGAGCTCACCTCGGGCGAACGCCGCGAGGGGCTCTACGTCGGTGTCTTCACGTTCCTGCGCAAGATCGCGGGGGCGATCGGTGTCGCCGGCGCATTTCTCGTCCTCGACCTCGCGGGCTTCCGGCCCGGCCATACGAACGACGGGCCGGTCATATGGGCGCTGCGGACGATGACGGCGCTCGTGCCCGCCCTCTTCGTGATCCTGAGCGCACTGGTCGCCGGGGGTTATGCGCTCGGCGGCCAGCGCCACCGGGCCATTCTCGACGAGCTCGAGAGCCGCAAGGTCAGTGGGTAGAATCCGATGCTCCGCCATCGATCCGGATATTCGCCGCGTTGATGTAGCGCGCGCGGTCGCTCGCGAGGAAGGCGACGAGCTCGCCGATGTCCTCCGGTGTCCCGACGATGCCGGCGGGATTCGGCATGTCGCCGCGCACGATCTTCTGCTCGAGGCTCGCCCAGTCGTCGGGCTCGCCGTTCTGGACGGCGCGGCGCTCGTACATCTCGCGGATCTCGGCGGTCGCGATGATGCCGGGGCTGATGCAGTTGACGGTGATCCCGGTGTAGGCGAGCTCCTTCGCGAGGGAGAGTGTCATGTTGATGAGCGCCATCTTCGAGGCGTAGTAGTGGGGCATGCGGGAGTTCGGGCGCGCATAACCGACCGTGCTGACGAAGACGACGCGGCCCCAGCGACGCGCCTTCATGCCCGGCGTCAGGGCCTGCACGAGGCGGACGCCCGACAGGACGTTCTTCTCGTAGATGTCGATCCAATCTGCGGTCGGGCTCTGCCAGGTTCCGGATTCCGCGACGCCGTAGTTGTTGACGAGGATGTCGATCTCGCCGACGACCGCGGCGACGGCGGATGCGCCGGCGTCGGTTCGAATGTCGCCGGCAACGGCGCGGGCGTCGAAGCCCTCCGAGCGGATCGACTCGGCCACGACTTCCGCGGCCTCGAGCTCGAAGCCGTGGACCAGCACGGCCGCGCCTTCGCGGGCGAGTATGCGAGCAATCCCCGCGCCCGTGCCGCGGGAGCTGCCGGTCACGAGGGCGCGTTTTCCAGCGAGGTTGAGGTTCATCGCTGGATGCTAGCCTCCCGGTACTCGACGCGGAGAGGTGGCCGAGCGGTTGAAGGCACCGGTCTTGAAAACCGGCAGGGCGCGAGTCCTCGTGGGTTCAAATCCCACCCTCTCCGCCATCGGCGACGTCAACCCGGATCGGAACCGACGGGCAGTCCATTCCGTCGAAGCATCTCGTTGTCAGGAGTGACCACATGTCGAACCAGCACCTTCGTTTCCCGACCTGCGCCGTCTTCGTGACCGCGCTCGCCGCCGCACTCGCCTTCGGTTGCGCGACGTCGCTGACCGGCCAGCAGCAGTTCCTTCTCTATCCCGAATCCCAGATGGCGCAGATGGGAAACGCCGCGTTCACCGATCTGCAGAGCAAGACGCCCCGCTCGTCGAACTCGACGAAGGTGACCTACGTGCGCTGCGTCGCGAATGCGATCACGCAGGTCGTGCCTCCCGATCAGGCGCGCGCCGTGTCGGTGACGGGCTGGGAGGTCGAGCTCTTCGAGGACAAGACGGCGAATGCCTTCGCGCTCCCGGGCGGCAAGATCGGCGTGCACACGGGACTGCTCGACGTCGCGACGAGCCCGGGGCAGCTCGCCGCCGTGCTCGGCCACGAGGTCGGCCACGTCCTCGACCGCCACAGCAACGCCCGCGTCTCCCAGAGCACGATCCTGAACACGGGGATGCAGTTCGGCGCGATCCTGCTCGGCACCAATACGCTGCAGAAACAGGCGTTGATGGGCGCGCTCGGGCTCGGACTTCAGTACGGCGTGCAGCTGCCCTTCGGACGCGACCAGGAGAGCGCCGCCGACGAGATCGGCCTCGAGCTGATGGCGCGCGCGGGCTTCGATCCGAACGAGAGCGTGACGCTCTGGCAGAACATGGCCCGGGCGGGCGGTGCATCGCCCCCGGAATTCATGTCGACGCATCCGAGCAGCACGACGCGCATCAGCCGACTCGAGGCGCATATCCCGAAGGTGATGCCGCTGTATCAACAGGCGCAGGCGGCGGGGCGGCGGCCGAGCTGCAAGCCCTAGCGCGGACGATGTCGTGGGTTTCCAGTGATTTGGGGCGACTCTTGCCGCTGATTGCAGAAACCCGTTCGCGCTGAGGACGAGCGCCCGTCAGAAATCGCTTGTCGCGACGCGATGATCCCTTCACAATGGTGCATTCTCACGTGGGTGCCGCTGTTTGTTCTCACCGAAAGTCCTGATCGCCGACCTGAACAACTTCTCTCGCTACCCGACGCTTTCAGTGGGGTACCTCACGGCGAGTTGTCGACAGGCCGGGTACTCGGTGCGGGTGTTCAGCCCGCTTTCGGTCGGTGTGCGCGGTGTGGAGCGCGAACGTCCCGCGACGCCGATCTCTCGTCTCGCTGAGCATGTCAATTTTGCGCTCGCGCTCAGTCCGTTCGAACCGCTGCGAAGCGCACGAGAATGGGTGGGGACGCATCTCGTCTCGTCGATGTCTCGGCATGCTGCGCGTGTCGTGGCCGAGTTCGGCAAGGAGATCGACGACGTCCGGCCCGATATCGTTCTCGTGAGCAGCTACCTGATGTACCGCCCGATCGTCGAATCGATCGCGCGTCGCTGTCGATCGCTCGGGATCCCCGTCTTGCTCGGTGGCCCCTATTTCGTGCAACCCGAAGTCATCTCGGACTGGATCTCGATCCCGGGTCTGACCGCTCTCGCCGCCGGAGAGGTCGAGGGCAGGCTGCCCGAGATCATCCGATCCGTCCTCGCGGGCGAGGATCCCGCCCGATCGGAGGGGATGATCGTCGCCGACCCGGACACGGGATTTCGTGGCTCGATCGCGCGGCCGTCGCGCGCGCTCGATGCGATCCCGTACCCGGACTTCACGGACTTTCCATGGACACGTTATCCGGAGCGCATCGTTCCCGTGTTGACGGGACGCGGATGTGCCTGGGGGGCGTGCGCTTTCTGCAGCGACGTGACCGGAACCGCGGGCAGGACGTTTCGGACTCGCGATCCGGAACGCGTCCTCGGCGAGCTCAGCTTCCAGTATGAGACCCTGGGCGCGAAGCTATTCGTGTTCACGGACATGAAGCTCAATGGGGACCTCGTGATGTGGAGGGCCCTGCTCGACCGCTTCCAGGATGTCGTTCCGGGTGGTCGCTGGATCGCCTCGGTCCACGTCAACACGGATTCCGATTCGGGCCTCCGCGCCGAGGAACTCACGCAGGCGGCGCGTTCGGGATGCGTACGGCTCACGACCGGTCTCGAATCGGGCAGTCAGTCGATGCTGGACTCGATGAAGAAGGGCACGCAAGTCGAAGCCATTTCCCAGTACCTCCACGATGCGACTTCAGCCGGGATCAGCACGCGAGCGACGATGATCGTCGGCTTCCCGGGAGAGGTCGTCGAGGATGTGCGTGCATCGGCGCGATTCGTCGACGAGCACCGGGGCGTCATCGAGCGGATCAAGCTCTGTAGCTTCTCGCGCACGATCGGGACGCCGATCGATCGCCAGCTCCGCA
>JANMTD010000097.1:0-4725 GCA_031390075.1 Deltaproteobacteria bacterium | reverse complement strand
GCGGCATCGGCAAGGCGATCGCGATCGAGCTCGCGCAGGCCGGCTTCGACGTCGCGATCACGGCGCGCACCGTCCACGAAGGAGAGACCCGCGAGCACAGCTCGACGCTCAAGCGCTCCGACACTTCACCTCTGCCGGGATCACTCGACTCGACGGCGTCCCAGATCGAGGCCGCCGGAAGACGCTGCCTGACCGTGCCCGCCGATCTGCTGGAGCATCCCTCGCTCGTCGCCGCCGCCGACTCGGTCCTCGCCCAGTGGGGCCATATCGACGTCCTCATCAACAACGGCCGCTACATCGGCCCCGGCCACATGGATCTGATCCTCGACACGCCGATCCGCATCCTGCGCGATCACCTCGAGGCGAACGCGCTGGCGCCGATCGTGCTGATCAAGGCGATCGTGCCGCAGATGGTGAAGCGCAAGCAGGGCACCGTCATCAACATCACCTCGACCGTCGCCTACGAGGATCCGCCGGAGCCGGCGGGCAAGGGCGGCTGGGGACTCGGCTACGGATTCAGCAAGGGCGCGCTGCACCGCATCGCGGGCGTGCTCGCGGCGGAGATGCGCGAGGTCGGCGTGCGCGCCTTCAACATCCAGCCCGGGTTCATCGCCACCGAGCGGATCGCCCAGGACATGGCGGCCTTCGGCTTCGATGCGTCGACTGGAGCTCCGGCGAGCGTGATCGCGAAGGTCTGCCGCTGGATCCTCGAGTCGCCCGACGCCGGGAAGTACAATGGCCAGACGATCCAGGGCCAGGAGCTCTGCAGCGATCTCGGCCTGCTCGCGGGCTGGTCGCTCTCGCCCGCGCCGCGTTAGGGGAAATCAAGCTCGCGGTCGCGTCGATCGCAGCCGTCATGCGGACCGGGAGCGCGCGCCGCGAGAAAGGAACCGCGATGGCCGGAATCAAGCTCGAGGAGATGGAGAGCCGCGCGGGCTTCATGCGCGGGAAGAAGCCCGAGAAGGTGACGCTGCTGCCGGACCCGCCCCGGGCGAAGCGGTATCTGCCGATCATCTCGACCGACGACCACTTCGTCGAGCCGCCGGAGCTGTTCGAGGGGCGGCTGCCCGCGAAGTTCGCCGACGCGGCGCCCCGGATCGTCGAGAATCCGGGCGGCGGTCAGGCCTGGCTCTACGACGGCAAGCTGAATCCCCAGATCGGGCTCGCGGCGGTCGCGGGCCGACCGATCGAGGAGTGCTCCTACGAGCCCGTTCGCTTCGACGAGATGAGGAAGGCCGCCTACGACGTCGAGGCCCGCGTGCGGGACATGGATCTCGACGGGGTCTACGCCTCGGTCTGCTTTCCGTCGGCGATGCCGGGGTTCTGCGGCCATCGCCTGCAGCTCGGCGTGAAGGATCCCGCGCTCGCGCTCGCGACGGTGCGCGCGTTCAACGACTGGCACCTCGAGTCCTGGGTCGGCGCGCATCCCGATCGTTTCATCCCGTGCCAGATCCCGTGGCTGCTCGATCCCGAGGTCGCTGCGGCGGAGGTCCGCCGCAACGCGGCGCGCGGCTTCAAGGCGATCTCGTTCAGCGAGAACCCCGAGCCGCTCGGATTGCCCTCGATCCACACGGGCTATTGGGATCCGCTGCTCGCCGCCTGCGAGGAGACCGGGACCGTCGTCTGTCTCCACGTCGGCTCCTCGGGCTCGACGCCCAACACCTCGAGCGACGCGCCGGGCGACTGCATCGGTGTGCTCTTTTTCGGCTACGCGATGTTCTCGGCCGTCGACTGGCTCTACTCGAAGATCCCGGTGCGCTTCCCGAAGATCAAGATCTGTCTGTCCGAGGGCGGCGTCGGCTGGGTCGCGGGGCTGATGGATCGCCTCGATCACGTCGGGAAATACCAGGCGGTCTACGGGACCTGGGAGGGCATCGACCTGTCGCCGCGCGAGGTCCTGCAGCGCAATTTCTGGTTCTGCTCCCTCGAGGAGGCGGCCGCGTTCGACGTGCTCGATCACATCGGGAGTCATCGCGTGACGGTCGAGACCGACTATCCGCATCTCGATGGGACCTGGCCCGACTCGCAGGCTGTCCTCTGGCGCCAGATCCAGAAGCTGTCGCGGGCGGACCAGGAACGGGTCGCCTGGCGCAATGCCTCGGAGCTCTTCCGGCATCCGGTGCCCGCGGCCGTCGTGGCCGATCCGGAGAAGTGGTAGCCATGGCCCTCGACTTCGTGATTCGCGGGGGACTCGTCGTCGACGGCAGCGGTGCGCCGGGACGCGTGGCCGACGTCGCCGTCCGGGGCGGCCGGATCGCAGCGGTCGGGCAGGGGCTCTCGCTTGGGGACGAGGGTGGGGAAGAGATCGATGCCCGCGGCCGCATCGTGGCCCCCGGCTTCTTCGACATCCATACGCATTACGACGCCCAGGTCTTCTGGGATCCCGGCCTCACGTCTTCGTGCTGGCACGGCGTCACCTCCGTCGTCGCCGGCAACTGCGGCTTCTCGCTCGCGCCCACGCGCCCGGCGCAGCGCCAGGCGATCGTCCGCACGCTCCAGGCCGTCGAGGACATGTCGGAGAAGATGCTCGACGCCGGCATCGACTGGAGCTTCGAGACCTTCGGCGAATATCTTGCCCTGATCGAGCGGAAGGGCACGATCCTCAACTACGGCTGCTATGTCGGCCACAGCCCCGTCCGGCTCTTCGTGATGGGCGACGCCGGCTACGAGCGTGAGGCGACGGCCGCCGAGATCGCGCGCATGCGCGAGGTGGTCGCCGAGAGCATGCGGGCGGGCGCGCTGGGCTTCGCCTCGAGCTATTCGGCGAATCACCGCGGCGACCGCGGGCTGCCGGTGCCCTCGCGCAACGGGACGAAAGAGGAGTTCGTCGCGCTGGCGAGCGTGCTGGGCGAGCTCGGCTACGGCGCCGTCTCCTACGCCCCGGGATCGCCCGTCTCCTGGCGAGACAGCTATGAGATCCAGCCGAAGATCGGCCGTCCCCTGATGTGGACGCCGATGCTCTCGACCTATCCCGAGCGCGACTACAAGCAGATGATGAAGGAGCACGCGGAGGGCCGCGCCCGCGGCGCCGACGTCTATCCGCAGATCACCTGCCTGCCCCTCAAGCTCCAGTTCCGGATGGACAACCCCTACTACTTCCGGACGGTGCCGATCTTCCTCGTGCTGCTCGGGAAGCCGCCGTCGGAGTTCAAGCCGTTCTACCGGGATCCCGCTTGGCGGGCCGAGGCGGTGCGCCAGGTGCCGGATGTGAAGCCGCCGGTCGTGTGGGAGAAGTTCCTGGTCGCGGAGACGAAGCACCATGCGGCGCTGATCGGCCGCGACGTCGCCTCGCTCGCCCGCGAGCGGGGCTGCACGGAGATCGACGTCCTCTGCGACCTCTCCCTCGACGACGATCTCGAGACGCGCTTCCTCGTGACGCTCTCGAACGACGAGGACGGGCCGGTCGCCGACCTGATGACCCAGCCGGGCGCCGTCTTCGGCCAGTCGGATGCGGGGGCCCACGTCGCGCAGCTCTGCGACGCCAACATGCCGACGGAGCTGCTCGCCTACTGGGTGCGCGACCGGGGCGTCTTCACCCTCGAGCGGGCCATCCAGAAGCTGACGTCGGAGCTCGCGGATCTCTTCGGGATCACCGATCGCGGACGGATCGCCCCCGGCGCGGCCGCGGATCTCGTCGTCTTCGATCTCGAGAAGCTCGATCCGGGGCCGCTGCGGCGGGTGCGCGACCTGCCGGGCGACGAAGAGCGACTGATCGCCGATCAGCCGAAGGGCATCGAGCACGTCTTCGTGAACGGTGTTGCGATCACGCGCGACGGCGAGTCGCTGGTCGGCAGCTTGCGCGAGCGCCCGGGCAGGATCCTGCGCGCGGGAGGGAACGCCGGATGAGGGCTGTCGTGTGTCGTGGGCCGGGGAAGGTCGCCGTCGAGGAGATCGACGATCCGCGTCCGCGCGCGGGCGAGGTCAAGCTCAAGATCGCCGCCGTCGGAGTCTGTCATACGGATCTCAACTTCACGACGGGCAGCATGCCCGTGCCCTATCCGATCGTGCTCGGCCACGAAGGGGCGGGCGTCGTCGTCGAGGTCGGCCCGGAGGTGAGGCGGCTGCGCGTCGGGGATCGGGTCGTCTGCTCGATCGTCGGGCCCTGCGAAGAGTGCTTCCAATGTTTGCGCAATGATTTCGGCCTCTGCGAGCGGGCTCCGCTCTTCACGGGCAAGATGCTCGACGGCACGACGCGCCTCTCGTCCCGGGGCGAGGCGATCCACACGCTCCACTACCAGGGCTCGTACGCGGAATACTCCGTCGTCCCCGAGCGCTTCGTCACGAAGGTTCGCGACGATGCGCCGCTCGAGATCGTCTGCGGTCTCGCCTGCGGCGTCAGCACCGGCCTCGGCGCCGCGATCCTGCGCGCGCAGGTGACGCCGGGCTCGAGCGCCGTCGTGATCGGTTCGGGGGGCGTCGGCCTCTCGACGATGATGGGCGCGCGCTTTCGCGGCGCGACGACCGTGATCGCCGTCGACCGGATCGCGCGCAAGGCGCAGAAGGCGATCGAGCTCGGCTTCGCGACCCACGCCATCGACGCGACGACCACCGACGTCGTGAAGGCCGTCCAGGATCTGACGGCCGGGCGCGGCGCCGACTACGGCTTCGATGCCGTCGGCGTTCCCGGCACCCTCGAGCAGACGATCGCGGCGACGCGGCCCGGCGCCACCGTCGTCGTGATCGGCCGAGCCCTGGGCTCCGTCGAGCTCAAGGTCGAGACCTCGG
>JANMTD010000095.1:0-4710 GCA_031390075.1 Deltaproteobacteria bacterium | reverse complement strand
GCTTCGGGCCACCGCGGCGGCCGGCCCGGGCGCTGAGCGCCGATCCGTTATGCGGCGACGGGCCGCTCGTGCCGCGGCAGTCGCGTCCCCGCAAGATCCGCTACGCTGGGCAGCCATGGCATCTCGTTGTCTAACGATCGTGACTGATCCGGAGGTTCTTGGCGGAACGCCCGTTTTCCGCGGAACCCGCGTTCCGGTGAAGGCGCTCCTCGATTACCTTGAGGGCGGCCATCCTCTCGCCGACTTTCTAGAGGATTTTCCGACAGTTACGGAGGCCCAGGCGCTTTCCGTACTCGAGCATGCCCGCGCCCTTTTGGACGCCGATGGGCCTGCTGCTTGACGAGTGCGTGCCCAAGCGCCTGGGACGCCTTCTGGCGCCCCATGACGTTCAGACTGTGCAGCAAGCTGGCTGGAGTGGAATCAAGAACGGCGCTCTTCTGGCTCGAGCTGCGGAGTCGTTCGACGTCTTTGTAGCCGCTGATCCGCGATCCGTTAGACGACGACATCCCCGGCTGCCCTGCTTTTGAGTGGGCGCGACAGGCGACGCTAGAAAGCCCGCGATGGACCACCGCGAACGAATCACGATCGAGCCCGGGAAGCGAAGCGGCAAGCCGTGCATCCGGGGCCTCCGGATTACGGTGTCTGACGTTCTGGACTATCTGGCGTCCGGCATGTCCGAATCCCAGATTATTCAAGACTTTCCGGAGCTTACCGTCGAGGATACCCGGGCCTGTTTGGCCTTCGCGGCTGATCGAGAGCGAAAGCTTGCCTCGGCCGGTGCCTGGTGAAGCTGCCCTTCGGCCAGAACCTTTCCTTCAAGCTCGCCGCGAGTCTCTCGGATCTGTTTCCGGACTCGACCCACGTCGGCGCTGCCGATTTATCCCAGGCGCCCGACGCGGAGATCTGGAGCTTCGCCGCTTCTCGCGGGATCATGATCGTTTCGAAGGACGACGATTTACGGCAACTGTAGATGCTCCGAAGTGTTTGCCCCCAAAGGTGGTGTGGCTCCAGGTGGGCAACGGCGCGACGTCTCAGATCGAACAGCTCCTTCGCCATCGCTACCCGGCAATCGAGTCCTTCTCCCGCAGTGCCGAGTCGACAATTCTGATCGGGCGAATGGACGCTGTCTAACCGGACGATCCGCCGCCGAGTTCCCCCGACCGTCGTGCGGCTTCGCGCCGACCAGCCTACTTTCAACGAAACTACTGGAGCGCGGACTCACCGCTGATCCTCGATCCGTTGGGAAAAAATACCGATCCGTAGGAGATGACGTGTCGATCTCAGAACTTGGTTCTCTCGGGGAAATCGTTGGATCGATCGCCGTGCTCATCACGCTGATCATCCTCGTGATTCAGGTCCGAGGTGCCAGGATCGAGCTATCGAGCCAGATGACCCGCGAGATCAAGCGCGACAACAATGAGACATTTCACCAGCTGACACAGCGGCCCGATCTCGTCGACATTCACATCCGCGGGCAACGCGAGTACGACAGCCTCTCCGAAGCCGAAAAGCTCACCTGGATGATCTGGCTATTCACCTGGATCAACCAGACCGAGGACGCCTGGATGGCGCGCAAACGCGGAATCCCCAACATGGACTGGGTCGACACCTACATGTTTGGCGTCGCTCTCGTACTTCGAAGCGAGGGCGGCCAGATCGTCTGGCCCAGACTCCGCGTGCTCTTCGAAAAACCTTTTGCCGACGCCCTCGAGCAGGCGGTCCGAGAGGACAACTCGACGTTCCTCGAAGTCCTTCTTGGATAACAAAGAATGGGTTTTGTGTCCGGTGTGCGCGAGTGCGCCGCCCGAAAATTCACTGCAGCCGACCGCCTGTGGCGGCGGCTGAGTTCAAGAGTTGGCATGCGTGGTGCACATCGACTAACGAGTCGATCCACAATTTTCAGCGAAGAGACGCCAAGGTGACCCGATCCCAGAAGGCCAGTGCCCTGTTCGGATTCCTTGCGGCGCTCGATGCGCTTCTGACCGCGCTGGATTTCCTTGGCTACGTCGAGATCGGGCTCAACCGTATCGATTTCGTCGTAAGCCTCGTATCCATTCCCCTTGCGCTGGCCGTCTCGTTCGGACTATGGGGAAAGCGACTCTGGGGCTGGAGGCTCGGTGTGGCCTACGTCGCGTTCTGCCTCGTCGACGGGCTACGGGGAACCGTTTCGGATTCTCAAACCGGGATCGAGGCAGTGGCCGCGGCCGGATTCCTCTGCTTGTTCCTCGCGGGCATCCTGTGGATGATCGATGGGGAAAGGCTTCGCGCGGAGATCTCTCCTGAGCCGCCTGATTGGAGACTCGGCCCCTGGGCTCCTCACGCGTGGTTCTCCCGACTCGGTCTCGTCCTCCTCGGAACTGGCATAGCGGCTTCGATCTGGGGAGTCCTCGTGGTCGTGCTTTGGGGTGGACTCCTCACCGCTTGGCGATTGCGAAGCAGTTGGGCGTCCGATTCCTAGTCCCCGCGCCGCCGAATAACCAGCAACCTCGAGGCGATCCCATGCGAGTTCTCCCCCTGCTGCTCCTGCTCGCAGGATGTCCGACCCCCGACTCGATGACGCCACAGGAGCGGGCCGAGGAGGAGTTCCGCGAGACGGAGAGCACGGTCCATGGAAAGATCGCCGGCGAGTTCGCCGGCCTCCTCGTCGCGGGCGATTTCGAGGGCGCGGCTGCCATGCTGACGCCGGAGCTGCGGGCGACCGAATCCCCCGAGAGCCTATCGACCGCGTATGATCGCATGATTGCGTACGGAGGCGGGCCCGCCGACGAGGTTCAGCCCGTCACGTCCCTCGTCGATTGGCCTGACCGGCAGCGCGGCGATCTGGGCTGGGTCCACGTCGCAATCTCCGGTCTTGGCTTCAGCGAAGCGGTCGCCGTCGTCGTGACGGAAGCGGGTCAAATTCGCTCGATCGAGTGGGGCAGGCCTTGAGTCGATCGGCGCCGGGGCGATATCCGTTCGGTCCGCATGCCGGCCGACGGGCGTGCAGCGCCGTCGGCCATCGCCCTGCAGGATCAAGACGTTCAGGGAAAACATGAGTCGTGATAGCATCGAGTCGAGTCTCGCCCGGGCGCCGCGCATGCGGAGACAGGGGGTCCCATGAACACGACCGAGCTCCTTCGCTGGCAGTGGGACGGGTATCCGCGTTTTCATCGATCGCGCGCCAATCTCGCGCTGCACATCGTCCTCGTCCCGTTATTCCTGGTCTGCAATCTGGCCCTCGTCCGATTCCTGATTCAGGGGTCGTGGCCCTCCGCGTTTCTCGCGCTGGCGGGAATGGGGCTCTCGATCGCCCTTCAGGGCCGCGGTCACGGGAGCGAGCCCGTTCCTCCCGAGCCGTTCGCTGGTCCTACCGATGTGCTGGGCCGCATCTTCGCCGAGCAGTGGATTACCTTCCCACGCTTCGTCCTGTCTGGCGGATGGATGAGAGCGCTGCGGGAATCGAAATGACTTCGCGGACCGGACCCGCGAGCGTCGACGCGTACATCGCCTCCTTCCAACCGGAGGTCCGAGCCGTGCTCGAGCAGGTTCGGCAGGCCGTTCGCAAGGCTGCGCCGGATGCCCAGGAAGTCATCAGCTACCAGATGCCGGCGCTCCGACAGCACGGAATTCTCGTCTACTTCGCGGCGTTCAAGAAACACGTCGGCTTCTATCCCCCCGTCCGGGGCGACACCCGCCTCGAGCGTGCCGCCGCGCCGTACGCGGGCGCGAAGGGGAATCTGCGATTTACGCTGGACGAGCCGATTCCCCTGGCGCTGATCGAACGGCTGACGCGGCATCGCGTGAAGCAGAACCTCGCGAGCGCAGCCGACAAGCGCGGGAAGAGGCGCGCATGACCGCCTCCCCTGGAACAGGCGCCCGATGAAGCGGTTGCACCCGATATTCGAACACCGCGCTCAGCCCGTGATCTCGTCGCGGGATTTTCTCTTTCGGCTGGCGCAGAGCGTATTGATTGCGAGCGTCCTGATCGCCGCTTCTCTTTTCGCCGGCATGGTCGGATACCGCTCTTTCGAGCAGCTGAGTTGGCTCGACAGCTTCCTCAATGCCTCGATGCTGCTGGGCGGCATGGGCCCCGTGACGATGCCCGTGACCGAGGCGGGGAAGCTCTTCGCCGGCCTGTATGCGCTCTACTCGGGCCTGTTCGTGATCTTCGTGGCGGGCCTCATCCTCGCGCCCATCGCGCACCGGGTCCTGCACCGATTCCACATGGAGGAGCGCGAGCGGTAACGGCGCGCGCCCCGACTCGGCCACCTTTTGGAGGATGAAAGACATGAGACAACCGATATCGATCCTGGCGGCGACTCTGCTCGGCCTCTTGATCCAGCCGTTCGCAGCGGCCGCCGATCCCGCGGCGGATGCAAAGGTCGTTTCCGAGGCGACGGCAGGAAAGCTGAAGGCGCTCGCCGGAAAAGTCTTCGACGAGAACTGCGGCAGCGAGGTCGACTACCAGGCCGACGTGATCGATCTCAACGGGGACGGAAAGCCGGAGGTCTTCACGACCCTGCACGGCGGCTGCTTCGGCATGGCCGGCGTCCAGCTCGATCTCCTGATCGAGGGCAAGGACGGCAAGTGGGCATCCCAGTTCGGCTTCCCCGGCGTCTACACGATCCTCGAGACGAAGCATCTCGGATACCCCGACATCGAGATCGGCGGGCCCGGAAATTGTTTCCCGGTCTGGCGCTGGAACGGGACCGTCTACGACCTCCACAAGAA
>JANMTD010000089.1:0-12952 GCA_031390075.1 Deltaproteobacteria bacterium | reverse complement strand
CGCGGAGGACGCGTCGGTCTGGGCCTTCACGCTCGTCAGCGATCACATCCAGTCCTTCTATCAGATGCCGACCTACGACGCCTACGTCAACGCGGCCGACCCGAGAAAGCTCTACCGCAATCACAAGCTCTTCCTCCAGGTCCTGCAGTGGCAGAGCCCGCGGCGGCGCTGGTTCGGCAAGACGCTCTACCACCTCGGTCATCTGCCGGCGCTCTTCGAGGTCTATCCGGACGCGCGGATCATCCATACCCATCGCGATCCGATCCGGAGCATGGCCTCCGTGACGAACCTGCTGCGCACCTTCTACTGGCAGCGCAGCGATCGCGACTTCGACGCACCGGGATTCGAGGAGATCACGACCGCGGGTCCGACGGCCCAGCGCCTCGAGGCGGTCATGGCCCTGCGCGATAGCAAGCGCATCCCGACGGACCAGATCGCGGACTCGCGCTATCAGGACCTGATCGACGATCCGGTCGCGATGATCGAGCGACTCTACCGCGACCTCGAGATCCCCTACGACGACGCGGTCGGAGAGCGGGTGCGTCTGTATCTCGAGCACAAGCCGAAGGACAAGCACGGCGTACACCGCTACAAGGCCCTCGACCCGAGCGAGCTCGCGCAGATCCGTCCCTACTTCCGACGCTATCAGGAGCGCTACGGCGTTCCGGACGAGTTCTGAGGGTTGATTTTCGGGACCGCCGGGCGATCTTGGGATTTTCGCCGGGGGGACGATGATCGAGACGGTGCAGATCGCGGTGCTTCTGCTCGTCGTGCTGGCGGCGGTCGCACTCGCGGCGCGGCGGCTGAACTTGCCGCCGGCGATCTTGCTCGTCGTGGTGGGCGTTGCGCTCGCGCTCGTCCCCGGCCTGCCGCGTGTCCAGCTCGTGCCGGAGCTGGTGCTGCTCCTGGTTCTGCCGCCGCTGATCTACTCCGCGGGCATCTCGATGAGCTGGCGCGAGTTCCGCTTCAACTTGCGGCCGATTACGCTGCTCGCCGTCGGCTGCGTCGTGTTCACGACCGTCCTGGTGGCCGCGGTCGCGCACACGCTGCTCGGCCTGCCGTGGGCGGTCGCGTTCGTGCTCGGCGCGATCATCTCGCCGCCCGACGTCGTGGCGCCGCTCGCGATCGCGAACCGACTCGGCCTGCCGCGACGGCTTCGCGTGATTCTCGAGGGCGAGGGTCTCGTCAACGACGCGACCGCACTGATCCTCTACCGCTTCGCGATCGCCGCGGTGAGCGCAGGCGTCTTCGAGTTCGGGTCCGCCCTCGGCACCTTCGCCGCGATCGCCGTCGGCGAGATCGCCTATGGCCTCGCCGTTGGCTGGCTGATGCTCCGCGTTCGACACGCGGCTCGCGATCCCCGCGTCGAGATCACGCTCTCGCTCGTCACGCCCTACCTCGCCTACTGGGTGCCCGAGCACCTCGGCGGCTCGGGCGTCCTCGCGACGGTCGTCACCGGGCTCTATATCAGCTGGAACGGCCCCCGGCTGATCACGGGGGCCACGCGTCTTCAGGGCGTCTTCGTCTGGGGCCTGCTCACGTACCTGATCGAGGGCATGGTCTTCCTCCTCACGGGTCTGCAAACGCGCACGCTGCTCGACCGCATCGGCGACTTACAGGTCGTAGAGCTGATCGGTTCGGCCGCGTTGATCAGCGCCGTCGTCATCCTCGCGCGTTTCGTCTGGGTCTTTCCATCGACCTACCTGCCCCGCTGGCTGATTCCCTCGCTCGCGCGCCGGGACCCCTCCCCCGCCTGGCAAGTCCCGTTCATGGTCGGCTTCACGGGCATCCGCGGCATCGTGTCCCTCGCTGCGGCCCTCGCGATTCCGCTCACGACCGCGAGCGGTGAGCCGTTTCCGCACCGCGACCTGATCCTGTTCCTCTCCTTCGCCGTGATCGTCGTGACCTTGATCGGCCAGGGGCTGCTCATGCCGAGCGTGATCCACTGGCTCGGACTGGACACGAACGGCCGGGACGAGCGCCGGATCGAGGCGGCGGACGAGATCGCGAGCCGGCGACTCACGATCGAGGCCGCGCTGGGCCGGATCGACGACCTCGCAGACGAACACGAGATGCCCGAGCAGGTCGTCGCCCCGCTGCGCGCGCACTACGGCGAGCAGCTGCGGCAGCTCAGCTACCGGATCGGGATCGACGCCCAGGAGCAACGTTCGGCGATGCTCTCCGTCGAGCTCGAGCGGGGCCTGATCGAAGCCGAGCGGCAACACCTCTACGCGTTGATGTGCAGAGGCGAGGTCGGAGACGCCGCGCGTCGTCGGATCGAGAACGAGCTCGACCTGCGCGAGGCACAGCTTGCCCGGAGCGGTTCTCTCGACTAGCGGTGAGGGGAAGGATTCGACGAGATGGCGATCGACGAGAAGATGCTCGAGGAGACGGCGAGCTACATCGCGATCCAGCGACTGCTCGCTGCGTATGCCGACGCCGTGAATCGCCGGGCGTGGGGGGAGCTCCCGGAGCTCTTTCTCGAGGACGCGCGGATGGAGGTCACGCCCTTGCAGCGCCCCCCGCTCGAGGTCACAGGGCCTGTAGCGATCGGTCTTTTCATCCAAGCGTCGATCGAGCGCTTCGATTTCCTCGAGTTCGTCCTGCTCAACTCCCGTCTGGAGATCCGGCTCGAGGCGGAGTCCGCCCGAGCTCGCAACTCCATCTGCGAGTACCGACGGGAGCGGGCAACGGGAAAGTGGACGCAGGTGTTCGGGGTCTATCACGACCGCTACCGGCGGATCGACGGGCGTTGGTGGTTCGAGCACAGGGTCTTCCATCCGCTCGCCGCGACGGGAAGTGACAACCTGCTCTTCGACGTTCCGCCCCGACTGGCGGCGCTCTTCTCCGAGCCGCTCTGATTTTCCGCATCCGGCCGCGGCGGTCGCGAGTGCGTCGGACGCGCTACGGCGCTGCGGTCAGCCGCTTCCCCTCGGCGACCCAGCCCTTGACCATGCCGTCGAGCAGCTTCGCCAGCATGGGATCCTTCAAGGCGCCGTCCTGCATGGCCTCGTGGGCCGACGCGAGCGAGAACATGTCTGGGTAGACGTGCACGCCAATCGCTTCGAGCGGCATGCGCAGCGCCCAGAGTCCCCGGTTGCCGCCGACCAGCGATGGCGACGCCGAGAGCAGCAGGGCGCGCTTGCCCCGCAGCGACATCGGCTTCCCGCGCGAGAGCCAGTCGATCGCGTTCTTCAGCACGCCGGGTACGGAGAAGTTGTACTCGGGCGACGCGATCAGCAACGCGTCGGAGGCCGTAATCCGCGCCGCAAGCGCGGCCGCCGCGGGCGGCAGTCCGGACGCGGCCTCGATGTCGCCGTCGTAGAGCGGGACGTCGAAAATGCGCGCGTCGGAGCGATCGACGGTTGCACCTTCGCGCTCCGCGATCGCGACGGCAATCGCGAGGAGCTTCCGGTTGAGAGACTCGGCCCGCAGCGAGCCGCAGAGGGAGAGGATCTTCATGCGGGCAGTGTATGGGAAGTCTGCGTCAGCCGGCGATCTCGTCCTGGGCAAACGCGAAACCAGCAGCTGTGGACCGGCTCTCCAGGGCGTACACGGATCGCTGCAGAGCTAGACCGAAGAGCGCCGGCCGCTTATCAGATTGAAGAGGAACACGACGATCGCGATGACGAGCAGGGTGTGGATCAAGCCGCCGCCTACGTGCAGCGAGAATCCCAGGAGCCACAACACAAGCAGGACTACAACGATCGTGTACAGCATGAATCTCTCCTCGGCTCTAATCGACCTGCTTCAGCCTGCCCATCCTCGCGGAGCCGCGACGCGTCTGGAATCCCAAGTTCCTGGTATATCTCGTGCGGAAAGCCTGGCTTCGAGGCTTTTGGAACAGCGTCTCGTGACGCCAGGCTCTCGTTTCACGAGCCCACCCCTGGTCAGCGCCGCATCGTCGTGATGCTGGCGGGAAACGATCACGAGCCGCTCGGTCCGTCGAAGTCGCTCGACCTCGAAGTACCGAACTCCGACCAACACGCCGTCTGGCTCTCAACCGCCAGGAGCGACAATGAGCAAGGCACGGACCGAGAAGGACCCGCAGACTACCGCCCCAAGTTCTGACTCACCGACGTCGAGGCTCTGCGCAAGCCTGCTCGGACGAATATCAGGAACAGACACGTATCAAAGTGCGAACACCCGAACGGAGACCTGCATCATAGGATGCAAGTCGGTCGTACCGACATAGCTACCCGAAACGGGCGGCACGGTCTCCGGATGGCCGGCGACCGCCACCGCGATGTGCTCGCTCCCCGTCACGACCCCGCCCGTAGGATCGAACCCCTTCCAGCCAGGTCCCGGCAGATACACCTCCGCCCATGCGTGGGTCGAGCCCGCGCCCGCTTCATGGGCATAGCTGGTGTGGTATCCGGTGACGAAACGACTCGCGAACCCGAGTTGCCGAGTCGCATCAATAAAAAGTGCCGCGAGGTCGCGACAAGAACCGCTGCCGAGTGAAAGCGTCACTGCGGGTGACTGCACGCCCGGCTCTTCTCGTGCCTGATAGCGAAAGTCTTGGGGGATCGCGCGATTGAGCTGGTCGAGCAGAGCGAACGTCTCGACCCTGTTCGAGCCCATCCCAAGCCCGCGCAACCAGCGTTCGACGCTCGTGCGGTCGTCTGGCCACGCGAGCGAGCACATCGGGTCGAGCAGGGTAGCGTCCGTCGGACCGTACGAGAACGGATGATAGGCCGCAGAGTCCTCTACGAAGAAATCGAGGGGTTCTTCGTCGTAATGCTCGATGATCACCTGGCTCGCAATGTGAAGCGAATCGGCCGGATCGGTGAAGCTCACCACCGCCACCGAGTTGTCGAGGGCGTCGCGCTGCCAGCGGATGAGATGCGCAGGCGAGATCTCCAGCGTGGACGACGCGATGCGCAACCCGTGACTCTCGCGCGGCCTGAGCAGCAAGCGGTGCGGGAGGAACGTCACGCCCGAGTCGAAGCGATAGTCGGTGACATGGTCGATCTGAAGTCTTCGCACGCGCTTCAGACCCGCGCGTTCGGATTCAGGAAATGACCCGGTCGAGCTCCCGTCAAAGCGCCATCGAGCGAAGTCGGCGTGCCGTTCACGATCGTCGCCCGATAGCCCGCCGGCGCCTTGGTGTAGCGCCAGCTGCCGTGCGGGATGTCGCGGACGACTCCGTCCGGTCCATGGACCAGCTCGGAGAGGTCGAAGACGGCGAGATCCGCCGCATAACCCGGCGCGATCACGCCCCGATCGCGGATTCCGAAGAAATCCGCCTGCTTCTGGGTGTAGTAGTGCACGGCATCTTCGATCGTGAGGCGACCGCTGTCCCGGACGTGGTCGGTCAAGACATAGGTGCTCTCGCCGGCCGCGCACATGAGCTGGATGTGCGCCCCCGCGTCGCTCGCCCCGGAGAGGATCTTCGGATCCGCCAGCAACTCGCAGATTCCCTCGACGTTCCGGTTGCCGCCGAGGATCGCATTGAAGCCGGTCCCCTCCGTGCCGTTCTCGACCAGCCAATCCGCGATGACGTCGGAGGCGTGGTCGCCGGGGCGCTCGACGACGAACTTGTCGACCGACATGCCCTGCCACGCCGCGTTCTCGGGCTTGCAGTGTCCGACGACCAGCTTGTCGAGGTGGTCCTTGGGAAACATGACGAAGTCGGCCGTATCCCAGTCACGCCGCGCCCGCGCGCGCCAATCCGGGTCGCTTAACAGACGCTTCTTTGCCTCCGGCTCCGAATTCACCATCGCGTGCCACGCATCCATGCCCTGGAACAAGATCGAGCGCTCGAAGCTGATCGCGCCCGATTGCGGCCGACCGTTCGTCTGGCCCCAGAGATCGAGGCCCTCGGCGGAGAACTTCCGATGCAGATCGAGGATTTGCCGACGCACCGCCTCTTCCCCGGGCGTCGACATCAAGGCGGCCCAGAGCGCGCGAACGCCGGTATCCCGACAATCCTGCGCGAGCTGCTCGAGATCGCCCGCGAAGTAGCGGGGCTCCAGCAGACGAAGCGCCTGCATCACGATCCGCTTCTGATCCGCCAGCAGGCCGAAGAGTCGCAGACGTTCGTCCTTCGACGCGACACGACACGGGACGGGGCGACCGTCTCGATCGATGTCCATCCTCGACGACGCCAATCCGAAAGCCCCCGCCGCGAGCGACTCGCGGAGGACCTGCTCCATTCGCGCGATCTCGTCCCCGGTCGCCTCCCGCTCCCAGGCGGCGTCGCCCATCACGTAGACGCGAATGGGCGTATGCCCGACGAGCGGCACAGCGTTGATGGCAGTCGGATGCGCGCGCGCCGCCCGGGCGTACTCGGGCCAGGTCTCCCAGCTCCAGGGAATCGCGCGCTCGAAGGCCTCGTTGGGGAGATCTTCGATGTAGCAGTAGAAGTCGATCAGTCCGCTGCGATCGCGATCGCGCATCGGGGCCAGGCTGTGGCCGCAATTTCCGATCACGCAGGTCGTCGTGCCAAAGCCGGGCATCGGATCGCAGAATGGATCCCACCAGAGCGAGCCGTCGTAATGCGTGTGCTGCTCGATAAAGCCGGGGGTCACGAAGGCGCCGCTCGCGTCGATCTCCGTCTCGCCCTCGCGCCGCAGACCGGGCGCGACTTCGGCGATCACGCCATCGCGAATGCGAACGTCCGACGCAAACGCAAGACGGCCCGTGCCATCGACGACCTGCCCGCCGCGGATCAGTAGGTCTGCCATCTCGCACGCCCTCCCTTTTATCGGAGTGTGGCAGCTTTGGGCCGTGCGCACGCCCGCGCCGATTTCGACCCTCAGCGCGCTTTCGAGACGAGGGCCTCGAACTCGCGGGCGACGAGCTCGGTGATCGGCAGCTGGGCTCCGAGGCGCCAGTCGCGCCAGGGCAGCCAGTCGTACCAGGCGGCGAGCTGGGTGTAGTTCAGCGGCGCGACGATCAGCTCCTCGCGGTCGCCGGCCCGGGCGCGCACCTGCCCGAAGCCCGGGAAGGCGGGGCCCCCGATGACGCTGCCGCCCGCCCAGCTCGAGGCGCCGTGGGGGCCGACGCGATTCGCGGAGGCCGCGTACACGAGGTTCTCCTGCGCGCGCACGAGCGTCGCGTGCATCAGGTTCTCGGAGGCCCGGGGCAGCGCGCTTCGGCCCGTCGGGTTGACGAGCAGCCTCGCCCCTTTGAGGCATAACAGCCGAGACAGCTCCGGCCCGCAGTAGAAGTCGTAACAGATCTGGATCCCGATCGGGCCGAGGCGCGTCTCGAAGACCGGCAGCGCGTTGCCGGGCGTGAAGCGGTCGGTCTCGACTGGGATCCCGAGGTGGAGCTTGCGATAGGTTCCGAGCAGGCCGTCGGGCGTGACGAGCGCGGCGGCGTTGTAGAGGATCGACGGATCCTCGGCATCGCGCTCCTCGAAGCCGTAGATCACGTGGATGCCGAGCTCGCGCGCGAGGCGTGCGACGGCGTCCGAGGCGGGGCCGGGGGTGCTCTCGGCCTGCTCGAGGTGCCAGGCGCAGGGGCGATGGTCGCGCGCGCAGTCCTTGCACTCGCCCCAGGTATTGATGGCGAGCTCCGGGAAGACCACGAGGTCGCAGCCCTGGCGGGCCGCGGCCCGGACGACACCGAGCAGCTTCTCGAGGCTGGCCGTCTTGTTGCGGGGAACGCTCTCGAAGTTCGCGCAGCCGACCGTGACGACACTGGGGAGAGAAGGATCGTCGATTCGGGTTCCGCTCATGGGCAGGCCTCCGGAAAGCAGTATGCACGGGGGTCGGCCGGCGGGCAAAACGACCTCATTCGGCAAAGCCAAGGGAGTCTGCTAGCGTCGGCTCGATTCGTGCTTCCGATCGGACTACAGCACGCGGCCTAGCCAGGCCCCCCTGTCCCCCAATCGAAAAAACTAATCGCATTCCGAGACCGCCCTCTGGGACGCGTTTCGCAGTGCTTCATCGCCGTTGCGCTCCCGCATCCAGATGATCTGGATTGGGGAGCACGGCCTGTCGGCGGACCGCAAAGACGGCCCCGACGAGGAAATCATTTGAGCAAGAAAATCTATGTTGGAAACCTTCCCTTCTCTTCTACGGAGAGCGACCTCCGGTCCCTCTTCGCACGCCACGGTGAGGTGGCCTCGGTCAACGTGATCATGGACCGCGAGACGGGCCGCGCACGCGGCTTCGCCTTCGTGGAAATGGAGAAGGAAGACTCGGCCCGAGAGGCGATCCGCTCCCTCGACGGCACGGATCTGGACGGACGCGCCCTCCGCGTCAACGAGGCAGAGGACAAGCCGCGCGGTGGCGATCGCCGCTAGGCCCGGCCAACAGGCTCTGCGGGGCACGCGCGATCTCGCGCGTGCCCCGTCGGCCCTGATCTGAATCCCCCATCTCACGCCGAGCTGAGGACCCATGACCCGAACCCGAGTCTTCGTCAGCTTCGACCGCGAGAATGACGCCGACCTCCTCGCGCTGTTGCGGTCCCAGGCGAAGCAGCCCGGGTCGTCCTTCGAGATCCTCCCGGGTGCACCGGGCGGGTCGGCAGACGAGGTCTCGGAAGAGCGTGCGCGCACCGAGATCCAGGCGGCGGACGAAGTCGTGGTGATCTGCGGCGAGCACACGCACGAATCGAAGCGCATCGCCGTCGAGCTGGGCATCGCTCGGGAAGAGTCGAAGCCCTATCTGCTGCTCTGGGGCCGCCGCGAGAAAATGTGCACCAAGCCCGTCGGTTCTACGAACGCCGACGCGATGTACAGCTGGACCCGAGAGATCCTGGAGAGCCAGATCTCGATGATCCTCCGCAATGCGAAGCCGTTTACGGTGCCGGACAATTGCAAGCGCGTTCAGGCTTGAGAGGCATTCGCGGCTGGCGTAGCTCTCCGCGTGTGCCGTTCGGGCGGCGGAGTGGACCGGCAGCACGACCCCGAGCGGCCGGGTGATCGCCCCGGTTCCGGCATGATTCGTCGCCCCGCCTGGGCCGAAGGCGTAGACCTCGTCGACGAGGTCGCCCTGGCTCAGCCCGGGCAGAGCAACCGTCGTACCGCCAATTTCCTGGGGCAGACCGCGGCAGAAGAACTGCGCGCCCAGCGCGCCGATGTTGTTGGTGTTATTCCTGTCGGGCGGCGGAAAGCCGCCGCAAAAAAATCGTCGAAGCCCTGCGGTAGGGCCGCACTGCCGATCGAGTGGGCGCTGCCGATCGCGGAGTCGATGAATACTTCGAGATTGTTGAAGTTGGGTTCGAGGCTGCCGGTCATCACGATGTAGAGTCGACAGCGCGGCGCCGTACCCTGCGTCCGCGGCTCCGTCGATGACGGGTACGAACTGGGCGTGCGAAAACGGTGTACCCTCGGCTGGCCGCGGGCGTACTCAACCGTTCGATTTCAGAGTCGATTTGGATCGGTCAAGCTCTGACACACCATGGGATCTTGCAGGGACCTCGGAGGATGGACATGAATCGATCCACGGCCTTGCTGCTGATTGCATTCGCACTGGCTGTCTTCGGGATCTACCGTGCTGTGTACGTGCCCGGGATGCTCGTCGGCCTGCCCGTGCCGCTGCTGCTGGTCGGCTTCCTTCTTCAGGCGGTGTTCGGAATTGTCGCCGCGGTCGGCGTGTGGCGTGGCGCGACCTGGGCGCCCCTGGTCATCGTCTTGCTCGGCGCCAGTGTCGCCGCGACGGCCCTGTTCGAAGTCCTCCTGGGAATCATCGCCTACCTCCGGGCTCTGCTCGACGCAGTCGTGGCGATCATCGTCACCCTCCTCATGGCCGCGTATGTCGGGCGGGCCGGCTCATCGCGGGCCGAGAGTGACCGCAGCTGAGTCATCCGACGCAGGTGCGCACGGATCCCTGGGCCACCTGCGCTCGACTCGACCTTCGAGAAAATGCCCGGGGCGGCGTGGCGAAGCTTGCCGAGGCGACCGAGCCGACCCGGAGCACCGCTTCGCGCGAGCACCCACGCCTAACCTTGCCGACGAGGCCCGTCCGTACCCCGCGGCAGCCGGAGCCCCTGCCTTGCGATGATCGTGCGCTGGATTTCCGAAGATCCGGCGTAGATCGTTCCGACAGCGGCATGGCGGTGGGCCCGCTCGATCCAGCCGCCGGCCGGGGCGCTCGGCTGCCCATGCTGCAGCACGCCCTCCGGCCCGAGCAGATCGAGTAGCTCGGAGCAGGTCTCCTGGAAGCCCGTCGTGTAGAAGAGGCGCCCGATCGAGCTGGCGACGGCGGCGGGCTCGCCGCGGTCCATCAGCCAGCCGGGACGACGGCCCAGCAGGTAGGAGACCTCGTTGTGGATGGCGACGCGTGCCACCGCCTCGAGGACGCTGGGATCGTCGATGCGGCGACCGCCGTCGGCGTCCTTTGCCTCGCGGGCCCAGTCCACGAACTGGGCCAGCACGCGCGTGCCCTCCTGGCTCCCGCCGGCCCGCTCGTGGGTCAGCGCAACGCCTAACACAGACCAACCCCCGTCGACCTCGCCGATCCGGAAGCGATCGTCGACCTGGACGTTGTTGTAGAAGCTGGCGTTGGTGCGCTCACCGCCGAGCGTGCGGATGGGGCGGATCTCGATTCCCGGCGTGTCGACTGGGACGAGGAACAGGGTGAGTCCCGCGTGCTTCGGCTTGTCGGGATCGGTGCGCGTGAGCAGGAAGATGTACTGCGACTCATGGGCGAGGCTCGTGAAGACCTTCTCGCCGTCGATCCGCCAGCCCGTGCCCTCGCGCACGGCGCGCGTGCGCACGGCCGCGACGTCGGAGCCGGCTTCCGGCTCCGAGTAGCCAAGCGCGACGAGGGACTCGCCCCGGATCATGGGCGGAATGAATTCCTGCTTCTGGGCCTCGCTGCCGAGGTCGCGGATCGTGTTGGCGACCATCATCGTGATCAGGAGCCCGTCGATCGGCGCCTCCACGAGCTGCGCCTCCTCGTGGAAGGCGGCCATCTCGGACGGATCGCGCTCCTGGCCGCCGAGCTCCCGCGGCCAGGTCGCCGCGATCCAGCCCTTCGCGCCGAGCGCGCGGTGGAGCGTCCAATCGTGATAGGTCCCGGACGCATGGGCGCGTTCGCGCATGGCGTCGGTCACCGTCTCCGCGAGGAACGCACGCACCTCGGCGCGAAAGCGGTCGCTGCGTTCACCCAGGCGAAAGTCCATCCCGGATCCGTGCACCGCGCCAGCCGGGGGCGGACCGAAACGGCCCGGTGCGTGGTCGCAGGCGAGCACGCGGCGCGCGAGCTCACGCCGCTCGCGGGCCGGAACGTCGAGGGCCAGGGACCAGGCCTTCGCGCGTCGGTAAAAGAGCTGGATGTCGTAGTCGAGGGTGAACCCGTAACCCCCGTGGACATGCAGGCTATCCCCGGCCGATTTCTGTGCGGTCTCGCCGGCGAAGAGATAGGCGGCCGAGGCCAACACGGAGGCAGAACGCTCCCCCTGGTCCGCCGCCCAGGCGGCTTCCCGGACCAGCAGACGAGCGCCCTCCACGGCCGCCGCCACGTCTGCGAGACCGTGGGCCAGGGCCTGGAAAGATCCGATCGGGACACCGAACTGCTCGCGCGTGGTGGCGTAGGCGACTCCGATCTCGAGCGCGCGGGCCGCGAGCCCAGCGAGGGCGGCGGCCGACAGCACACGCCATACATCGAGAGCCCGCTCGAAAGCAGCCCGCGCCGCCGCACCCCGCGCGAGGCAGATGCGCCCGCTCCCGACGGCGGACCGATCGGCCAGCGGCGAGTCACCTAACGTCCTTGGCGCATCGCCCAATTCCCCGGGACCTGCCTCGACGAGGACGAGCTCGTCGCCGTCGAGCCCCACGACCCGGGTCGCGACCGCACCCGCCGGCACCAGGGAGAAGACACCGCCACGTGCCGGGCGCAGCGCCAACGTCAACGCGGGTGCGTGCTCGCCCGGCGTCGCGGGGAGCGACGAACGCGGCGCGTCGACGAACGCGAGCACTGCTCGGGCCGCCACGACCTCGGCGAAGGGCACCGGCGCCAGGTGCGCCCCGAGCGCCTCCCCGACCAACGCGCAGTCGAGCAGCGACGCGCCCATTCCGCCCCGCGCCGTCGGGAGCGTCATCCCCGGGACGCCCAGATCCGAGAGCGCCCGCCAGAGTGCGCCGTCGAAGCCGAGCGGCTCGGCCGCCCGGACGCGCGCGGGCGGAACCTCTTTTTCGAGGAAGCTTCGGATGAGCGCGACCAGGGCCTGCTGGTCTTCACTGGGTGCGAGTTGCATTTTCTGTCCCGTCCATCCCGGAATGGGCTTAGCCCCCGTACTGTGCCAAAAATTCGGTCGACGCCTACACCGCCGTTCGGTCAGGGCGTCCGCTCCCGCCTCTCGCGTACCCGATTCCCATGCCGCAAGCTCCCGACCCATGCGTGCATTGACGAGTCGCCTGGTCTCGAAGGCCATCGAGCAGGTCGCCGGAAGCGGCGTGGGCGTCGACGCGAACGGACGCCTCCTCTACCCCGACGGACTGAATCCAGCGCGCGTCCACCGTTTCATCGAGCTCGTCCTGGCCGAGCGCTTCGCGAGCCCGAAGGCCGCCCTCGAGGCGCTCTTCAGGAGGGTCGGCGTCCCCGACCGCGCGATCGAGGCGCTCGTCGATGTCCTGACCGATGACGGCGGCCTCAAGCTGGGGGCGATCGGGCGGCATCCGATCCATCTCGCGGCTGCGCTGCCTAGCCTTCGACAGATCCCCGTGTGTTTCAGGCGATTCCTGATCGACGGACTCGGGTTCGCGAACGAGAGCGACTCGACCCTGGAGTCCGCCGCGATCGGGACACGCAAAGGCGCAGCGGCTGCGCTCGGATGCGAGGCGAGCTGGGACACGATCCTCGCGCAAGGAGAAGCCGTGGGCGAGCTGGCTCGTGGCTGGCGGGCCAGAACCGCGGCGCAGCGGTAGCGTCGAGCCCATCCCCCAACCCCGAGAGCCTCGGGAGACACTCGGGTGAAAAGAGTCGATCGATGAACCCACGAGTCTACGACCGTCGGACCGATTGGAAGCCTGCCCCTCGTCCAGAGTGGGTCG
>JANMTD010000073.1:0-4953 GCA_031390075.1 Deltaproteobacteria bacterium | reverse complement strand
GGCCCGGGCCGACGACCCCAAGGCGCGCACGATCATGGAGCGCGTCGATGCCCGGGACGACGGCGACGACCAGACCTCGACGCTCCAGATGATCCTGATCGACAAGAACGAGAAGCAGCGGGTGCGCGAGCTCCGGTCCTTCACGAAGGACAAGGGCGAGGACACCTGGTCGATGATGTTCTTCCTCGCCCCCGCCGACGTCGAGGACACGGGCTTCCTGACCTACGACTACGACGAGGCGTCCCGCGACGACGACCAATGGCTCTATCTGCCGGCCCTCAAGAAGACCAAGCGCATCGCCTCGAGCGACAAGAGCGGGTCCTTCATGGGCTCCGACTTCTCATACGCCGACATGACCGAGCGCCCGCTCGCCTACTACGACTACAAGCTGCTGCAGGAGTCGGAGGTCGATGGGCATCCGGTCTGGGTGATCGAGTCGGTGCCCAACAACGAGGAGGAGAAGGACGAGACCGGCTACACGAAGTCGATCGTCTTCATCCGCCAGGACAACGACGTCATGGTCCGCTCGAAGATCTGGGTCAAGAAGGGCAACCGCAACAAGTACTTCAACGTCGAGAAGCTCGAGCAGATCGAGGGCATCTGGGTCCCCACGTTGATGACGATGACCTCGAAGAAGGGCGAGCAGACGCTTCACAAGACGATCCTGCGGACCTCCGACGTCAAGTTCGGCCAGAAGCTCGTATTCGATCAGTTCTCGGTCCGCGGTCTCGAGACCGGACCCTGTCGGACGCGAGCAGCCCCGCCCTGGCGGCCCGAGCCGTGCCCCCGAGACTGCGTCCTCGACCCGGGTGCGTTGCGGCGGCGCTCGTACTCGGGGCCCTGCTCGCGCCGGTGCGGGCTCCCGCTGAGGACGAAGATCTCGACGAACTGATGGGTGGCTTCGAGGAGGAGTTCGACGAGACCCAGCTCGGGGACGAGTCGGAGGCGCCCGCGTGGCTGACCCGTCTCCCCTTCGGCGGCTGGCTCCACGAGAACGTCGATCTCAGCGGCTCGCTCGCGACCGGGATCGTCGCGAGCTACCTCGATCACGACGCGCCCCACGGCGATCGTCCGACGGAGGTCGGCGGCCCGGGACAGCTCGGTCGCGATTCCGATTTCGGCGGGCTCACGCGCCTCGACCTCGACGGATACCTCCAGCTCGACGTCCAGCTTCCCCGCGATTGGCAGCTGCGGGCCGAGGCGCTCGGCTGGTACGACTTAAGCTATCGCTTGAAGGGGCGAGGCGACTACGGCGGGCCGGTGCTCGACGTCTACGAGTGGCAGATCGACGCCGGCGAGGTCTTCGCGGCGGGCCCGATCCACGAGAACATCGACCTGACGATCGGGCGCAAGATCGTGAACTGGGGCCGCTCGGACACCTTCCGCATCGTCGACGTCGTGAACCCCCTCGACAACAAGGAGCCGGGACTCGTCGACATCGAGGACCTGCGCCGGCCGCGGGGGATGGCGAAGCTCGATGCGAGCAAGGGGCCCTGGTCCGCCGAGGCGATCCTGGTCTTCGAGACGCGCTTCGATCGCAATCCACCGCCCGGCAGCGATTTCTATCCGAATCTCTCGCGCTTCGCCTCGGGTCCGGGACTGATCGTGACCTTCCCCGTCGACGACGAGAGCAACTTCTCGCGCAAGCCCGGCTTCGCAGGCCGGATCGAGGGCAATTTCAGCGGCTGGGATCTCGGGCTCTTCGGCGCCTACGTCGACGAGACGAGTCGGGTCTTCGACGTCGAAAGCTCGACGGGGGCGCGGCTCGAGGGCAATCGCTTCGGGATGCTCGGGGCAGCGGGCAACGTGACCCGCGGCCCGTGGCTCGCGAAGTTCGAGCTCGCCTGGCTCGGCGACGTGCGGATGCTGCGCCCGCGCGCGACGGGGCCGATCCCGTTCTGGAGCGACGACAAGCAGCGCATCGACAGCCTGGTCGGCGTCGAGTGGTACGGGGCCGAATCGCTGACCGTTGCGCTCGAGGTCCTGAACCGGCACTGGCTCGATCTCCCGCGCAGCCCCGAGCTCCAGGAGTTCTTCGAGCAGAGCACCTTCGAGACGGCGCTGCGCATCTCCCGGCCCTTCTTCCGCGAACGGCTCGACATCACGCTGCTCGGCATCGTCTTCGGCGAGCGGGCGCAGGACGGCGGGCTCTTCCGCGCCTCGGGCGAATGGGAGATCAGCGACGCCTGGAAGCTCGAGGCCGGCTGGCTCGTCTTCGTCGGCGGCCCCGACAAGGCCATCGGCGCCTACGACGACAACGACCGCCTCTACCTCGAGCTCAAATACAGCTTCTGATCTCTCGCCGGACTGCACGCGAGTTGCCGGTCGCAGCGCGCGAGGCCGCCGAGAGCCGGCTTCCTACCGCCTGCGACCTCAGGGCTCGCGGTTGCGTGGCCGAAGCGTCCGGGAGTTCGCCGTGCGGCCCGTGCGCCCGGCGCCCGACCGGACCCGTCCCGAATCCGCTGGAGAGCCTGCGCGCATGAGCTGCCCGTCCCCCCGAGTCTTCACCGCGAGCCAGGCCGCCGTGCTCACCTCGCGCTGGCTCGCCGAGATCGGGCGCGCGGTGCACGGGAAGCCCGAGGTGATCCGGCGCTCGGTGTTATGCCTGCTGGCGCGCGGACACCTCTTGCTCGAGGACGTGCCCGGCGTCGGCAAGACCACCCTCGCCCAGGCCCTCGCCCGCACCCTCGACGCCGACTTCCGCCGCATCCAGTTCACGAGCGACCTGCTCCCCGGCGATCTGACCGGCAGCTCGATCCCCGATCGCTCGATTGCCGGCGAGGCCGTCTCGTTCCGCTTCCAGCCGGGCCCCCTCTTCGGGAACCTGATCCTCGCCGACGAGATCAACCGGGCTTCACCGAAGGCCCAGTCCGCACTGCTCGAGGCGATGAGCGAGAACACGGTCAGCGTCGACGGCACGAGCCACCCGCTGCCTGACCCCTTCTTCGTCGTCGCGACCCAGAACCCGAAAGAGCACCACGGCACCTTCCCGCTCCCCGAGAGCCAGCTCGACCGCTTCCTGATGCGCCTCTCCCTCGGCTATCCCGAGCGCGACGACGAGCTGCGCGTGCTGGCGCGCGATCCGAGCGTGCACGTGCTGCCCGAGCTCGAGGTCGTCCTCGACCTCGACGAGCTGAAGGGCCTGCAGGCCGCCGTCGAGGGCATCAAGGTCGAGGCGAGTCTGCTCGAGTACCTGCTGGCGCTGGTCCAGGGGACCCGAGACCACGAGGCGCTCGCCCTCGGCGCCTCGACCCGCGCTGGGCTCGCGCTGCGGCGGGCCGCCCAGGCGGCGGCGCTGGTGGCGGGGCGCGACTACTGCATTCCCGAGGACATCCGCGATCTCGCCGTCGACGTGCTGGCCCACCGCGTGTCGGTGGAGGCACGGACGGGCTCGCACCCGGAAGCCGAGGTCTCGCGATGGATCGTCTCCGAAATCGTCGATCGGGTGGCGATCCCGCTCTGAAGCGCGTGCGCCGGCTCTTCAAGCCCCCGCGAAGCCTGCGCGCCACGCGCCCGGGCTGGTGCTTCGTCGCGATCATCTTCGGGGTCGGCTTCGCGGCGCTGAACACGGGCAACAATCTCCTCTACCTCGTCTTCGCGCTGATGCTGGCCTTCCTCGTGCTCTCGGGGATCCTGTCGGAGGCCTCGCTGCGGGGCGTCACGGTCGAACGGGTCGTGCCGCGAGAGATCTTCGCCGGCGCCCCGAATCCGGTCCTGCTGAGGATTCGCAACCGACAGACGCGCGTCGCGGCCTTTGCGCTCTCGATCGAGGATCGGCTGGCGACGACGAGCGGGCGCGGGCCGCGGGGCCGGGCCGCGGGGGGGCGGACGACGGCGGGGCGGAGCTTCGTATTGCGCGTCGGGCCGGGCGCCGTCGTCGATCGCAGCTATGCCTTCGTCCCCGAACGCCGGGGGGCAGTCGAGCTCGAATCGCTGCGCGTCTCGACCCGCTTTCCCTTCGGCCTGTTCGTGAAATCCGTCGACTTCGAGGCGCGAGAACACCTGCTCGTGTACCCCGCGCTCGTCCCGATCGCGCACGCCCTCGACGCCAGCGGATCGCGTCAGGAGACGGACGACCGCCCGGGCCGCTCAGCGATCTGCGACGCGCTCTCGGGCGTGCGGGAATTCGTGCGCGGCGACTCGACGGCGCGGGTCCACTGGCGGCGCAGCGTGAAGAGCGGCCGCCTCGTCGTCGGCGAGCGCGAGGGCCACACCGCCGCCGAGGTCGAGATCCTGCTTCTCCTCAACGCCGAGATGTCCCGCGCCGCGGTCGAGGGCCGCATCTCGAAGGCCGCGTCCGAGCTCGTCCACCATCTCGACGCCGGCCACCGCGTCGGCCTGCGCACTCGTTCCGCCCGCTTCGCCCCTGCGAGCGGTCCCGGGCATCGCCGCGAGCTGCTGTGTTTCCTCGCCCGGGTGGAGCCCGAGCAGGGCGGAGTCGAGCCGCATGCCGCAATCGAGGGCTCGGCATGACGCGCCGCGAGTTCCGCGGCCGGGTCGAGGGTCCGCGCCCGCCCGCGGCGTGGCTGATGTCGCTGGTCGCCGCGGCCACCCTCTGGCTGACCGAGCAGCTCCCGCCCTGGCTCGTCGCGGTCCAGGTCGCCGCGTTCGCCTACTCCTTCGCGACGCGGCAAGCGCCGCCCGCGTTCCGCAGCAGCCCGATCTGGCTCAACATCCTGATGGCCGGCATCACGACCGTCACGATCCGCTCGGCCCTCGCGGGCAATCCCGCGACGATCTCCCTCGCCTACTTCACGGCCCTCGCGCAAGGCCTCCAGCTCCTCGACGCACGGCCCCGGAAATCCGAGTTCGTGCTCGTCGCCCTCGCGCTCTTCCAGGTCGTGCTCGCCTCGAACCTGACGGACAGCGTGTTCTTTCCGCCGCTGGTGTTGGCCTTCCTCGCGAGCGTGACCTGGACGCTCCTGATCCACACCCTCGCCCTCGAGGCCGCCG